>CAJFNF010000014.1 GCA_904394215.1 uncultured Faecalibacterium sp.
CAGGAGTGGCTCCGCTAACGCTCCGCCACTCCTGCTGAATCCTAATATCCTACACTTGGGGCTTTTTTGTACTGTCCGCACAATATGGGGCGGTTCACACTGCGGCAGGGCTTTTTTGGTGTCCGTTTGATTTTTACCGGACGCTGCTGGTGTGATGTTCCATCAGATAGGTGGCGGTCAGGTCGGCGATGTGGAGCTTGATGGCCAGGGGATAGCGGTCGTAGGCCTCCGAGATGGCGAAGCTGCCGCCCCGGGCGGCGTCGTCAAAGCCTCCCATGTGCCAGCGGATGGCCACCGCCTCCTCGGTTTTCAGACGCATGAACCGCTCGATCAGGAAAACGCTCTTTTCCCCATGGCCGTAGGGGAACTGGTCCTCCACCGTGTAGTAGGGAACCTTTTCCCACTGGCCTGTGGCGTCGTTCTTCACATTGCGGGTGGAGACTTTGTAGTAGTTGGCCTTGCACAGGTCGTGGAGCAGGGCGCAGATGGCAAAGCTCTCCTCGCTGTCCCCCTCCTGGAAGAAGCGGTCGTGGAGGGCGTGGTAGACGTTGAGGCTGTGCATGCACAGCCCTCCCTCACAGGCCCCGTGGAACCGGGTGGACGCCGGGCAGGTAAAGAAGTCGGTCTTGTTGTCCAGCCAGTCCAGCAGCCGCTCGGCCCCGGGCCGGGTGACGTGCTGGCGGAAAATGGACAGAAATTCTTCCCGCTGGGTCATCTCATTCCTCCGGCAGCTCGGGCTCCTCGGGGACGGTGATCTCCTCCATGTCGGCCAGGATGCCCTTCAGGATTCCCATCTCCTCGGCGCTGAGGGAAATACCCTTGCCCATCCGGCTGCCGTCAGGGGACCAGTCCCGGATGTCGTACTTGGGTTCGCCGTCGTTCCAGCTGATCAGGTTGAGCTGACGCTCCCAGCCTCTGGGCCGCTGGGACAGGACCGCGATTTTCTGGATGATGTCGTATTTGATTTCTGCCATGGTGCCATACCTGCTTTCTTTTTTAAAATGGGGCGAATGAAATTCGTTCCTTCCCATAATAAAGGAAGCGGGCACGGATTGCAACCGGTAAACAAAAATCTTTCACATTTTTTCAGGGCGGCTCAGCCGTAGGGGGCTTCCTGCCGCCAGTGGACCAGATCCCGGACGGTGTCCTCGCTCTCCAGGGTGGGGATGGGGGAACCGGGTTCCCGGTCCCCGCCGCCATAGGTGGCCATGATGCCGGGGGTGTCCCCGGCCAGGAAGCCGGCGGCGTTTTTCTGGCGGCAGGCCGCCGGTGTGCCGTCGGTGACAGGGATGCCGGCCCTGGGGGCACTGTCAGGCCCCGGGTGAGGGGTCTGGACGGTGGGCGCCGGGCTGGGGACAGGCTGGGCCGGGGGAAGGTCCTCCGGCCGGCCGGACAGTCTTGCGGAATGTTCCATGGTGTTACACCTCCGATGCCAGTATGCCCGGCCCGGCGGCGGAATATGTACCGGCCCCGGACCGGTACAGCCCGGGGCCGCGGCCGGCTCAGAGATAGAGCCGGGTCCAGGTGATTTTGCCGATGGAGCCGTCCACCGTCAGGCCGCTGGCCTTCTGGAAGCTGACCACCGCGGCATAGGTGGCGTCGCCGAATTTGCCGTCGGCGGTGATGCGGGCCCCCTTCACATTGAGCCGCTGCTGGGCGCTCTTGACGGTGGCGCCCTTCTGGCCGCTGCGGATGACGATGCCGGGGTACTGCTCCTGGCCGCCGTGGAGGGATGCGTATTTTTCGTACAGGGCATCCCAGGTGACCCGGCCCACCTTGCCGTCAGCGGTAATGCTGACCGACAGCTGGAACTCCTGGACCGCCAGGGCGGTCGAGGAACCAAAGATGCCGTCCACCGTCAGGACGGGGTAGCGGGTGCAGGTGCTGCGGATGCCGTTGAGCCAGGTCTGGATCAGGGCCACATCGGGGCCGCTGGAACCGGTCTGGCACAGGGAATAGTATGCGGGTTTAGCCATAGTGTAATCCACCTCCTGGGCCACTGTATGCGGCCTGGCGGGGGAAGGTTACCCCAGGGCGATGAAGGTCTTGTCCCGGCGGGAGGCGGTGAGCTGCTGCCACAGCTCCACCACCCGGAACCGGAGGATGTACTGGCCGCAGATCAGGTCGGTCTGGGCGGGGTCGTCGTAGCCCCCGCAGGCCGCGGTGCACAGGCCGGGGTAGAGGACGCACCACCAGTTCCGGCCGTAGGTGCCGGGCTGGCCGATGTCCACCCGCACCGCATCGTAGCGGCCGGCGGGGAGAGAGAAATCCCGATAGCGGGTGGTGTCGAAGTACATGTTCACCAGGCTCACCTGGACCGGCTTGTCCTGGCCCAGCCGGGCCAGGGCCTGCCGGGCCGCCAGCTGGAAGTCAGGCAGGTGCCGGGCGGCGATGGCACGGGCTTCCTGGGCGCTGCCGGCGCCGGCATAGAGGCGGCTGGTGAGTTCCAGCAGGGCGTCCCGCACCGCCAGCTTGCAGGTCTGGTCCAGCACAGAGTCGCTGTCGGCCCGGACGTGGAGCCGGATGGTGTCGGCCCGGAGGGCCTGGCCGGTCTGCTGCTGGGCGTCAAACCACCCGGCAGCGCCGGACAGCAGCAGGCCCCCCAGCAGGGCCAGGCAGACCGTCAGCATCTGGGCGCGGGTGAGGAGGGAACGGGGAGAGGAAAACATAGGACAGCAGGCTCCTTTCGGTGGATTCGCCGAAAGTATGGGCCTGCTGCCCTGAGTTTATGCCAAAAAAAGGGCGGGCCGGGAAACTTTCCCGGCCCGCCTGGGATGTATCAAGTTTTACCGGCTGGCCTTCACAATTCGGGCCCCGCCCCGGTCGGGGCGCAGCACGAAGATCTGGCGGCCCTCGGCTGCCAGGGCCTCAGCGGCCCGGCGGGCCGGTTCCTCGGCGTCAAAGATGCCGAAGACAGCAGCGCCGCTGCCGGTCATCAGGGCCCCTTTGGCCCCCTGGTCCAGCAGGGCCTGCTTCAGGCTGGCGGTGTCGGCGCCCCCGGCGCAGATTTCCAGGGCGTTGCCCGCGGCGGCGCACAGGCCCGGCAGGTCCCCGGCCCGGATGGCCGCCTCCTGGGCGGCGCAGTCGGGATGGGTGGGAGAACCGATCTGGTCATAGGCCGCAAAGGCAGCGGGGGTGGAGATGCCGTAGCCCGGCATCACCACCGTGAACCAACAGTCAGGGCAGGGGGGCAGGGCCTTGATCAGGTCCCCCAGCCCCTGGACCCGGCAGGTGCCCCCCATCAGGGCGAAGGGCACGTCGGCCCCCACCGAGGCCCCCAGGGCGCACAGCTCGGTCATGGACAGCCGGGCGCCGTAGAGGGCGTTAAGGCCCACCAGGACCGCGGCGGCATCCGCAGAGCCGCCCCCCATGCCGGCCCGCACCGGGACGCTCTTGCGGATGGTGATCTCCACCCCGGCCAGCAGGCCGGTATAGTGGAAAAAGGCCAGAGCGGCCTTGTAGGCGGTGTTCTTGGGCCCGGGGGTCACCCGGCTGCCCGGCAGCCGGATCACCAGGTCAGGGCTCCGGCGCAGGGTCACCTGCTCGTAGAGGCTGACCGCCTGCATGACCATGTCCAGGGCATGGTACCCTCCCGGCAGGATGCCCACCACGTCCAGGGACAGGTTCAGCTTGGCAGGGGCCAGCAGGCTGACTTTCTGCAAGGGTAATGCCATAGCGCAGGGCCTCCTTACTGGGCGCGTTCCTGAAGGAAGGCGCGGATCCGCCGCAGGGCCTCCCGCAGATGGTCCACCGAGTAGGCGTAGGATACGCGGCAGTAGCCCTCCCCCGAGTCGCCGAAGGCGTCCCCCGGCACCAGGGCCACATGCTTTTCCTCCAGCAGGGTGGTACAGAATTCCTGGCTGGTCATGCCGGTGGACTTGATGCAGGGGAAGGCGTAGAAGGCGCCCTGGGGCTCAAAGCAGGTGAGGCCCATGTCGTTGAAGCCCTTGACCACCAGGCGGCGGCGCATGTTGTACTCTTCCCGCATCCGCTCGATCTCGTTGTCGCACTCCCGCAGGGCCACGATGGCGGCGTACTGGCTGGTGGTGGGGGCGCTCATAATGGCGCTCTGGTGGATCTTGGTCATCACCTTGAGGATGGGCTCGGGGCCGCAGGCATAGCCCAGCCGCCAGCCGGTCATGGCGTAGGTCTTGGAGAAGCCGTTCACCACCACCGTCCGCTCCCGCATCCCCGGCAGGGATGCGATGGACACATGGCGGGGGCCGTAGGTCAGCTCGGCGTAAATCTCATCCGACAGGACGATGATGTCGGTGCCCCGGATCACCTCGGCCACGGCTTCCAGCTCCTCCCGGCCCATGACGGCGCCGGTGGGGTTGTTGGGGAAGGGCATAATCAGCAGCTTGGTCCGGGGGGTGATGGCCTTCCGCAGGGCATCGGCGTTGAGCTTGAACTGGTCCTCCTGGCGGCAGGGCAGATGGACCGGCACGCCCCCCGACAGGGTGGTGATGGGATCATAGCAGACAAAGCAGGGCTCGGGGATGATCACCTCGTCCCCCGGGGAAACCAGGGTGCGGATGCACATGTCGATGGCCTCGCTGCCGCCCACCGTCACCAGGATCTCGTGGAGGGGGTCATAGTGGAGGTCCAGCCGCCGCTCCAGGTACCGGGCGATTTCCACCCGCAGTTCCTTCAGGCCGGCGTTGGAGGTGTACTTGGTGTGGCCCATTTCCAGGGAGTCGATGCCGGCTTCCCGGATGGCCCAGGGGGTCTTGAAGTCGGGCTCGCCCACGCCCAGGCTGATGCACTCGGGCATTTCGGCGGCCAGGTCGAAGAATTTGCGGATGCCGGAGGGACGCATGGCCGCTGCGGCGGGCGCAATCAGTTTATCGTAGTCCATCACAGCACGCACTCTCTTTCGTCGATCTCTTCCAGCTGGTAGAACTTGCCCTCCCGCTTGTAGGTGCGGAGGACAAAGTGGGTGGCGGTGGACAGCACGTCGTCCAGGGGGGACAGGCGCTTGGCCACAAACAGGGCCACTTCCTGGAAGGTCTTGCCCTTGATGATCAGCTGCAGGTCATAGCCGCCGCTCATCAGCAGCACGCTCTCCACCTCCTCGAAGGAGGCGATGGTGGTGGCGATCTCATCAAAGCCGCGGCTCTTCTTGGGGGAGACGTGGAGCTCGATGACGGCTTCCACCTGGTCAATCCCCACCTTTTCCCAGTCCACCAGGGTCTTGTAGCCTTTGATATAGCCCTTGGCCGTGGCCTCGTCCATCATGGCGGCCACTTCATCCACAGACTTGTCCAGCATGGCGGCGATATCCTCCAGGGGGAGGCGGGCATTGTTTTCCAGTAATTTCAAAAGCTGTTCCATATCCTTGCACTCCTTCTTCATGAACAGAATAAGTCAAGTATAGCACACCCCGGGCCAGAATGCACCTGCTTTTCCACCAATTGGGAGCGGAGCGGGGGCGGTTTGCCTTTTTTTCTAAAAGGAGTGTTCAAAATTCGTCAAATCTGCTATACTAAATAAGTCAAGGGGCCATGGCCCCGCCATTCGCCTGCAATTGAGAAGAGGGACGGATTATGAAAGCGTTTATTACAGTTGTCGGCAAGGACACCGTCGGTGTGGTTGCCCGGGTGTCGGGTCTGTGCAGTGAGCTGGGCATCAACATCGAGGACATCACCCAGAGCATCCTGCAGGGGATGTTTGCCATGATCATGCTGGTGGATATCGCCAACTGCAACGTCAGCCACGAGGAGCTGCGCCGCCGCATCGACGCCCTGGCCGGTGAGATGGAGATGCAGATCACCCTGACCCGGCAGGAAGTCTTTGACGCCATGCACACCATCTGACCGGGAGGAGTACATCAAATGAGTATGTTCAACACGGGGGATATCCTCGAGACCATTGAGATGTTCACCCAGGAGAACCTGGACGTCCGGACGGTGACCATGGGCATCAGCCTGCTGGACTGCATCGACCCCGACCCCGCCCGGGCCTGCGAGAAGATCTACCGCAAAATCACCACCCGGGCCGGCAAACTGGTCCCCACCGTGGAGGCCATTGCCGCCGAGTACGGCATCCCCATCATCAACAAGCGGATCAGCGTCACCCCCATTGCGATGCTGCTGGGCGCCTGCCCCGACGCCGACCCGGTGGACTTTGCCAAAACCCTGGACGCTGCCGGCAAGGCGGTGGGGGTGAACTTTGTGGGCGGCTACACCGCCCTGGTGCACAAGGGCTTTTCGGCCGGCGACAAGCGGCTGATTGAGTCGATCCCCCGGGCCCTGGCCCAGACCGATATTGTGTGCAGCTCGGTGAACATCGGCGCCACCAAAGCGGGCCTCAACATGGACGCCGTCAAGATGATGGGCCAGGCTGTCCGCAAGACCGCCGAGATGACCGCCGACCGCCAGTGCATCGGCGCCGCCAAGCTGGTGATCTTCTGCAACGCCCCCGAGGACAACCCCTTCATGGCCGGCGCCTTCCACGGCCCCGGCGAGCCCGACTGTGAGATCCACGTGGGCGTCTCGGGCCCCGGCGCCGTCCGGGCTGCCCTGGCCCGCCTGCCCAAGGATGCCCCCATCGACGAGGTGGCCAGCCTGGTCAAGCGCACCGCCTTCAAGATCACCCGGGTGGGCCAGCTGGTGGCCAACCTGGTGTCCCGGGAACTGGGTGTCCCGGCGGGCATCATCGACCTGTCCCTGGCCCCCACCCCTGCCATCGGGGACAGCGTGGCCAACATCCTGGAGGAGATGGGCCTGGAGACCTGCGGCTGCTGCGGCACCACCGCCTGCCTGGCCCTGCTGAACGACGCCGTCAAGAAGGGCGGCGTCATGGCCTCCAACCATGTGGGCGGCCTGTCGGGCGCCTTCATCCCGGTGAGCGAGGACGCCGGCATGATCCATGCCGCCGAGACCGGCTGCCTGACCATCGAAAAGCTGGAAGCCATGACCGCTGTCTGCAGCGTGGGCATTGACATGGTCATCATCCCCGGCGACACTTCTGCCGCCGTCATCAGCGGCCTGATCGCCGACGAGGCCGCCATTGGCATGGTCAACTCCAAGACCACCGCCGTCCGCGTCATCCCCGCCATCGGCCGGAAGGCCGGCGAGGTGCTGGATTTCGGCGGCCTGCTGGGCCACGGCCCCATCATGGCCATCAACCAGAAGGACCCCTCGGTGTTCATCAACCGGGGCGGCCGCCTGCCTGCCCCCATGCAGTCCCTGAAAAACTAAAAAACCGGCCTTTTGGGCCAGAACTGTATAAAATCCCCTTCCCCCGGGCAAGATACCGGCAGGAAGGGGGTCTTTTTGTGCAGACCTTTTATAAAATCTGCCTGTGTCTGATGATCGTCGGCGGCATCAACTGGGGACTGATCGGACTGTTCCAGTTCGACTTCGTCGGTTGGCTGCTGGGAGGCAGCAGTTCCCTGTGGTCCCGCATCGTGTTCACCATTGTGGGTGCGGCTGCCCTGTGCGGCATTCCGGGCCTGTTCACCAACACGGCAGAAGACTGACAAAAAGGGCCTGTCCCGCCGCCTTTGCGGAGGGACAGGCCCTTTGTTTGGGTCAGATTACAGCAGGGGGATGCCGGCCTGGGCGCAGGCCTCCCGGGTCTTGGCGTCCCAGACGCTGGCCTGGACTTCGCCGATGTGGGCGCTGCCCAGCAGCAGCATGCACAGCCGGCTCTGGCCGATGCCGCCGCCAATGGTGTAGGGCAGCTCGCCGGCCAGCAGGGCCTTGTGGAAGGGCAGGCTGCGGCGGTCGTCGCAGCCTGCCTCGGTGAGCTGGCGGTCCAGGCTCTCGGGGCTGACCCGGATGCCCATGCTGCTCAGCTCATAGCTGCAGGCCAGGGGATCGTTCCAGAACAGCAGGTCGCCATTCAGGTCCCAGTCGTCGTAGTCGGGGGCCCGGCCGTCGTGGGGCTTGCCGCTGCGCAGCTTGCGGCCGATCTGCATCAGGAAGGTGGTGCCGTGCTCTTTGACAAAGGCGTTTTCACGCTCCTTGGGGGTCAGGTCGGGGTACAGGTCCTCCAGCTCCTGGGTGGTGATGAACACCACGTTGTGGCTGTGGAGGGGCAGCTCCTGCAGCTGGGGGAACATGGCGTGGAGGTTCATCTCGGTGGCGCAGACCGCCGACACGATGGTGCGGACCACGCTCTTTAAGTACTCCAGGTTCCGGTCCTCTTCGGTGATGACCTTTTCCCAGTCCCACTGGTCCACATAGACCGAGTGGAGGTTGTCCAGCTCTTCGTCCCGGCGAATGGCGTTCATGTCGCAGTACAGGCCCTTGCCCACATGGAAGTCGTAGTCCTTCAGGGCTTTCCGCTTCCACTTGGCCAGGGACTGGACCACCTCGGCGGTGACGCCGGTATCACGGATTTCAAAGGATACCTTCCGCTCCACGCCGTTCAGGTCGTCGTTGAGGCCGGTGGATGCCTCCAGGAACAGGGGGGCCGAGACCCGCCGCAGGTTCAAAGTGGCGGACAGGGTGTCGGCAAACAGACGCTTGATGGTGCCGATGGCCCGCTGGGTGTCGTAAAGGTTGAGGGCGGGCTTGTAGCCCGCAGGCAGGATGATGTTGCTCATAATTACTTTCCCCTTTTTTCAAGCTGGGCGCCGCGCGCCGGCGCACAATGATATAACAAATTATCGCACAACAGGGACAGATTGTAAAGGGGCAGGGTTGCAACAACGGCCCCGCGGCGGTATAATGAGGACAACACGCCTAGCGCAACAAAAAAGGAGAGAGCTGCCATGCAGATTTTCAATACCCTTACCCGGCAAAAAGAAGAGTTTATCCCCCAGGAGCCGGGGGTGTACCGCATTTATGTCTGCGGCCCCACCGTCTACAACTACATCCACATCGGCAATGCACGGCCGCTGATCGTCTTTGATACCCTGCGCCGCTACCTGATGTACCGGGGCAACAAGGTGATCTATGTGTCCAACATCACCGACATCGACGACAAGCTGATCACCCGGGCCAAGGAGGAGGGCACCACCATGCAGGCGGTGGCCCAGCGCTTTGAGGCCGAGTATAAAAAGGACGCTGAGGGCCTGAACTGCCTGGCCCCCACCGTCCAGCCCCGTGCCACCGAGCACATCCAGCAGATTCTGGACATCGTGGCCGACCTGGTGGCCAGCGGCCACGCCTATGTGGCCCGCAACGGCGACGTCTACTTCCGGGTCCGCAGCGACCCCAGCTACGGCAAGCTGAGCCACCTGAACCTGGACGACCTGGAGAGCGGCAACCGGACCCTCCGCAGCCAGATGGACGACGACCTGAAGGAGGACCCCGCCGACTTTGCAGTCTGGAAGGCCGCCAAGCCCGGCGAGCCCGCCTGGGAGAGCCCCTACGGCATGGGCCGCCCCGGCTGGCACATTGAGTGCAGCGCCATGAGCCGCACCCACCTGGGCAAGACCATCGACCTCCACTGCGGCGGCCAGGACCTGATCTTCCCCCATCACGAAAACGAGATCGCCCAGAGCGAGTGCGCCAACGGCTGCACCTTCGCCCGGTACTGGATGCACAACGGCTTCATCAACGTGGACAACCAGAAGATGTCCAAGAGCCTCCACAACTTCTTCACGGTGCGGGATGTGGCCAAGGTCTACGGCTATGAGCCCATCCGCTACTTCATGCTGACCGCCGGCTACCGGATGCCCCTGAACTACACGGTGGACCTGATCGAGAGCTGCAAGAACAGCCTGGAGCGGCTGTACACCTGCCGTGAAAACCTGGACTTTGTGCTGGGCCAGGGCAGCTTCGGCACCGACGAGACCCTGAAGGAAAAGGCCGCCGAGGCCCGTCAGAAGTTCTGCACCGCCATGGACGACGACCTGAACACCCCCGACGCCCTAGCTGCCCTGTTCGACCTGGTGAAGGAGATCAACACCCTGTCGGCTTCCTCCACCAAGGAGGCCCTGGAGACCGCTGCCGCCGCCTTTGACGAGCTGGCCGGGGTGCTGGGCCTGCTGTACAACCGGAAGAAGGACGAGGTCCCCGCCGATGTGATGGAGCTGGTGGAAAAGCGGGCCGCCGCCAAGAAGGCCAAGGACTGGGCCACCGCCGACGCCCTGCGGGCCGAAATTACCGCCAAGGGCTGGGCTGTCAAGGACACCGCCCAGGGCCCCCAGCTGAGCCGGATCTGAGCTGGGAAAAACAGGTGGTGTAATCCCGTCGTTGACCAAATCCACGCTTTGCTGTAAAATAAAAGCGGGGCATCGCCCCTGATTCCGTCTGCGTTTCTGCAAGGAGGGACACGTATGCTGAGAAAACGGATCGCCGCACTGGCGCTTGCAGCCGTTATGGCCTGCACAGCGGCTGTGCCGGCTCTGGCGGCGGGCACTTCGGAACCTGCTGCCCAGACACTTGCGATGGACAACGCCCTTGTTTCCATCCGCATCGAAGCCACCGACAATGCTGTCTATGGTTCGCCGGTCAATGTGACCATCCGCGCCACCCCTGAGGACACCCAGTTCATCGCTGTGGTCCTGGGACTCGGCGGCGAGGCCAAGGGCTTTGTCACCCTGCTTCTGCCCGAGAAGGTGCGCATCCTCCTCGAGCTGATCCCCCTGCCGGCCTCCATGTCGGCAGACCCCGCCAACACCACCAACTTCAACCTCTACCGCTACCTCAAGCAGCTGATCGACGGCAACGACGTCAGCGTGCTGATCCGGGTGGCGGAGGAGCTCACCTCCCTGATGGCCGTCCTGCAGTACTATGTGCCGGCGCTCCAGAACGTGGTCAGCGGCATGAACGATGCCCTGACCCTGATCCGCAAGTACCTGCCGGAGGATCTGGTCACCCACATCTACCTGGATGAACAGCCGGTGGATTCGGGCAGCTATGTGGCCGGCGCCGTCACCCTGAACAAGGGCGACGTGAACACCGGCGGCCTGGCCCTGTTCAAGGTGGCCCGCAAGAGCGAGGGCGTCCGCCAGTACTGGACCCAGCAGACCCCGGCTTCCATGACGGTGGAAGAGGCGAAGAACTTCAATTTCGCCGCAGTGGTGGAAGTGGACGGCGCCATCCTGGACAACCCCAAGGTCACCTACACCTACAAGAAGAAGGGCGGCTTCCTGGGCCTGGGCAGCACCACCACCAGCGAGCCCCCCACCGAGCCGGGCGAATACACCCAGACGGCTGTGGTGGGCGGCAATTACCAGACCGCCAACATCAGCCGCAGCTTCACCATCACCGGCTGAACCCCCTGAAACCAAAGCAGCGCAAAGCCCCGCTTCCCGGATGGAAGCGGGGCTTTTGGTTTGCACGAAAAAAGCCCCGCCGCACCAGGGATTCCGGTGCGGCGGGGCATTCAGGTCTTATTCAGTTGGGGAAGAGATCAGCCCTTGCCGGCGCAGCCGAACAGCTCGATCTTCTCCTTGCACTTGTCAATGATGGCCTGTGCGCCGGGAGCCAGCAGCTTGCGGGGGTCGAAGCCCTTGCCCTGCTGATCCTTGCCGGCCTCGATGTACTTGCGGGTAGCCTCAGCGAAGACCAGCTGGCACTCGGTGTTGATGTTGATCTTGCAGACGCCCAGGCTGATGGCCTTTGCGATCATCTCGTCGGGGATGCCGGTGCCGCCGTGCAGGACCAGAGGAATGTTGTTGGTAGCCTTGTGGATGCGGTCCAGAGCCTCGAAGTCCAGGCCCTTCCAGTTGGCGGGGTAGACGCCGTGGATGTTGCCGATGCCGGCTGCCAGGAAGTCGATGCCCAGCTCGGTGATGCGAGCGCACTCAGCGGGGTCAGCGATCTCGCCGGAGCCCACGACGCCGTCCTCGACGCCGCCGATGGAACCGACCTCAGCCTCGATGGACATGCCGTTGGCGTGAGCCAGAGCAACCAGCTCCTTGGTCTTCTCCACGTTCTCCTCGATGGGGTAGTGGCTGCCGTCGAACATGATGGACGAGAAGCCGGCCTCAACGCAGGCCTTGCAGCCCTCGTAGGTGCCGTGATCCAGGTGCAGAGCCACGGGGACGGTGATGCCCATGGAATCGACCATGGCCTTGACCATGGCGGCGACGGTCTTGAAACCGGTCATGTACTTGCCGGCGCCCTCAGAGACACCCAGGATAACGGGGCTCTTGGTCTCCTCGCAGGCAGTCAGGACTGCCTTGGTCCACTCCAGGTTGTTGATGTTGAACTGGGGCACGCCGTAGTGGCCGTCCCGTGCTTTCAGAAGCATTTCAGTTGCATTTACCAGCATTGTTCTTACCTCCAGCATCTATTTTCCTATGGAAAAATAAAATCAGCTTGTCCGCCTTCCAGGCGAATCCCTGCTCTGTATCAGTATAACCGAAACAGCAGCCAAAATCAATCGGCATCCAGGTTTTTATGTGTTTTTTCTGTCAAACCCGTGGAGCGGGCCCAGGCAAAGATGTACTGCTGGGCGATGCCGGCATAGCCGCCGGTCTTCCGGTTCAGGTAGGCGGCAGGGTTTTTGACCCGGCGGGTGAAGAGGGTCTGGTCGGCCCGGCGGATCCAGACGTCGATGGGGTATGCCTCCCACCGGCCCAGGCCGTACAGCAGGGTGCAGTCGGCCACCTTGGGCCCCACACCCTTGACCTCCATCAGTTTGGCCCGGGCCTGGTCCAGGGGCAGGGCCTGGAGCTGCTCTTCGGCCAGCTCTCCGCCGGCCACCCGGCGGGCGGCATCCAGAATGTAGCCGCTGCGCCACCCCGCCCGGAGAAAAGCCAGGTCCTCCTCAGCCAGAGGGGCCAGCCGCTGAGGGGTGGGAAAGGCGTAGAAGTTCCCGCTGTCGTCCAGCGGCTGGCCCAGGCCCCGGCACAGCCGGTCCACAATCCCCTTGATCCGGGGGATGTTGTTGTTCTGGCTGATCAGGAAGGTGATCAGCGTCTCAAAAAAGGGCTGCCGCAGCACCCGGATGCCGGGGGCGCAGCCGATGCAGCAGGCCAGCCCCTTGTGGGCGGCCTGCATCCGCTCCAGCAGGGCGGGGTAATCCAAGTCCAAAGCAAAGTACCGGGCCCAGAAAGCCTCGTCCGGCGCATCCCCCGCCAGCCCGGTGAGGACCAGCCTGTCTCCCGGGGCCTCCTGCACCCGGACGGCCTGGCCCTCAACAACGCCGGTCCAGCTGCCGTCGGGCTGCATCTGCCAGCGGAAACACTGGCCGCAGTCCAGGGTCTGGGCCAGCGACAGGCCCTTTGCATACAGTTCCAAAACCATCATCCTTCCCGGCGGCGGAAAACGCCGCCTGTGTATTTTTTAACAGTCTTTTCAACAGTATATCACAGCCGTCAAAAGGTGTCGGCATTTTTCGCAAAGGAAGCCAAAATTTAAGCGCGAAAATGGTCAGCTTTCCATCTTGAAAAATACAAAACGTAGCCGGGGCCCGGGACGGCCTATTTTAAAATCGGTGGAAAAGTCGGTGGAAAGAGTTGAATTCCACCCCGGAAAAAGGCTCTGAGGCTGGAATTTTCAACTTTATCCACAGGGTTTTCAACTTGTGGAAAAAGTCAACCCCAGTTTACAACCCGTATATGGGGCGAAATGTTGAAAACTTGTCCGCCGGCAGGGTCCCCGGTATGAAATCGGGAGGCCCGGCCCATACTGTCTGAAACCGAGTTGGATCTGGCAAAAAATGGTTGTTCCAAGCCCGAAAAAAACGGCGGCGGGGCGGTTTTGGCGAAACGGTGAAGAAAGGGTGGCATTTCGGATATACCCTAGCAATACGGGGCGGCTTATGTTATAATTTACCGTATAGAATCATTTTGCCGCGGCGATTGGGAGCGGCAGACACAGGAGGACATACCATGCAAGAGAACAAACCGCGCAGCCTCCGCCCGGACAGCAGGGCAGACAAGACCCGGCAGGGTCAGGATGTACAGCCCAGCGAGCGCCTGGTCTACGGGAAAAATCCGGTGGCAGAGCTGCTGAAAAGCGGTTCCGGCGTGGATACCGTCATGCTGGCCGAGGGGATGGCCCCGGCTGTGGCTTCGTATTATACCGCCCTGGCCAAGGAGGCCGGTGCCACCGTCAAACGGGTACACCCCAATAAACTCCGGCTGCTGACCGGCACCGAAAGCCACCAGGGGGTGGCAGCCTTTGCCAGCGAGATCGCCTATGTGGAAGTGGATGACATACTGGAAGCAGCCCGCCAGAAGGGCCAGCCCCCCTTCCTGGTGATCAGCGACGGCATCGAGGACCCCCACAACCTGGGGGCCGTGATGCGCTCAGCCCTGCTGTGCGGGGCCCACGGCATCATCATCCCCAAGCGGGGCGGCGCTTCGGTGACCCCCACCGTCATCAAGTCCAGTGCCGGCGCCGCCGAGCGGCTGCCGGTGGCCCGGGTGGTGAACATCAGCGAGACCATCCGCCATCTGAAAGAAGAGGGCGTGTTTGTCTACTGCGCCGACATGGATGGGGTGTCCCTGCGGAAGAACAACCTCACCGGCCCCATTGCCCTGGTGCTGGGCAGCGAGGGCAGTGGGGTGTCGCAGCTGGTCAAAAAGCGGTGCGACGGGGTCCTGCGGCTGGAAATGGCCGCCCCCGGCACCGGTGTGGACAGCTTCAACGTCTCGGTGGCGGCCGGGATCATTCTCTATGAGATCCAGGCCCAGCGCGCCGGAACGAACCAATAACCGGGGCCTGAAAGCTCCGTCATGGGAGGGACAAGGATGCCAAAGGAGTCCGACCGCCGGGAACTGACCCGGGAGGAAATCGAGCAAAAACAAAAAGAAAAGTTCAACACGTTTTTCACCACCAGCGTGGCCCAGGTGCCGGAGGAGATGATCAACCCCACCCGTTCCTCGGATCAGCCCGACCGCAAGCACGGCCTGCTGGCCCGGTTCTTCGGCAAAAAGGAAAAGGCCAGCGGCACGCCGCCCCAGGAGCCGGAACAGCAGGATGACACCTTCTGGTCCGACACCCCCATCGCCCCGGCCCCCACCGGGGAGATTGTGCTGGACGGGTCGGCGCCCGGGACGCCGCCGGAGCCGGGGCCTTCCCTGGAAGAATTGACCCTGGAGCTGGAAGGTGGGGAGGAAGCTTCCCCCGCACCCCGGCAGGAGGAGCCGGCGCCCCGGGCCCCCGAGGCTGAGCCGGCGCCCCAGCCCCCCCAGCAGGAAGCCGGCCTGGAAGCTGCCAAGCTGGCGGCCAAACTGGAACAGCCCTGGACCACCGCCGCAGAAAAGTCCCAGGCCCGGCGGGCGGCAGCCCGACAGGCCGCCAATGCGGCCTATGCCGCCCAGGCCGCTGCCTGGAAAGCAGCCGCCGCTTCGGCACAGAGTGCCCCGGCGCCCCAGGAGGCCCCAGCAGCAGAGGAACCCCAGGTGACAGACGCCCCCGCGCCGGAAGAGGAAAAGCCGGTGTCCCAGCGGGAGAAGCTCCAGATGATGCTGGACGGCGGCAAGGGGATCCCCACCTCCCGGAAAAAGAAGCCGGTCAAGCCGGAAGAGGATAAGGAGATCACTCGGCAGGTGGGCGGTTTCCAGTTCTTCGGAGTGGGGGAGGACGAAGCGCCCCACGGCGACGTGCCCCCCCGGGCCGAGGAAGATACCATGAGCCTGGAGCTCCACGAAGAGGAGGAAGAATCCCCTCTGGCCGAAGAAGAAAAGGCCTCTGCCCCCGAACACGCAGCCAAGGGCTGGCGGCTGGGCAAAAAGGCCAAAGAGGACAAAGGCCCCAAGGCCGAAGCCGAGCACGCGGCAGAGGAGGGCCCGGCCGAGCCGGAACACGGCTCCCAGCCCGCCGCCCCTGAGGTGCCCCAGACCGCCGAAGAGGCGGCCCAGGCCCTGAACCAGACGGTGGCCTCCCTGAACCTCCGGTGCGCCCTCAGCGGCATCCTGGCGGCGGCCCTGATCTGGGCCGGCTTCATCTATGAGGGCTTCCTGCCCGGCATGGCGGGCCTCAGCCCCGACACCGCCCCGGCGGCTTTCCTGGGTGCAAATCTGCTGCTGCTGGCAGCGGCCCTGGCGGTTTCCTATCACACTCTGCGGGACGGCCTGCTGGGCCTGGTGAAAACCCCTTCCTTTGACACCATGCCGGCCCTGGCCGGTGCAGCAGCCCTGCTGCAGGCGGTGGTGGCCCTGCTGAACCCGGCGGGCTATCACAACACCACCCTCACCATCATGAGCGGCGCTGCGGCCCTGGCTCTGTTCCTGAACAATCTGGGCAGCCGCCTGATGGCGGTGTCGGTCCGGGACGGCTACAAGATTGCCACCAGCGGGGTGGCTCATGAGGGGGCCTACCGGCCCCAGGACAAGGAGCTGGTCCGGGGCCTGATGCCCGATATGGAGGACAAGGATCCCTGGATCCTGTTGAGCCGCCCCATGGAAGGGGACGGTTCCTTCCTGGCCCAGAGCTTCGGCCCCCACGCCAGCGAAAAACGGGTCCAGCTGCTGGCCCGGATTCTGCTGGGATGCGCAGCGGCAGGGGCTGTGCTGATGCTGCTGACCGGCAAGGGGATCAACGGGATGGCGGCGGCCCTGGCCTCGGTGCTGTGCCTGGGCGCGCCCCTGTCCTCCACCCTGATTGCGGGTCTCACCGCCCTGCGGACCGAGCGGACCGCCGGCGCTGTGGGCGCCGTGATTCCGGGCTGGGCCGGGGTGGAAGAGCTGAACGGCATCGACACCGTACGGGTGGACGCCGGGGACCTGTTTACCTCCGAGAGCGCCCAGCTGGAAGACATCCGCATCTTCAAGGGAGGCCGGATCGACCGGGCCATCCTCTACACCGCCAGCGTCCTGAACCAGGGCTGCAACACCCTGAGCCGGCTGTTCCGCACCATCATTGAGGACCGCACCGACATCCTGCCCCCGGTGAAGGACCTGGAATGCCACACCGGCCGGGGCTTCTCGGCCTGGTGCGACAACAACCGGATCCTGATCGGCACCCGCGCCTATATGGAGCAGGAAGGGGTGGCCCTGCCCGAGCTGAGCTATGAGGCCCAGCATTCCCGCAATGGGGAACTGCAGATCCTCTATCTGGCAGTGTCGGGCAATATGTACGCCATGTTTGTGCTGCGCTACATCGGCGGCAAGCACGCGGCCCGGTGCCTGTCCCTGCTGCAGAAGGAAAACATCCGGCTGCTGGTTACCTGCCAGGATCCCTCCCTCACCGCTGACAAGATCGCGGCGGCCTACCACATGCCCGAGGGCCTGATCACGGTGCTGGATGAAAGCCAGGCCAAGGTCCTGGCCCCGGCGGTGGCCCCCGTCCAGGATGCCCCTGCCTGCATGCTCCACCTGAAGGGTTTCACCAGCCTCACCGGCGGCCTCCGGGCCGCCCAGCAGGCCCAGGCCGCCGAGTCGGCCGGAGTGGCCATCCAGCTGGTGTCGGCAGGGTTCTCGGCCCTCATCGGCCTGCTGCTGAGCTACTCCGGCAGCGTGGGCACCCTGTCGGTGCTGGTGGTGCTGATGTACCAGGCCGCCTGGAGCGCACTGAGCATCGCGGTGGCGGCCATGAAGCAGCACAGCTGAGGATCTGTGAAATAAATAAGAATAATTCCTAAAAAATGCCCCGGAACCCTTGCAATCCCCGGGTGGTTGAAGTATAATACAATCACAGCCCGGAACCCGGGCAGCCTGTTAATGAAACCCAACGCAAACCAAAAAGCGTTTGACAAAAATCAACCAACAAAGGAGAGACACATTATGGAACTGAAGGGCAGCAAGACCGAGAAAAACCTGATGGAGGCTTTCGCTGGTGAGAGCCAGGCCCGCAACAAGTACACCTACTTTGCAAGCCAGGCAAAGAAGGACGGCTATGTGCAGATGGCCAAGATCTTCGAGGAGACCGCCAACAACGAGAAGGAGCACGCCAAGATCTGGTTCAAGCTGCTGAACGGCGGCGAGATCCCCGATACCGCTACCTGCCTGAAGATGGCAGCCGGCGGCGAGCACGACGAGTGGACCGAGATGTACCCCCGCATGGCCAAGGAAGCCAAGGAGGAGGGCTTCAACCAGATCGCAGCCCTGTTCACCATGGTTGCCGGCATCGAGAAGGAGCACGAGGAGCGCTACCTGGCTCTGGCCGAGAACCTGGCCAACCAGCAGGTCTTTGCTCGTGAGGAGCAGCAGGTCTGGCAGTGCTCCAACTGCGGTTACACCTACATTGGCAAGTCCGCACCTCTGAAGTGCCCTGTCTGCGCACATCCCCAGGATTACTTTGAGCTGAAGGTCAAGAACTACTAATCTCTGACCCCCAGGCCCCAAAAAGCAAGGAACGCCCCGGCGCCGCAAAGCGCCGGGGCGTTTTTGATTGTGCCTGTTAAAAAGCCAGGGGCAAAAAAGCAGGGGCCTGCGCCGGCAGGTCCCTGCGGGAAGCATTACAGATCCAGTTTGCCCTCCACCTTGTTCACCACATAGTAGGCGGCGCCGTCCTCCGGCTTGATATAAATCCTGCAGGACTGAACCCCTACCTTGTGTGTCAGGCGATAGTCGGCCTTGGCCCGCTCGACGATATCGGTGACATTGTACTGGTGGCCGCCGGTTTCGATATAAATCTCAGGCGAAAGAGGCGGGCGGCCACGGCGCTGGGTCGGTTTTGCAGATTTCTGGGTTTTATGCTTGGGCTCAGAAGCCGGAGCATCTTGCGCCGGAACTTCGGGCAAGGACGTATCGACGGATGCGGCAGCTTTCTTTGCGGACATTTCCAATCCACCTTTCTTTCATTTTTTATGACAACCGCCGCGGCAACCCGGCCGCGGGGTATAAAAACTGGCTATCTATATAATATAAAGTTGTGCTTCATTTGTAAAGTCTTTTTGGAAAAAAGTTGCCCCAGGCCGCCCAGAAATAACTGGATAAATAGGACAACGTACGGCGCCGCCCCGGCGGGGGTGCGGTGTGGGGATGCCGGATGTGAAATGAGACAGGCCTTTCCGGGGAGGCCGGGGGGCGCCCGAAAACACAAACAAAAACCCCGTTCCCCCATGGCCGGCGCGGCCCGCAGGGAGGCCCGGCCGGGAAAATCCGGGGGCCTGTCCCGCCGCTGTCCCGGGGCGCCGGCGGGACAAATGACAGGCCCCCGGAGCCCGGGGGCGGGCGAGGCCGGGGCGGCAGGCGGGGAGAGAAACTTTCCGCTTGATTTTGCCCCGCAAATACGCTATAATAACGTATACGATAAGCCGGTGTGTCGGAATGGCAGACGAGGGGGACTCAAAATCCCTTGTGCTAATCACACGTGTGGGTTCGACCCCCACCACCGGCACCAGACGCAGAAATCCGAACCTTTCTTTCCTGGAAAAAGAGGTTCGGATTTTTCTTTGTCCAGAAGGGCCCGGGGATGGCACCGCAGCTGGTTTGCCATTTTGCCCGGCCCGTGATACAATAAAAGAACCTATGAGATTTTTTGCTGACGAGGTACGGGAAAGCAATGGCAAGAAAGAGACGAAAATCCGGCGCCCGGGGCAAAAATGCCCGGGCCAGGCAGCAGACTCAGCGCCGTCTGCTGACCAGCAGCATCACCCTGTTTGCGGGGATCCTGCTGGTGCTGCTGGCGTTTGTGGATGGCCAGTCGGTGTGGCATGCGGCCCACGATCTGCTGTTCGGACTGTTTGGGGCCGGCAGCTTTGTGCTGGGGCCTGCGGTGTGTTATATGGCGGTCCTCACCGCCCGGGAAGAGCCCATCCTGGGCAGCGCCTTCAAGCTGGCGCTGGGGATGATCTTCCTCAGCGGCGCGGCGGTGGTGTTCTCGGATATTCCCACCCGGGACATGAACTTTGTCCAGATGGGCCTGGCCTGCTATGACAACGGCGTCAATGCCTGGTTCGGCGGCGGGTCCCTGGGCGGGCTGCTGGGAGGGACGCTGCTGCTGCTGTGCGGCCGTCCGGCGGCCAACCTGATTGTAGTGGCCCTGGCCATCTGCGCCAGCTGCTATATTTTTGATGTGACCCCTGCCGACATCTGGCAGTGGGTGTCGGGGGTGCTGGGCGGCGCCCGGGAAAAGGGCCTGGCGGTCTATGCCGACAGCCGTGCCGCCCATGAGGAGCGCCGTGCCGCCCGCCTGGCTGCCAAAGCCGAGGCTGAGGCCGAGGAAGAGGCAGAAGAGGAAGAGGACGACAGCTACCTGATGGACGACGGCCCCGAGGATGATTTCGGCCAGGAGCCGGGGTTCCATATTGGGATGCCCGCATGGCTTTCCAATATCCTGGGCCGGGGCCGTCTGCCGGATGAGGACGGCAGCACCCAGGAGCCGGCGCCCAAACCCGAGACCCCCTTGCAGTCGGCGGCGGTGAGCCATCCCCGGGCCCCCTTTGACATTGACCTGGGGCCCGATCCCGGGGCGGTGTCGGAGGGCGGCAGCGAGCCCATCGAACCCATCATCACCGGCCCGGGAGGCACCTTTGGCCTGAATCCCCTGCGGCCTGCCCATGAGGAGGCGCCGGCCCGGCAGCCCCAGCACGGGGCCTTCTATGACCAGGACAAGGACGATGGCACTTCCACCCTGGACGTGCCCTTCCAGGCCGCTGTGGAGCCTACAGTGCCCCCTGCAGCCCCTGTTCCGGCGGCTCCGGCACCCGGTGCCGCGGCTGCCCCTGCGGCCCCGGCTGAGAGCGAGGACGGCTGGATCCGGGTGGATGAGGGCCAGGATGCGGCTGCTTCCGGCAGCGGGGACATTGCCACCCTGGTGGCGGCGGCCATGGAAAAGCCCGCCGACGCCGAGCAGGCGGCAGCGGCTTCCGCCCCGGCGGCCGAAGAAATCACTGCCCCGGCGGCCTATGAATATCCCCCCATCGAGCTGTTTGACAAGCCCGCCGAGGAGGGGGATGAGGGGGCCCAGAGCGAGCTCCAGGCCAACGCCCAGAAACTGGTGGATACCCTGGAGAGCTTCGGGGTCAAGACCCGGGTGCTGGATATCTCCCGGGGCCCTGCAGTCACCCGGTACGAGGTGCAGCCCATGGCCGGCGTCAAGATCAGCCGGATCACCTCCCTGGCCGACGACCTGGCCCTGAACCTGGCGGTGGCGGATATCCGGATGGAAGCCCCCATCCCCGGCAAGCCGGCGGTGGGCATCGAGGTGCCCAACCGCAAGCGGTCGGCGGTGAGCATCCGCAGCATCTTCGAGAGCCAGAGCTTCCGCCACATGACCAGCCCCCTGACCATTGCCCTGGGCAAGGACATTGCCGGCGTGGCCCAGGTGGCGGACCTGTGCAAGATGCCCCATCTGCTGATCGCCGGCAGCACCGGCAGCGGCAAATCGGTCTGCGTCAACAGCATCATCATGAGCCTGGTGTTCCGGTCGGGGCCTGAGGACGTGAAGCTGATCCTGATCGACCCCAAGGTGGTGGAGCTGGCCGAGTACAACGGCATCCCCCATCTGCTGATGCCGGTGATCACCGAGCCCAAAAAGGCTGCCGGCGCCCTGAGCTCGGCGGTGGCCGAGATGGAGCGGCGGTACCGCCTCTTTGCCGACAACAACGTCCGTGACATCAAGACCTTCAACAAACTGGCAGCCACCGACCCCATGCTGGAAAAGCTGCCCTATATTGCCATCATCATCGATGAGCTGGCCGACCTGATGATGGTGGTGGGCAAGGACGTGGAAGATTCCATCTGCCGCATTGCCCAGAAAGCCCGTGCCGCCGGCATGCACCTGATTGTGGCCACCCAGCGGCCCAGCGTGGACGTCATCACCGGCCTGATCAAGGCCAACATCCCCAGCCGGATCGCCTTCGCGGTGTCCAGCCAGGTGGACAGCCGCACCATTCTGGACGGCGCCGGCGCCGAGAAACTGCTGGGCATGGGCGATATGCTGTTCATGCCGGTGGGCGCGCCCAAGCCCATCCGCATCCAGGGCACTTATGTGAAGGATGAAGAGATCAGCCGGGTGCTGACCTTCATCAAGGCCTCGGGCACCGTCCAGTACGACGAGGCCATGATCAAGGCCATGGAGGAACACACCATCCAGGAGAAGGGCGGCAGCAAGGACGACGGGGATGACGGCGGCGAGGCCGACGATCCCATGCTGAAGGCGGCCGTGGAGGTGGTCATCGATGCGGGCCAGGCCTCCACCAGCCTGCTGCAGCGGCGGTGCAAGCTGGGCTATGCCCGGGCCGCCCGGATCATGGACGAGATGGAACAGAAGGGGATCATCGGCCCCTACGAGGGCGCCAAGCCCCGGGCTGTTTTGATCAGCCGCCAGCAGTGGCTGGAAATGTGCATGAATCAGCCCGACAACAGCAATCAGTGAGGAAGATTATGAGCAATACGACCACGGCCGGGTATCCGGCATACACCGAATTCCTGCCCATCTGCCGGGAGGATATGGAAAAGCGGGGCTGGGACCAGCTGGACTTTGTGGTGGTGGGCGGCGACGCCTATGTGGACCACCCCAGCTTTGGCACCGCCATCATCAGCCGCCTGCTGGAAGCCGAGGGCTACCGGGTGGGCGTTCTGGCCCAGCCCCGGTACACCGACTGCGAGGACTTCAAGCGGTTCGGCAAACCCAAATACGGTTTCTTCATCGGCGGCGGCAATGTGGACAGCATGGTCAGCCACTACTCGGTGGCCAAGATCCCCCGGGCCGAGGATGAGTACTCCCCCGGCGGCAAGGCCGGGGGCCGCCCCGACCGCAGCGCCACCGTCTACACCCGGCTGGCCAAGGAGGCCTACCCCGACCTGCCGGTGATCCTGGGAGGCCTGGAGGCCTCCCTGCGGCGGTTCGCCCATTACGACTACTGGCTGGACACTGTCCTGCCCAGCATCGCCGAGGATTCGGGGGCCGACCTGATCAGCTTCGGCATGGGCGAGCACCAGACGGTGGAGATTGCCCGCCGGCTGGCCGCCGGGGAACCCATCGACACCATCACCGACGTGGACGGCACCTGCTATATGACCGATTTCGACCACCTGCCCGCCCACTATGTGGAGTGCGCCGGCTACCGGAAGGTGGCCTCGGACAAGGTGGCCTATGCCAAGGCCTGCCGGATCCAGATGGACAACCAGGATGTGGTCAGCGGCCAGATCATCGTCCAGAAGCAGAGCGAGAAATACCTGGTCCAGAACCTCCCCGCCAAGCCCCTGGTCCGCTGGGAGCTGGACAAGGTCTACGCCCTGCCCTACACCCGCCGGTACCACCCCATCTATGAGTCCATGGGCGGGGTGCCCGCCATCCGGGAGGTGCAGTTCTCCATCATCCAGAACCGGGGCTGCTTCGGCGGGTGCAACTTCTGCGCCATCCAGCTCCACCAGGGCCGGCGGGTCACCAGCCGCAGCGCCGACAGCATTGTGGCCGAGGCCGAGCAGATGACCCACGAGCCCGATTTCAAGGGCTACATCCACGACATCGGCGGCCCCACCGCCAACTTCCGGTTCCCCTCCTGCGGCCAGCAGATGAAAAAGGGCATGTGCACCGGCGGCAAGCACTGCCTGGCCCCCCAGGCCTGCCCCCATCTGATTGTGGACCACAAGGACTACCTGAACATCCTGCGCCGGGTGCGGGCCCTGCCGGGGGTCAAGAAGGTGTTTGTCCGCAGCGGCATCCGGTTTGACTACCTGATGGCCGACCCCGACGACACCTTCTTCAAGGAGCTGGTGGAGTACCATGTGTCGGGCCAGCTGAAGGTGGCCCCCGAGCACTGCGCCCCCAACACCCTGGCCTACATGGGCAAGCCCCCCATCGAGGTGTTCAACAAGTTCAAGGACAAATTCTATGAGCTGAGCAAAAAGGCGGGGAAGAAGCAGTACCTGGTGCCCTACCTGATGTCCAGCCACCCGGGCAGCACCCTGAAGGACGCGGTCTATCTGGCCGAGTACCTGTACAAAAACCACATGCGGCCCGAGCAGGTCCAGGACTTCTATCCTACTCCCGGCACCGTCAGCACCTGCATGTTCTACACCGGCCTGGACCCCTATACCCTCAAGCCGGTGTTTGTGGAAAAGACCCCCGAGGGCAAGGCCCTGCAGCGGGCCCTGCTCCAGTACTATGAGCCCCGGAACGCCGAGAAGGTGATCAAGGCCCTGCGGATCACCCACCGGGAAGACCTGATCCCCCTGCTGGTGCCGGCAGCGGGCCGCCGCGCAGTCCAGCGGGGCGCCAAGCGGGCCGAAGCCCGGGACGTCACCATCCACCCGGACGGCACCTACACCGTCCATTCCAAAGGGGCAGGCCGCAGTGAAAAGGCCGCCGGCCGCAAGCCGGTGCCGGGGGCCCGGTTTGCACCCCGGACTGCACCCAAAAAGACAGCCAAAAAGGAGGGCGGGGGCCCCGGCTCCCGCAAGGGCAAGAAATGAAACAGAACACCATGATGGGGCGGCTGATGCGCCGCCTGACGGCCCTGGCCCTGGCGGCAGCCCTGGTTCTCAGCCTGGCGGGCTGCCAGGACCTGGCCGCCCTGATGGGCCAGAACACCACCGCTTCTGCGGCCTCCCCGGCCACAACCCCGGCGGAGGGCAGCAGCTTCACCGTAAACTTCATCGACGTGGGCCAGGCCCTCAGCGTCCTGGTGACCTGTGACGGCCAGAGCATGCTGTACGACGGCGGCAACGTGGCGGACGGCAGCCTGGTGGTGTCCTACCTCCAGAGCGCCGGGGTGTCCCGGCTGGAGTACGTCATCTGCAGCCACGCCCACGAGGACCATGTGGGCGGCCTGGCGGCGGTGCTGGCCAAGTTCCCGGCGGGGCACGTCTACGCCCCTGTCACCGAGAATGACACCCAGTGCTTCCAGGACTTTGTCAAGTACACCCAGCAGCAGGGCCTGTCGGTGGAAATCCCCCCGGTGGGCACCAGCTGGCAGCTGGGCAGCGCCACCGTCCAGGTGATCGGCCCGGTGGCCCAGTATGACGACACCAACGACACCTCTCTGGTGGTGCGGGTGGACTACGGCTCCACCAGCCTGCTGCTGACCGGCGACATGGAGCAGAAGGCGGAGGATGACCTGGTGGCCTCGGGGGCGCCCCTGGATGCGGATATCCTCCAGGTGGGGCACCACGGCAGCGAGACTTCCACCGGCTATGTGTTTCTGAACGCAGTGCTGCCCGAGGTGGCGGTGATCTCGGTGGGGGCAGGCAACAGCTACGGCCACCCCAGTGAAAACACCCTCAGCCGCCTGCGTGATGCAGGGGCGGACGTCTGGCGCACCGACCTGGCTGGGACGGTGACCATCACCAGCGACGGCACCAACTACACCGTGTCCAGCGAGAAGTACGCTGCCCCCGAGCAGCAGAACCCCACCCTCACCGACGGCAGCGGTCAGCAGAGCAGCTCCACCCAGACCATCCAGGCCTATGTGGGCAACGTCAACTCCAAGAAGTTCCACCTGCCCAGCTGCGCCAACCTGCCCGACCCGGCCAACCAGGTCCTGTTCTCCAGCTACGAGGAGGCCATCCAGGCGGGCTACACCCCCTGCGGCAACTGCCTGGGCTGACTTTCTGCAGATTCGATCCGGCCCGCCTGCCTGTCTGGGGCAGGCGGGCCTGGATTTGGCCCATGCCCTAGAAGTATGGTAGGATATACGGCAGAAGCATTTGTCTTCCGGGCGGTTTGGTGCTATGCTAAACACGTCCCGGACTGCTTTTGGGGCTGCTGTTTCCTGAAGATATCGCTTGATCGAGAAGGATTCCAAGATGTTTGAGACACTGTTGCAAAACCGCACCGTACAGGTGCTGATTGAATCGTTTCCCCGCATTCTGCTGCCGGGCCTGGCGGTGACCATCCCCCTGACGGTGCTGGCCTTTGCTTTGGGCCTGGTGATTGCCTCGGCGGTGGCCCTGGTCCAGTTCGCCCATGTGCCGGTGCTCCGGCAGCTGGCCCGGGTGTATATCTGGGTGGTGCGGGGCACCCCGCTGCTGGTCCAGCTGTTTGTGATCTTCTACGGCCTGCCCAGCATGGGGATTGTGCTGGACGCCTTTCCCACGGCGGTGATCGCCTTTTCCATCAACGAGGGCGCCTACTGCGCCGAGACCCTCCGGGCGGCGCTGGAATCGGTGCCCGCAGGCCAGCTGGAAGCCGGCTACTGCGTGGGGATGTCCTGGTGGCAGGTGATGCGGCGGATCATCCTGCCCCAGGCCCTGCGCACCGCTTTCCCGCCCCTGTCCAACTCCCTGATCGGCATGGTGAAGGACACCTCCCTGGCCTCCAATATCACGGTGGCCGAGATGTTCATGGCCACCCAGCGGGTGGCGTCCTATACCTACCAGTTCCTGCCGGTCTACTGTGAGCTGGCGGTGGTCTATCTGCTCTTCTGCACCGTCCTGACCTGGGTGCAGAAGCAGGGCGAAAAGTACCTCAACGCCCACGGATTCAACTGAGGAGGGAATGTTCCATGCCCATGCTGGAAGTACATCAGATCCACAAATCCTTTGGGGACCGGGAAGTCCTGAAAGGGGTTGACCTGTCGGTGGAAAAGGGCGAGGTGGTGGCCATCCTGGGCCCTTCGGGCTCGGGCAAAACCACCCTGCTGCGCTGCATCAACTTTTTGGAAAAGGCGGGCAGCGGCACCCTGGTCTTTGACGGGGAGAGCTTTGACCTGGCCCATATTTCCCACAAGGATATTGCCCGGCTCCGCCGCAAGACCGCCTTTGTGTTCCAGAGCTACAACCTGTTCCGGAACAAGACGGTGCTCCAGAACGTTACCGAGGGGCTGATCGTGGCCCGCCGGATGCCCAAGGCCCAGGCCGAGGAAATCGCGGTCCAGATGCTGGAAAAGGTGGGGATGGCCGACCGGTGCAGCCAGTATCCCCACCAGCTGTCGGGGGGCCAGCAGCAGCGGGTGGCCATTGCCCGGGCCCTGGCCACCAACCCCGAGATCATCTATTTTGACGAGCCCACCTCGGCCCTGGACCCCGAGCTCACCGGCGAGGTGCTGGGGGTCATGCGCCAGCTGGCCGCCGAGGGGATGACCATGCTGGTGGTGACCCACGAGATGGCCTTTGCCCGGGATGTGTCCAGCCAGGTGATTTTCATGGAGGACGGCCGTGTTGTCGAGAGCGCCCCCTCCGCCCAGTTCTTTGCAAACCCCAAGCAGGAGCGCACCCGCGCCTTCCTGAGCCGCATTGCCAACCGATAACCCAAGAGAAAGAGGAAAACCTGTTATGAAGAGAAAGACCTTTATTTCGCTGATGGCTGTCATGGCCGCCGCCGGCGTCCTGGAGCTGTCGGGATGCTCCTCCAATCCTTCCGCTGCCGCCGGCAGCACAGCCGCTTCGGGCGCTGCATCCAGCGCCGCCTCGGGGGCTGCTTCGGGGGCCTCGGCCGACCGTCTGGAGGCTGCCCGCCAGCGGGGCACCCTGATTGTGGCCATGGAGGGCGCCTGGTCCCCCTGGACCTACCACGACGACACCGACACCCTGGTGGGCTACGACGTGGAGGTTTCCCGGGCCATTGCCGAGTACATGGGCCTGGAGCCCGAGTATGTGGAAGGCGAGTGGGACGGCCTGTTTGCAGGCCTGGATGCCGGCCGTTACGACATCGTCTGCAACGGCGTGGAGGTGACCGAGGAGCGCCGGAAGAGCTATGACTTCTCGGAGCCCTATGCCTATATCCACACCGCCCTGGCGGTCCGTTCGGACAACACCGACATCACCAGCTTTGAGGATTTGGCCGGCAAGACCACCTGCAACTCCATCGCCAGCACCTACATGACCCTGGCCGAGAGCTACGGCGCCGAGGTGCTGGGTGTGGACACCCTGGATGAAACCATCCAGATGCTGCTGTCCGGCCGTGTGGACGCCACCCTCAACGCCGACGTCTCCTTCTACGATTACCTGAACGTCCATCCGGACGCCCAGTTCAAGATCGTGGCCCAGACCGAGGAGGCCAGCCACGTCTGCATCCCGGTGAAGAACGACGGCAACTCGGATACCCTGCTGGCCGCCATCAACGAGGCCATCGAGTCCCTGCGGGCCGACGGCACCCTCACCGAGATCTCTGAAAAGTACTTCGGCAGCGACATCGCCACCGAGGCCTGATTCTGACCTTCCAAGCCCCTTCCGGGTCCCCAAACCCGGAGGGGGCTTTTTTGGGTTGGGCATAGCTTTTTCCGCTGGCGCATACACTGTACCCAGACTGAGGGTGCATCTCGGTACACGGCATCTTTTTCAGATACACCCTGGCAGAAGGTAGGGGAGGCGGAACTATGTTTGTGGTGACATTGAACCGGACGCGGCTGCGCCAGATCGGCGTGGGCGTCATGTGCTGCGCGATGGTGGTATGCAGCGCCCTGCTGGGGCGGTACATCAGCAACCAGACGGTGACGGCGGCGGCCGGCACCGGCGGCAAAATCGAGTCGGCCCAGGATATCCAGACCTGGTTCACCGGCTATGGCATTGAGGTGGACGGGGCGTCCATCAGCGCCGACAAGGTCAAGATCCCCCGCAAGTGGGACGACAGCTTCTCGGCGTTCAACGAGGTGGTGGCCCAGAGCGGGCTGGACCTGTCCCGCTACAAGGGCAAGACGGTGGAAAAGTGGCAGGCCCTGATCCCGGCGGCCTCCAGCGGCGAGGAAACCCGGTACGGGGTGCTGCTGGTGTACAAGAAAAAGCCGGTGGGGGCCTATCTGCTGGCAAAGCCCTCCGGGACGGTGACAGGGCTGAAGGATGCCCAGTCGGCCATGGCCCAGGCCCAGGAGGAGGCGGCCGCCGCCATCCCCATTGACCCGGCCCAGGAGGCCTCGTGGGACCCCGGCGTCTATGCAGAAGAGAGCACAGCCCTCTATACCGACCTGCCTCTGGACGCGGAAGGCTATCCGGTGGAGTAACTTGTCTGAACCTGTCGGACGCACTAAAAGTGCGATCCGACGGGATTTTTTGCATTTTCTGGACGGGCGTCGGAAAGCAAAAAAATAATTTTGGTGAATAATCACAAAAATCGGCGTGAAAAATTGGCAAATTAAAAGGGTGAAAAAATGCAGCGCAAGGTTTATAATAATGTTATCGAAAAATGTGCGACATGTATGTACAGGGTAACATGTGTGCACAGGATTTGACAGTGCAGCTGTGCGGCTGCCAGTTTACGTCAGATGTAAGGAGAAATGATCTATGAAGGAATTCCAGTATACCGTTAAGGATGCCTGCGGCATCCATGCCCGTCCCGCCGGACTGCTTGTGAAGGTCGTCAAGGGCCACGCAAGCACTGCTACCCTCGAGAAGGACGGCAAAAGCTGCGATATGCGCAAACTGATGGCTCTGATGGGCATGGGCGTCAAGCAGGGCGACACTGTTACCATCAAGGTTGAGGGCGACGATGAGGACGCCACTGCAGCGGACATCGAGAAGTTCATGACCGAGAACCTCTAAGTTTGACAAACAGTTCCTGTGCCCTCGCGGTAACCCTGCGGGGGCTTTTTTGGACGCAGTTGTCCGGCAGTGTGCGCAGAGGCTGCCGGCAAGGAGAAAGGATACAATTATGCAGGTAGGTACTGGCAAAAGCGTTTTGAACGGTATTGCCATCGGCAAGATCAAAATTTACAAGAAGAAGGACACCACCATTTCCACCAAGCCCGTCACCGATACCGGCGCAGAACTGCTGCGGTTTGAGGATGCCCAGCAGAAGGCCATCCAGCAGCAGACCGCCCTGTACGAGAAGGCGCTGGACGAGGCCGGCGAGGACATCGCCGAGGTGTTCAACATCCACGCCATGATGCTGGAGGATGACGACTTTGTGGACGCCATCCGGGAGATCATCACCAAGCAGAAGATGTGCGCAGAGTACGCCATCAAGACCGCAGGCACCAACCAGGCCGCTGTCTTTGCTGCCATGGATGACCCCTATCTCCAGGCCCGCAGCGCCGACGTGATGGATATTTCCCAGTCCATGCTGGACATCCTGCAGGGCACCGATGTGGACAGCATGCAGGGCACCGAGCCCTCCATCCTGGTGGCAGAGGATCTGGCTCCCTCTGAAACTGTCCGCCTGGACAAGAGCCTGCTGCTGGGCTTTGTGACCCGCGAGGGCAGCACCAACAGCCACACCGCCATTCTGGCCCGCAGCATGAACATCCCCGCACTGATCCAGTGCAAGGAGATCGACGACAGCTGGGACGGCAAGATGGCTGTCATCGATGGCTACAACGCCTGTGTCTATGTGGACCCCACCCCCGACCTGCTCAAGAGCCTCCAGAAGCGCCAGCAGGAGGACAAGAAGAAGCAGGCCCTGCTCCAGGAGCTGAAGGGCAAGTCCAACACCACCCTGGACGGCAAGACCATCAACGTCTACGCCAACATCGGCGGCATCGGCGATGTGGGTGCTGTGCAGCAGAACGACGCCGGCGGCGTGGGCCTGTTCCGGTCCGAGTTCGTTTACCTGAACAGCAAGGACTACCCCACCGAGGAGTACCAGTTTGAGGCCTACAAGCAGGTGGTGGAGACCCTGGCCCCCAAGAAGGTCATCATCCGCACCTGCGACATCGGCGCAGACAAGACGGTGGACTACATGAAGCTGGACCACGAGGAGAACCCCGCTCTGGGCTACCGCGCCATCCGCATCTGCCTGACCCAGAAGGACTTCTTCAAGACCCAGCTGCGTGCCCTGCTGCGGGCTTCTGCCTTCGGCAACCTGGGCATCATGTTTCCCATGATCACCAGCCTGCGGGAGCTGCACGACGCCAAGAACATCCTGGACGAGTGCAAGGTGGAGCTGGCTGCTGAGGGCAAGAAGATCGGCGAGATCGAAGTGGGCACCATGATCGAGACCCCCGCCGCCGTCCTGATTGCCGACGACCTGGCCAAGGAGTGCGATTTCTTCTCCATTGGCACCAACGACCTGACCCAGTATACCTGCGCTCTGGACCGCCAGAACGCCAAGCTGGAGCCCTTCGCCAATCCCCACCACCCCGCCGTCCTGCGTGAGATCAAGATGACGGTGGATGCAGGCCATCGCCACGGCATCTGGGTGGGCATCTGCGGCGAGCTGGGCGCAGATACTTCCCTCACCGAGACCTTCCTGCGGATGGGCGTGGACGAGCTGTCGGTCAACCCCAAGAGCATCCTGCCGGTCCGCAAGAAGATCCGCAGCCTGGACCTGACCAAGCCCGCCACCGTGAACCCCGACGGTTCGGACAAGTGCAGCTGCGAGTGCCCGGCCGAAGACAAGGCCTAATGTCATAAGATCAGCCGGCCCCCGGAGAGCGTTTTGTCCCTTCGGGGGCCTTTTGTGAAACCAGCGAGAAAAAGGAGGATACTGCAATGTCACTGCCTGCCAATTTCCTGTGGGGCGGCGCTACCGCCGCCAACCAGTGTGAGGGCGCCTATCAGGAAGGCGGCCGGGGATTGTCCACTGTGGACGTGATTCCCTTCGGCCCTGACCGGCTCCCCGTGATGCGGGGCCAGATGAAGATGCTGGACTGCGACGCCGGCCACAGCTACCCCGCCCACGAGGCCATCGACATGTACCATCACTACAAGGAGGACATCAAGCTCTTTGCTGAGATGGGCTTCAAGTGTTACCGCCTGTCCATCGCCTGGACCCGGATTCTCCCCAACGGCGATGACGATACCCCCAACGAGGCAGGCCTGGCCTTCTACGACAGCCTCTTTGATGAGTGCCACAAGTACGGCATCGAGCCCCTGGTGACCATCTGCCACTTTGACACCCCCATCGCCCTGATCAAGAAGTACGGCGGCTGGAAGGACCGGCGGATGATCGACGCCTACCTGAAGTACTGCACGGCCATCTTCAGCCGCTATAAGGACAAGGTGAAGTACTGGCTCACCTTCAACGAGATCAATATGCTGCTGCACCTGCCCTTCATGGGGGCCGGCATCCTGTTTGAGGAAGGGGAAGACCCCACCGAAGTCAAGTACCGTGCCGCCCACTATGAGATCGTGGCCAGCGCCAAGGCGGTGCGCCTGGCCCATGAGATGATGCCCGGGGCCATGGTGGGCTGCATGCTGGCAGCCGGCCAGTATTACCCCCGCACCTGCAGCCCCGACGACGTCCGGGCTGCCCAGGAAGCAGACCGGGACAACTACTTCTTCATCGACGCCCAGGCCCGGGGCGCATACCCCGTCTGGGCCAAGAAGCGGATGGAGCGGGCCGGCATCACCCTGGACTGCACCCCCGAGGATGAGGCCGACATGATGGCCGGCACGGTGGACTTCATCTCCTTCAGCTACTACTCCAGCCGGTGCGTCACCACCGACAAGGAGCTGCTGGCCAAGGACGGCGCCACCGGCAACGCCGCCTTCGGCGGGGTCAAGAACCCCTACCTGAAGGCCAGCGACTGGGGCTGGGCCATCGATCCCGAGGGCCTGCGCACCACCATGAACAGCCTGTACGACCGCTACCAGAAGCCCCTGTTCATTGTGGAGAACGGCCTGGGCGCCAACGATACGGTGGAGCCCGACGGCAGCGTCCATGACAGCTACCGCGTCGAATACATGCGGGCCCACATCAAGGAGCTGATCAAGGCGGTGGACGAGGACGGCCTGCCGGTGATGGGCTACACCATGTGGGGCCCCATCGACCTGGTGTCTGCCTCCACCGGCGAGATGAAGAAGCGCTATGGCTTCATCTATGTGGACAAGAACAACGACGGCACCGGTACCCTGGCCCGGAGCCGGAAGGACAGCTTCTACTGGTACAAGCAGGTCATCGCCACCAACGGTGCAGATCTGGGCGAATAAAGCCTCTTTTCTGTTATCTTACAAAAAAATAATCCAAACCGTATAAAAACAGGCGCCCGGCAGCAAGGCCGGGCGCCTGTTTTGTCCCCCGGAAAGCTGGCGGGGAACACGATGGCAGGCGGAAATTTGCTGAAAATACTTTCCAACAATAAAGCAAAATGCTATACTAAAGAAGTGCAGCTGCGGAAATATGCCAACGCTGCCAACAAAAGGCAGCCAAAGGGCTGCCGGTACAGAAGGGAGATTCGTTTTCTTGACACAGCTGCTGATACGCGCTTTCGTCAAAGATTATAAGAACCGCCAGGACCCCAAGGTCCGGGAACGGTATGGCCGTCTGGCCAGTATTGTGGGTGTGTGCTGCAACCTGCTGCTGTTTGCGGGCAAGCTTACGGTGGGCACCCTGTTCGGGTCCATCGCCATCACCGCCGATGCCATCAACAACCTGTCGGATGCCTCCTCCAACGTGGTGAGCCTGGTGGGCTTCAAGCTGGCCGCCAAGGCCCCCGACGCCGAGCATCCCTATGGGCACGCCCGCTATGAATACGTGGCGGGCCTGGCGGTGAGCACCATGATCATGGCCATCGGCCTGAGCCTGCTGAAGGAGTCGGCGGGCAAGATCCTCCACCCTGAAGAGGTGGGCTTCAGCCTGCTGACGGTGGCGGTGCTGTGCGCCTCCATCCTGGTGAAACTGTGGATGAGTTTCTTCAACCGCCGGGTGGGCCTGACCATTGAATCCGAAACCCTGATCGCCACCGCCGCCGACAGCCGCAACGATGTCATCTCCACCAGCGCGGTGCTGGTGTCGTCGATCCTGTGCAAGGTCACCGGCTTCGATATCATTGATGGCATTATGGGTCTGGGTGTGGCCGTCTTCATCCTGTGGTCGGGCTGGGGCCTGGTTCGGGATACCCTGAGCCCTCTGCTGGGCGAAAGCCCCTCTCCCGAGCTGGTGGAACAGCTGGAAAAAAAGGTGCTGTCCTATCCCCGGGTGCTGGGCGTCCATGACATGATGGTCCACGACTACGGCCCCGGCCGCCAGTTCGCGTCCCTCCATGTGGAGTTCCCCACCGAGGTGGACCCCCTGGAAGCCCACGACCTGATCGACAACATCGAACACGATGTGTGGGAGGAAATGCACCTGCTGCTGACCATCCACTATGACCCCATCGTCACTTCGGACGCCCGGGTGGGGGTGCTGCGGGCCCGCCTGGTGGAGGAAATCCACCGGATCGACCCCTCCTTGTCCATGCATGACCTGCGGCTGGTGCCCGGACCCACCCACACCAACGTGCTGTTTGACCTGGTGTTCCCGGCGGGGTACAATGGCGACAAACAGGCTGTCCGGCAGCAGCTGGAAGCTTTTGTCAGCCAGCAGGACCCCACCTATATCTGTAAAATCAAGGTGGAGCAGAGCTACATTGCGGCTCCCGCCGCCCAGACTGCCAAGAAAGGGGAATCCTGATGCTGAACGAGATGTATCGCCGGATGCTGGCCCACAAGAGCGTCATCCGGGAAACCGCCGCCTACGGCCACCAGCGGGCCGCCGAGATCGGCTACGAGAATGTGTTCGACTACTCCCTGGGCAACCCCAGCGTGCCCTGCCCGCCGGCCTTTACCCAGACCATGGAGGATCTGCTGGCCCACGAGGACCCGGTGGCCCTCCACGGCTACTGCCCCAACCAGGGCGACCCCGGGTTCCGCACCGCTGCGGCAGCCCACCTGAAAAAGGTGTTTGGCCTGCCCTATGAGCAGAAGGACATCTTCCCCGCCACCGGCGCCGCCGGCGCCATCGCCCACGCCCTGCGGGTGGTCACTGTCCCGGGGGATGAGGTGCTGACCTTTGCCCCCTACTTCCCCGAGTACGGTCCCTATGTGGCGGGCACCGGCGCCGCCCTGAAGGTGGTCCCGCCCCAGGCCCCGGCCTTCCAGCCCAACCTGGAAGCCTTTGAGGCCATGCTGACCCCCAGCGTTACGGCGGTGCTGATCAACACCCCCAACAACCCCTCGGGGGTGGTGTACTCGGCCGAGACCCTGACCCGGATGGCCGAAATCCTCACCGAAAAGAGCAAGGCCTACGGCCATGTGATCTACCTGATCAGCGATGAGCCCTACCGGGATATCGTCTTTGACGGCAAGACGGTGCCCTATCCGGCGGCCTTCTATCCCCACACCCTGACCTGCTTCTCCTTCTCCAAGAGCCTGAGCCTGCCCGGCGAACGTCTGGGCTATGTGGCAGTCCGGCCCGGCTGCGAAGGGGAGGATGTGCTGGTGGACATGATGGCCCAGGTGTCCCGCTTCACCGGCCACAACTGCCCCCCCAGCATCATCCAGAAGGCGGCTGCCCGCTGCCTGGATGTCACCAGTGACCTGTCGGTGTACGAGACCAACATGAATATCCTGTATGACGCCCTCACCAGCCTGGGCTTTGAGGTGGAGCGCCCCGGCGGCACCTTCTACATCTTCCCCAAGGCTCTGGAGGCCGACGCCAACGCCTTCTGCCGCCGGGCCCGGGACTATGACCTGCTGCTGGTACCCAGCGACACCTTCGGGGTGGAAGGGTATGTCCGGATGGCCTACTGCATCGAGACCGAGAAGGTCCGCCGCAGCCTGCCCGCCCTGGAAAAGCTGGCCGCATCCTATCGTTAACCGGTGCCGCGCAGTGGCCTAACATGATAGAGAGGAAGGAATCAACCATGGATAAGATCAAGATGACCACCCCCCTTGTGGAAATGGACGGCGACGAGATGACCCGCATTCTGTGGCGGAGCATCAAGGACGAGCTGATCCTCCCCTTTGTGGATCTGAAAACCGAGTACTATGACCTGGGCCTGCCCAACCGGGACGCCACCGGCGACCAGGTGACCATGGACGCAGCCCTGGCCAACAAGAAGTACGGTGTCTCGGTCAAGTGTGCCACCATCACCCCCAACGCCCAGCGGATGGAGGAGTACAAGCTCCATGAAATGTGGAAGAGCCCCAACGGCACCATCCGGGCTGTGCTGGACGGCACCGTGTTTCGGGCACCCATCATGATTGATTCCATCAAGCCGGTGGTGCGCAACTGGAAAAAGCCCATCACCATCGCCCGTCATGCCTACGGCGACGTGTACAAGTGCACCGAGTTCCGGGTGCCGGGCCCCGGCCGGGCCGAGCTCCGGTTCACCGGCGCGGACGGCTCCAGCCAGGAAGCGGTGATCTATGACTTCGAGTGCCCCGGCGTGCTGCAGGGCTCCTACAACAAGGACAGCTCGATTGCCAGCTTTGCCCGCAGCTGCTTTGCCTACGCTCTGGACGCCAAGCAGGACCTGTGGTTCGGCGCCAAGGACACCATCTCCAAGAAATACGACCACACCTTCAAGGACATCTTCCAGGAGATCTACGACGCCGAGTACAAGGAGAAATTCGAGGCCGCCGGCATCACCTACTTCTACAGCCTGATCGATGATATTGTGGCCCGCGTGATCCGCAGCGAGGGCGGCTTTATCTGGGCCTGCAAGAACTACGACGGCGACGTGATGAGCGACATGGTGTCCACCGCCTTCGGCTCCCTGGCCATGATGACCAGCGTCCTGGTGAGCCCGGACGGCAAGTACGAGTACGAGGCCGCCCACGGCACCGTCACCCGCCACTATTACCGCTGGCTGAAGGGGGAGAAGACTTCCACCAACCCCATGGCCACCATCTTTGCCTGGTCGGGGGCCCTGAAGAAGCGGGGCGAGCTGGACAACCTGCCCGACCTGGTGGCCTTCGGCGAGGCTCTGGAAGCCGCCAGCATCCAGACCCTGAACGACGGCATCATGACCAAGGACCTGTGCGCCCTGGCCGAGGGGATCACCCCCACGGCTGTGGACAGCGAGGCATTCATCAAGGCCATCCGCCAGCGGCTGGAAGCCAAGCTGTCGGCCTGATTTCTTTCATCCAAACGTTCGGGACCGTCCCTGTAAGGGGATGGTCCCCTTTTTGATGCTCTAAAATACTATTTGTATAATCGAATTGAATGTTTCGAATTTGTTGCGGGATTTAGCCTTATTTAGAATCGAATCCAACCCGCCGCCCTTTTAAACCCTCTTGCGCTTGGCCGATTTTTGCTTCGCACCGCGAAGTGCGCTCGCAAAATCCGGAGCGCTGCGTCAAACACAGCTCCCTGTATCGTCCACAGGACGCGGTCGCTGTGTTTGCCCCTGCGGCCTGCGGCCGCGCCCCCTGACAGGGGCTCTAAACTCCAGACTGCTCCTTCTGGTTCAGGGTTACGAGGTGTATTTCACTGAGACAATGCCAATAGAGGAAAAAGGAGCTCCAAAACCAATCCCTGCTCCTTCTCGTTCTGGGCTGTAGGGAACCTAGAGGGAGCAGCGATAGGCTCAAAGCCCCTGTCAGGGGGCAGCGGCGCAGCCGCGGGGGTTCCGCTGAGGGGCGGGTGGGAGGGTAAAAATAAACCCATCAGAAGAGGGGCGAAGTTTATGCCACCGCAGCTGCTGTGGGGCCCTGCGGCTATGAGAAAGGGACCGGTGCACAACAGGGCCCCCACCGGGCATAAAAGAAAAATCCCCGCCCCAAGTCAGGAGCAGGGATAGGATTTTGGATTGGGTGAGACGAGCGTTAGCGGGGATTCACCCGCAGGGCAAACGCCGACTAAGATGCAGGGGTTTGCCGCCCTCTAGCCGTAACGTGAGTGCGGCCAGAGTTGCCCGGTACCCAGTGAAAAGTCTTTTGCTTACTTTTCTTCCAGAAAAGTAAGTCAGGAGTTTTTCATGACCACGTATTCGACGCTGTCGGCGATGGCCTCGCAGGCGTCGGCGCACTTTTCCAGGTAGGTGTAGATCTCGCCCCAGGCGATGACCTCGGCAATGTCCACCTTGTTGACGTGGAGATTCCGCATGTTGGCGATGTAGAGACGGTCACACTCTTCTTCCAGGGAATTGATCCGGATGATGTCCTCCTTGAGCTTTTTGGAGTGCTTGAAGTCCGCGAACTCCTCCAGCAGCCGGCAGACCTGGTCACAGGCCCGGATCACGACGTCCAGCATGTTCAGTGCCCCGGGATGGATGGTCTGGACGTTGTGCATGTAAACCCGGATGCAGACCTCCTCCAGCTTGTCGGTGAGGGTGTCGATCCGGGCGCTGAGGGCCGAGATGTCCTCCCGCTCGATGGGGGTGATGAAGGCGTGAGCCAGCTGGTCGGTCATGGAATGGCGCTTCTTGTCGGCGGAATGCTCGATGGCGTGGATCTGGTCCATCCAGGCGGGCATCTGGGCCGGGTCAAAGTTGCGGAAGATCTCTTTCAGCAGCTGGGCCGCCTGGCTGGCGTAGCCGGCACAGGCGATGAAATTGTCAAAATACATGGCATCCTGTTTTTTCGACATGGGTTTTCCTCTCCTTTGTCACTGAGGCAAAGCCGCAGGGCCTTACCAGATCTGCATAAAAATCTTGGCCATCACAAAACTAATGAGTCCGCACCCGGGGAAGGTGAAGATCCAGGTCAGCATCATGTCTTTGACCACGCCGAAGTTGATGGCAGACAGCCGCTTGACGGCGCCCACGCCCATGATGGCGCTGGTCTTGGTATGGGTGGTGGAGACCGGAATGCCGAACAGGCTGGAATACAGCAGGCAGATGGCGCCGGCCACGTCGGCGCAAAAGCCCTGGTACCGCTCCAGCTTGACCATGTCCATGCCCACCGACTTGATGATCTTTTCGCCGCCGACACTGGTGCCCAGGGCCATGACCACGCTGCACAGCAGCATCAGCCAGACCGGGATCTCCATCCCCACCACAGAGCTCTGGCCGCTGGAAAAGGCCAGACCCAGGAACAGCACGCCGATGAACTTCTGGCCGTCCTGGGCGCCGTGCATGAAGCTCATGGCAGCGGCGCCGGCAATCTGAGCCACCCGGAAAAACCGGTTGGCGGCCCGCAGCTCAATGTTATAGCACAGGATGGTGACCAGCTTGCAGATGACCCAGCCGGTGGCAAAGCCCAGCAGCAGGCTGAGGGCCAGGCCATAGAGGACCTTGCTCCACTCGCCGAAGTTGATGCCGCCGACACCTCCCTGGATGGCGATGGCCGCGCCGGACAGGCCGGCGATCAGGCTGTGGCTCTCACTGGTGGGGATGCCAAAGATGGAGGCTCCCACACTGTACACCACAATGGACAGCAGGGATGCGCACAGGGCGATGAGGGCGCTGGATGTGTCGGCGCCGAAATCCACCATGTTGCTGATGGTGGAGGCCACCGAACTGTTGATCTGGGTCATGACGAAGACCCCGAGAAAATTGAACACGGCGCTCATCCAGATGGCGTGGCGCACCTCCAGACAGCGGGTGGTGACGCAGGTGGCGATGGCGTTGGGGGCGTCGGTCCAGCCGTTGACGAAGATGACCCCCAGGGTAAAGACCACGGTAATGATCAGGATGGGATTGCCGGCCAGCTGCCCCCAGAATGAGGTAAATGACAGATCCATAAAACTGCAACAAACTCCTTTCGGCAGGTCGGGCGGGGCAGAGGCCCCGGGACAAGAATCACCAGGTACAGAGCGGTGCACGGTGCAGGCTGTGTACCGGAATCTTACCTCTATTTTACTGAATTTATAGGTGATTTTCAAGAATGAAGTCGGTTTGGGGCAGCAAAAAAGCGGCCCCCGGAGGGACCGCTTTTGGATGGATGATTCTGTTACTGAAGTTTTCCGTATGCTTCGTCCGAGACCGGCTCACACCATTCGTTGCTGGTGTTCTCGCCGGGGACCTCGATGGCCACATGGGAGAACCAGCTGTCGCAGGCCGCGCCGTGCCAGTGCTTGACCTCGGGAGGGATGGTGACGGCGTCGCCGGGGGCCAGGGGCCGGGGCTCCTGGCCCCATTCCTGGTACCAGCCCCGGCCGGCGGTGCACAGCAGGATCTGCCCGCCTCCCCTGGAGGCGTGGTGGATGTGCCAGTTGTTGCGGCAGCCCGGCTCAAAGGTGACGTTGGCGGCGGTGACGCCGCTTTCCCCGGCCAGCATTTTCAGGTAGCTGCGGCCCACAAAATACTGGGCGTAGGCGTCGTTGGGGGCGCCCAGCCCGAAGATCCCGCCCTGGGGCTCCTGGGCGGGGGCCTCATCGGCCCAGACCTCCTTGGCCATCCGGAAGGCGGCCCAGGCCTTGGGCCAGCCTGCATAGAAGGCTGCGTGGGTGATGATCTCGGCGATCTGCTCCCGGGTGATGCCGTTCTTCTTGGCGGTGGCCAGGTGGTACTGGAAGGAACTGTCCACCAGGCCCTGGGCCAGCAGGGCCACCACCGTCACCAGGGAACGGTCCCGCAGGGAGAGCTTGTCTTCCCGGCTCCACACCTGGCCAAAAAGCACATCGTCGTTCAGCTGGGCGAACTGGGGAGCAAAGTCCCCCAGTTGGTCCCGGCCTGCCGTCTGTTTCACTGCCATAAGATTCTGCCTCCGTTCCGATCGGGCCGCGTTCCGGCCGCGGCCCCTGTGATCTCTTTGACAGCTTTATTGTAACGCCGGGCCGCTGGAATGTCTAATACCCATCTTGCATCCTGCAAAATACCCAAAATGCATGAATGACCCATGCAAAAACGGCCCGGAACCAGGTCCGGGCCGCAGGGTGTCGGTTGATTTTTAGTTCATCTTGATCTTGGAAGCGGGGAGCTTGGCCATGGCGCTCTGGTCCAGATTGGTTTCCAGGGCGGCGCCGGCCTCCTTCATGTCGGCGTCCACCATGGGGGTGGCCATATCGGACAGGACGGTGGAGCGGAGCAGGTCCAGGCTCATGGTGTCCAGGGGATCCAGACGCATGGCGATCAGGATGGAGGTGCTGGAGTAGGTGACAGCGCAGGCGTCACCGTACTGCAGGCCCCGCAGGGTAGCGGCGTCCTCCTCCGAGAAGGAGCTGTCCAGCTGGTCCTGGCTCAGGAAGCTGGAGCTCAGCTGGCTGGCGGCGTCCTCAGCGGACAGCTCGGAATCCAGCACAGCGTAGATGTCGGGCAGGGCAGCGGCCACCGTATCGTCGAAGGTGTCGGGGGTGCTGGCTGCGGCGGCATCCTGGGCCAGCTGCAGCATCTGGCTGGTCTGGTCCTCATCGGCGAAGGCGTAGGTGGAGGTGTTGTACAGAGGCACCGTGACATAGCGGATGTAGAGCATCTCGTTTTCCAGATGGTCGGTGAGCTGGTCATCGGTGAGGGGGGTCTCGCCGTCGGGACCATAGATCAGGTTGACTAGGGCTGCCTGCTTGGCCAGGTTGTACTCGTACTGGCGGATGGTGTCCTCGCCGATGCCGTTGGACTTGTACAGGTCGCCGTAGCTGTCCATCAGCTGGTCGGTGTAGCTGTCGGCCTGGCTGGTGTAGTCCTCCGACAGGTCGCCGGCCAGTTCGCTGAAGCGGTTCTCCACCGCCACATAGCGCTGCAGGTCCTCCTGGGTAGTCTGGGCCACAAAGTCGCTGACGGTGATGCTGTCGCCGCCGTCAGGGGTGATGGTCTCTTTCAGGAAGGCCTTGACATTGGAGGGGTCCTGATCCTCTCCGGCGTACTGGGCGGCCTGCTGGTAGGCGTCGAACTGGGCCAGCAGGTAGGTGCCCGAGCTGATTTCCTGGCCGCCGATGGTCCCCACCGTGTCGGGGGTGGAGATGGTGCAGCCGGCCAGGGAGAAGCAGAGCGCCAGCACAGCAGCCAGCGCGAGCAGTTTCTGTTTCATTGCGGTATGCTCCTTTGATGATTTTGGAACGGGTGGGTCAGATAACCCACCCAGTATAACCCCGGCGGGCCGGGTACGTCAAGCGTTTTGAGGCGCAGAGCCGGTGTTTTTGTCCTGAATGTCGGCCATGGCCTGGAGCAGCTGGCTCAGCAGGTCCAGGGGCTTTTCGTCGGGCCGGAGCTTCACCGACAGATAGGGTTTGGCCCCGGCGCCTGCCGTCACCCGGCCGTTGAAGGCGGTGAGAAGGCCCCGGATCATGGGCAGCTCCAGCTTTTCCAGGGAGAGGGTCAGCAGGTCTTTCTTCTGGGTGACCTCGTAGACCCCCACCTGGGCGGCCTGGACCCGGACCAGGGAGACGTTCACCAGGTCGCTGACCGAGGCCGGCGGGTCGCCGTAGCGGTCGATCAGTTCGTCCAGCACGTCGGCGGCGTCGGCGGCATTCTGGATGGCGGCAATCCGGCGGTAGGCCTCGATCCGGCCGGGGCCGTCGGGGATATACCGTTCGGGGATATAGGCGTCCACCTGCAGGTCCACCAGGCACTCGCTCTTGTCCCGCTGGACCGGCTCGCCCCGGGCCTGGGCGATGGCCTGGTTCAGCATCTTCATATACAGGTCGTAGCCCACCGCCTCCATGTGGCCGTGCTGGCTGTGGCCCAGCAGGTTGCCGGCGCCCCGGATCTGCAGGTCCCGCATCGCAATCCGGAACCCCGAGCCGAAGGCGGTGAACTCCCGGATGGCAGACAGGCGCTTCTGGGCGATGTCGGAGAGGGTTTTGTCCCGGCGGAAGGTAAAGTAGGCGTAGGCCTTGCGGCCGCTGCGGCCCACCCGGCCCCGCAGCTGGTACAGCTGGGCCAGGCCCATCCGGTCGGCGTCCTCAATGATCAGGGTGTTGCAGTTGCGGACGTCGATGCCGGTCTCGATGAGGGTGGTGCAGACCAGGATGTCCAGCTCCCCGTTCAGCAGCTTCTGCCAGACGGGGTTCAGCTCTTCCTCGGTCATCTTGCCGTGGGCGATGCCCACCCGGGCCGAGGGGGCCATCTGCTGGACCCGGGCGGCGGTGGCTTCGATGTTGTCCACCCGGTTGTGGAGGTAGTAGACCTGGCCGCCCCGGGCCAGCTCCTTGCGGATGGCCTCGGCCAGGATCACCTCGTTGTACTCCAGCACAAAGGTCTCCACCGGCTGCCGCTCAAAGGGCGGCTCCTCAATGGTGGACATATCCCGGATGCCGCTCATGGCCATGCTGAGGGTCCGGGGGATGGGGGTGGCGGACAGGGTCAGCATATCCACCCCGATGAAATTCTGTTTCAGCTTTTCCTTGTGGCGGACGCCGAACCGCTGTTCCTCGTCGATGATCACCAGCCCCAGGTCGTGGAACCGGACGTCCTTGGACAGCAGCCGGTGGGTGCCCACCACAATGTCCACGCTGCCGGCCTGGAGCCCCCGGAGGGCTTCCTTCTGCTGCTTGGGGGTGCGGAACCGGCTCAGCAGCTCGGCGTGGACCGGGAAAGCCTCCATTCGGGACAGGATGGTGTTGTAGTGCTGCCAGGCCAGCAGGGTGGTGGGGGCCAGGATGGCGCACTGCTTGCCCCCCATCACGCACTTGAAGGCGGCCCGCAGGTGTGCTCCATGTCGTTTTTGATCTCGGCGGTGGCGGCCAGCTGGTCTTCAGTCTCGTCGTACTCAAACCGGGCCTCAAAATCCTGCTGCCATTCGCCGTCAGGGGGGAAGGCGTAGCCCTTGGCCTGCTTGCGCCGGGCATAGAGCTCGATCAGCTCCTGGGCCATCTCTTCGGTGGCCTTCTTGACCCGGGCCCGGGTCCGCTGCCATTCGGCGCCCCCCAGCTTGGCCAGCTTGACCTTGTCCTCGTCTCCCGGCGGAGTGTAGCGGCTCAGCAGGTCCAGCTGGGTCACCGGCACATACAACACATCGGAACCGGAATACTGGATCTTCAGATAGTCCTTGGTGGCGCCCTGGACTTCCAGACGCTGGATGCCGGCATACATGCCGATGCCGTGGCTCTGGTGGACCACATAGTCCCCCGGCTTGACGTCGGCCAGGCTGGACAGGGCATCCTTGTTCTTTTTGCGGCGCTTGGCGCCGGTGTCGGCTTCGTCTACCCCGTGGCGCCGGCTGGTGAGGACGGCGCACCGGGCAAAAGGCAGGCTGCACCCGGCGGTCAGATGGCCGGGCAGTACCTGGACCAGGCCGGGGGAAGGCCGGATGTCCCGGCTCATGCTGACGGCGTAGCCCTTGTCGGTCAGGTCCCGGGTCAGGGCGGCGGCCCCTTTTGGGGTGCCGCAGTAGAGGGTGACGGCGTAGCCCTGCTGGACCAGGGGGTCCAGGTCTTCCAGCAGGCTCCGCAGCTCCCCGTTCCAGGTGGGGGAGACGTGGGCCTCGGCGTTGATCAGGTCCTTCAGCTTGAACTCGTTCATCCCCCGCAGGAAGTTCTCGCACAGGAGGGTGGGCAGCTTGCCCGCCGTCACCGCCAGGTCCGCCATGGTCTGGTACAGCACGTCCAGACCGGCGCAGACCACCCCTTCTTCCAGCAGGCCGGTGAGCTCTTCGCCCCGGCGGTACTCGGCGGCCTTCATGGCGTCCCGGATGCCTCCCACCTCGTCCAGGATCAGGATGGGGCCGTCCATGTGGTCCAGCAGGGTGGCGGGCTGGGGATACCGCAGGCCGTAGTATTTGTCCATGGCTTCCGGCATCTGACCGGCATCCAGCTGGGCCAGGTCGGGGGCCATGGCGGTTTCCAGGGCGGTGCGGTGCTTGCCCCGGGCCTTCTTCACCGCCTCCCGCAGGGCGGCGGCGGTCTCCTCGCAGCTGCCGAACAGCACTTCCCGGGCGGGGGAGAGATAAATCTTGTTGAGGGAGGCGTCCCGCCGCTGGCTCATCAGGTCAAAGGAGGCAATGGAGTCGATCTCCTCGTCCCAGAACTCGAGACGGGCGGGGGACTGCATGTCGGGGGGATAGATATCCACAATGTCGCCCCGGACGCTGAACTGGCCCGGGCCCTCCACCTGGGACCGGCGGACATAGCCGGCGGCAAAGAGCCGCTGGATCAGGGCGTCCCGGGAGAAGGTCATCCCCGGCTTGAGGGTCAGGGTGTTGGCCATGAATTCCGCCCGGGGGACGGTGTACTGGGTGAGGGCCTCGGCGGGGACGCAGACAGCCTGCAGCCGCCCGCCGGCCAGGCCTCCCAGCACCGACAGCCGGCGGTACTCATATTCTCGGCCGGCGCCTTCCACCGGCCGCAGCATGAAGTCCCGGGGCGGAAAGACGGCGGCATTGAGGCCCAGGGCCTTCAGGTCGTCGGCAAAGTGGGTGGCCTCGGCCTCGCCGGGGGTGACGATGCACACCGGATGCCCCAGGTCCCGGGCCAGCAGGGCATAGACCAGCACCCGCCCGGCGGGGGGCAGGCCAAAGAGGGCCGCAGGCCCCGGCGACGCAAGGCTGGCGGCAATTTTCTGGTATTCAGGGGTTTGCTTCAGCAGTGCCTCGTACATAGGGACTCCTCCTCCCGGGAAAGACTTACCGGTTGTACTTGTTCTGGGCCTCGGACAGCCTGCCTGCCATGATCAGCCGGGCGGCGGCCTCCACGTCGGCGTGGCGGCCGTTGACGGCCTTGGCGTCCTCCTCCGAGAAATGGCCCAGTACCCAGTCGGCCAGGTCATAGTCGGGCCGGGGCTTTTCCCCCACGCCGATCCGGATCCGGGGGAACTGGTCGGTGCCCAGCCGGGCAATGATGCTCTTGAGGCCGTTGTGGCCGCCGGCCGAGCCGGAGGGACGGATCCGCAGCTTGCCGGGGGCCTGGGTGATGTCGTCGCACAGGACGATCACATGGTCGGGGGTGATTTTGAAAAAGGATGCCAGGGGGGCGATGGAGTCCCCCGACAGATTCATATAGGTGAGGGGCTTGAGCAGGCAGACCTTGTGGCCATCCACTTCGGTCTGGCCCCACAGGCCCTGGAACTTTGCCTTGGACACCGACACGCCCCACTTGTCCGCCAGGTAATCCAGGGCGGCAAAGCCGGTGTTGTGACGGGTCCCGTCGTATTTGGCCTCGGGGTTGCCGAGGCCGGCGATCAGCCAAATGTCATTTGTTATCATAAACCTGATTGTGTGTCGTTTTCCCGCAGACAAACAGAGAAGGCCGCACAGCCGTTGCGCAGCCTCGTGTCAAATCTGGGATGTTGGGTGGATGGTCGGTCAATTCTGCCGGTTGGCTTCTTCGGCCCGCTGGGTTTCTTCCAGAGCCTTTTTCTTTTCAATGTAAGGCTCCATCTTGGGCACAGCCCAGTCGTCCAGGTTGGTCTGGCGGTCCCGGGCGATGGCCAGGGCCCCGTCGGGCACGTCGTTGGTGATGGTGCTGCCGGCGGCGGTGTAGGCGCCGTTGCCCACCTTCACCGGCGCCACCAGGTTGGTGTTGCAGCCGATGAAGCAGTAGTCCCCGATGGTGGTGCGGAACTTGTTCTGGCCGTCGTAGTTGCAGGTGACGGTGCCGCAGCCGAAGTTGCAGTACTTGCCCACGTCGCTGTCCCCGATGTAGGTCAGGTGGCTGACGGTGTTGCCCCGGGCAAAGTTGGAGTTCTTGGTCTCCACATAGGCGCCCAGATGGACGCCGTAGTCGGTGACGGTGCCCACCCGCACATGGGTGAAGGGGCCGATGGCGTTGTGGGGGCCGATCTGGGAGGCGTAGATCTGGCTGGCGTTGACGGTGGTGCCGGCGCCGATGACGCTGTCCTCGATCAGGGTGTTGGGCCCGATGACGCAGCCGGCGCCGATGACGGTGTTCCCCCGCAGGATGGTGCCGGGAAGGATCCGGGCCCCCGGGGCGATCTGGACCGTCTCGTCAATATAGATGTCGCGGCTGTCAATCAGGACGCCTGCCGCCATGTGCCGCAGCAGGACGGCTTCCCGGGCCGCCTGGGCGGCGTCCAGTTTGGCCCGCATGGCCTGGATGGTATCTTCTTCCATGAAAAGAACCTCCTTTTTATCAAAAGAGCTTCGCCTGCCAGGAACCAAAAACGATTCCGGGGCGGATTTTGCAGAAAAATCAGAGGGGGGACGCTCTTTGTCCCAAAGAAAGGACTGCAGCCGCCCCGAAGGGAGGAGCTGGAAAAATAACTTCCGAACTTATCCCAGTCTATATTAACGTAAAAGCCTTATTTTTTCAAGAGAAATGCACAAATTTGTCCAAACAAAATCGGCAGTTTTTAGGCTTGAATTGCTGGATTTTATTCCTTTTGTCTGGTATAATATTTTCGCATGCAGTGAACGTTAGGCAAAAGACGAACAGTGGCAATGCACCGGATGCAGCAGCACCGCTGCGGCACCTGGGTTGAATCAAAACGGGAGGTAAATGAATCCATGAGCAAAAAGTATATCTACTACTTCAGCGAGGGAAACGACGCCTTTGGCGGCGATAAGACCACGATGAAGACGGTCTGGCAGAGATGACTGCTGCCGGCATGCCTGTGCCGCAGGGCTTCACCATCACCACCGAGGCCTGCACCCAGTACTACGCTGACGGCCGCCAGCTGAATGACGCCCTGGTTGCCGACATTTTCGAGCACCTGAAGGGACTGGAAGAGATCACCGGCAAGAAGTTCGGTGACAACTCCAACCCCCTGCTGGTGTCGGTTCGTTCCGGCGCCCGTCAGTCCATGCCCGGCATGATGGACACCATCCTGAACCTGGGCCTGAACGATGAGGCTGTTGAGGGCCTGGCCAAGAAGACCGGTAACCCCCGCTTTGCTTACGACTGCTACCGCCGCTTCGTGCAGATGTTCGCAGACGTCGTCATGATGGTCCCCAAGAGCCTCTTCGAAGTCGAGATCGACAAGATGAAGGAAGAGAAGGGCTACAAGACCGACGCTGACCTGACTGCCGAGGATCTGAAGGCTCTGGTTGCTGTCTTCAAGAAGATCTATGAGGACAACGAGGGCCGTCCCTTCCCCCAGGATCCCAAGGAGCAGCTGGTCGAGGCTGTCAAGGCCGTCTTCCGCAGCGCACCGGCGTTGCCTTCACCCGTGACCCCGCCACCGGCGCCAAGAAGCTGATGGGCGAGTACCTGATCAACGCACAGGGCGAGGACGTCGTCGCTGGTGTCCGCACCCCGTTCCCCATCAGCCATCTGCAGGAGCAGATGCCTGAGGTTTACAAGGAGTTCGTCTCCATCGCAGACCGCCTGGAGAAGTACTTCCGCGACATGCAGGATATGGAGTTCACCATCGAGGATGGCCACCTGTATATGCTGCAGACCCGTAACGGCAAGCGTACCGCTCAGGCCGCTCTGCAGGTTGCATGCGACCTGGTGGACGAGGGCATGATCACCGAGCGCGAGGCTGTGCTGCGCGTCGAGCCCAAGCAGCTGGATACCCTGCTGCATCCCCAGTTCGATGCCGCTGCCCTGAAGGCCGCTGAGGTCGTGGGCAAGGGCCTGGCTGCTTCTCCTGGTTCCGCTTGCGGCCAGATCGTCTTCACCGCCGAAGAGGCTGAGGAGATGGTCAAGTCCGGCAAGATGAAGAAGGTCGTCCTGGTCCGTCTGGAGACCTCTCCCGAGGACATCGTGGGTATGCAGGTTTCTCAGGGCATCCTGACCGTGCGCGGCGGCATGACCAGCCACGCAGCCGTTGTTGCCCGTGGCATGGGCGCTTGCTGCGTCTCTGGCTGCGGCAATGACAACGACGTCAAGATCGACGAGGAGGCCAAGACTCTCGAGATCAACGGCCACAAGTTCGTGGGCGGCGACTGGATCTCCATCGACGGCTCCACCGGCAACATCTACGCTGAGCAGATCCCCACTGTGGCTGCTACCGGCAACAAGAACTTCAACCGCTTCATGGCCTGGGCTGATGCCGCTCGCCAGATGCTGGTTATGACCAACGCTGATAACCCCCGTGACGCACAGCAGGCTGTGGATCTGGGCGCTGAGGGCATCGGCCTGTGCCGTACCGAGCACATGTTCTTCGCTGAGGACCGCATCAAGGCTGTCCGTGAGATGATCTGCGCCCGTACCGTGGAAGAGCGCGAGGCTGCTCTGGCCAAGGTTGAGCCCTATCAGCAGAGTGACTTCGAGGCCATGTACCGGATCATGGGCGAGCGTCCCATGACCATCCGTTACCTGGATCCCCCTCTGCACGAGTTCCTGCCCAGCAAGGACGAGGAAATCAAAGAGCTGGCCAAGGATATGGGCATGACCTTCGATGAGCTGAAGAACGTGGTTGTGAGCCTGCATGAGTTCAACCCCATGATGGGCCACCGCGGCTGCCGTCTGGCTGTTACCTACCCCGAGATCGCTGTGATGCAGACCCGTGCCGTCATCAAGGCTGCCCTGAAGGTCAGCGCTGAGACCGGCAAGATGATCACTCCTCACATCATGATCCCCCTGGTGGGCGAGGTCAAGGAGCTGAAGTTCGTCAAGGACATCGTTGTCGAGACCGCTGACAAGCTGATCGCTGAGGCTGGCGTCGACATGAAGTACCAGGTCGGTACCATGATCGAGATTCCTCGCGCTGCTCTGACCGCTGGCGACATCGCCAAGGAAGCTGAGTTCTTCAGCTTCGGCACCAACGACCTGACCCAGATGACCTTCGGCTTCAGCCGTGACGACGCTGCCAAGTTCCTGGGCGCTTACTACGATCACAAGATCTACGAGAGCGATCCGTTCCAGCACCTGGATCAGATCGGTGTCGGCAAGCTGGTCAAGATGGCTGCTACCGATGGCCGCGCAACCCGTCCCGACCTGGGTCTGGGCATCTGCGGCGAGCACGGCGGCGATCCCTCTTCTGTCGAGTTCTGCCACAACATCGGCCTGGACTACGTCAGCTGCTCTCCCTTCCGTGTGCCTATCGCTCGTCTGGCTGCTGCTCAGGCTGCAATTAAAAACCCGAGGAAGTAAGAGCTATCTTTCCTTCGATCATAATGTGACGTTTTGTGAGGCTTCTGCCTGGTGCAAACGGGCTGATTACCCATTTCGTCACAGTTCCTGGAAGGATATGACCCTCTCGGTCAACTTAGATTTGAATTAAAATCTCAGACGGAGGCAGTGAAAGCTGCCTCCGTTTTGTGTTTGTACCGCCAAGCGTTTGCGTGTTTCAAGACCCGCAGACGCTTTTTTATTTTGTCCACAACCAAAAGACGGCGAAAGCCAGGAGGTGCGCATATGGGTGATTTCTTTTACGGCGAACAGGCAAACATCTTTTCTTTCTACCGGTTCCCCAAGGCGCTGTTTACAGACAGCCGGTTCCGTGGGATTTCGGTGGAGGCCAAGGTCCTCTACGGTCTCCTGCTGGACCGGATGGGGCTCTCGGTGAAGAATGGGTGGAAGGATGAAGAAGGGGGGGTGTATATCATTTTCACGGTGGAGGCCATCATGGAGCATCTGGGATGCAGCAACAAAAAGGCGGTGGGCCTGCTGCGGGAGCTGGACGAGAAGGCCGGCCTCATCGAACGCAGGCGGCAGGGCCAGGGCCGGCCCAGCCTGATCTATGTGAAGAACTTTATAGATGCTCTGGAATGACGATTCTGGAAGTGTGAAAAGTTCACTTCCGGCGGTGTAGGTTTTACACTTCCAGAAGTGTAGAATCTACACCCTAATAAGAATGATAGAACCATACAGAGTAGAACGAGACTGATCCTTTCCTTTCCGGGGAGGGCTGGGGTTGTACAATAAAAAGGAACTGCCACACAGTATTTGCTGTGCAGCAGTCCCTTTCGTCATGCAGAGAGAACGCGATTGTTAAGAGGCTAATCAGTAGGTGATATTGTTTTCCAGATCTGCTCCGTTGGAAGCAATCAGCTTTTTGTAGTAATAGAAGGATTTCTTCTTGCTGCGCTTGCCGGTGCCATGGCCGTAGTCGTCCTGATCCACATAGATCATGCCGTAGCGCTTGGTCATCTCGGAGGTGCCGGAGGAAACGAGGTCGATGGGGCCCCACCAGGCGTAACCGAAGACATCCACACCGTCAGCGATGGCTTCCCGCAGCTGCTCCACATGGGCGCGCATGTAGTCGATGCGATAATCATCCTCAATCCGGCCCTGAGCGTCGGGGTGATCCACAGCTCCCAGACCGTTTTCCGAGATGAAGATGGGCTTGTGGTAGCGGTCATAAATGCGATTCAGGGTAATACGGAAGCCGATGGGGTCGATGACCCAGCCCCAGTCCGATTTGGGCAGGTGGGGGTTTTTGATGTCGGAGAGCAGACGGCCGGTGGGCTTGGGCACCGGGTTGCCCTTGTACCGCATGATATAGGTCATGTAGTAGCTGATGGTGATGAAATCCACCGCGCCCTCTTTGAGGAGCTTCAGATCGTCCGGGCCCATCTCAATCTTGATACCGTTCTCGTCAAAGAAACGCTGCATATAATAGGGATATTCACCAGTGGCTTGGACATCGGTGAAGAACCAGTTGAAGTGGTCCTCAAACATCACCTGGAGCTGATCCTCCGGCTTGGAGCTCTCGGCGTAGTTTTCCAGCCGGCAGAGCATGTTGCCCATCTTGGCGGCGCTGGCCACAAACTGGTTGTGGACGGCCTGGAACTTCAGCTGCCAGTGCTCCAGATAGGGGTTGCAGCTGTTGGGCTCAGGTGCGCCGGGCAGGATCACGCCGCTGCTGGTAAAGGGATTGGACAGGACGTTGTTGATCTCGTTGAAGGTCAGCCAGTACTTCACCTTGTCCTTGTAGCGGCGGATGACCGTCTCGGCATAGCGGGCGAAGGCGTCCACGGTGTGGCGGCTGGCAAAACCGCCGTAGACCTCGGCCAAATGCAGCGGGGTGTCGAAGTGGGACAGGGTGACCAGGGGCTCGATGCCGTACTTGTGCAGCTCGTCAAAGACGGCGTCGTAGAACTTCAGCCCCTCCTCGTTGGGGACCAGGTCGTCCCCGTTGGGGAAGATGCGGGACCAGGAGATGCTCATCCGGAATACCTTGAAGCCCATCTCCGCAAAGAGGGCGATGTCCTCTTTGTAGGTGTGGTAAAAGTCGATGCCCCGGCGCTTGGGCAGCTCCCAGTTCTCGGGATGGGCTTTCATGTCCTCCACCATCTCTTTCGAGGCGGCGTTGTGGGGGACATGGGCGTCAAAGGGCCCTTCGGTGTCCCGGATCTCCTTGGTAATCAGCCGGGCGAAGTCGGAGGTGGCGGGGCCGCGGCCCCCTTCGTTCCAGGCGCCCTCGATCTGGTTGGCGGCGGTGGAGCCGCCCCAGAGGAAGCCTTCAGGAAATGCCTTTGCCATGGGTCAGCCCTCCTTCTTGTTCAGCAGCATCTTGACGATGGGCAGCAGCTTCTGGGTCATCCGAAGCTCGGTGTTGATGGTCATCAAAGTGTCCTGGGCGTGGATGAACAGGAGGGAATACTCCATGTCTTCGCCGCTGACCTGGCTCTGGATCACCTCGGTCTGGGCATTGTGGGCTTTCACAATGAGGGATTCCGCCTCGGTCAGCAGGCTTTCGGCCTGATCCAGATGGCCGGCAGCCACGGCGGCCAGCGCCTCGTCGATCTTGTCACGGCCGTCGCCGGCGTTCATAATCACTTCCATGGCGATCACGTTGATATCGCGCTTTTCTTCACTCATGTTTCTTTCTCCTTATCAAATCAGACTCAGGACTGGGCAGCCTTTTTGGCAGCCTTGGCGGCTTCACGTTCCTGTTCTTTCTTGTATTCGGCGTTGTCGGATGCCTTGAAGAAGGGGTACCAGATCAGGGCAGCGATCACAAAGTTGATGCAGACCAGAATGACGTTGCGGAAATCGCCGCCCGACATGAAGAAGGCCGAGACTGCATTGGGGGCGAAGTTCATGTCGAAGTTGACGTAGTTGATGGTGCCCCAGCCAAACTGGAACCAGAAGTAGGAGAAAGCCGGCAGAATGATGGCGATCAGCACAGTGGGAATGAACATAAAGGGGTTGCCCACTACGGCGCCATACTGAAGCGGTTCATTGATGTTAAAGATGGAGGGAACCAGGGTTGCCTTGCCCAGCAGGCGGTACCGGCGGGATTTGGCCCGCAGCATGAAGAAAGCCAGGGGAAGGGTAGCGCCCTGACCACCGATGTGATGGTAGCGGCTGAAGCCGTAGGCGTAGATGTTCTTGGGCTGCATGCCGGCAGCCACCATGGCTGCGTTTTCCGCGATGGCAGCCTGGGTGATGGTGCGGGTGACGGGGGTGAAGACCCAGCCGGAAATGCCGAAGAAATAGAAGATATTCTGCAGGAAGACGATCAGCACCACGCCGGGAGCGCTCTGGGCAAAGCTGGTGACCGGCTTCATAATCAGCTGAACCATAGTGAAGACGTCAATCTTCAGGACAAAGGTCAGCAGGTAGCCCAGGAACAGGCTGATGAGGATGGCGATGATGTTGTCGAACCAGTTCTTGACAAAGTCGGGGATGACGCTGTCCTCACCGAAGAAGGAATATTTGGCCATCAGCTTGTAGACCACAGCCACCAGCAGGCCCACAAACATGGCGGTGAACATGCCGCCGGCGCCGAACTTGCTGAGATCCACCAGGGAACCGCCGTCCACGGCCTGGAAGTTCATGCACATCATGTAGGCGCCGATGCCGGTAAAGCCGGCGATGAGGGAGCGGTCTTTTTTATCAATCTTGTTCAGGCAGTTGTAGGGGATGATAAAGACCACAAACAGGCCGATGAGGCCGAAGGAATAGGTGCTGATGGCGCTGATGTCCGGCAGGGCCGGGACGAAATTCCGGATGATGGTCCAGATGGAGGGGATGGCGCTGACCATCGAGAAGGGGACGATGTACAAAATGGCATCGGCTACAATGCCGAACCAGAAATTGGATGTAATCTTATTGATGATCGGGACCAGAACCCGCTCGATCCACGCTTGTATCTGTTTCATGTTGATCCTCCTGCACGTTTAACTTGGCTGTTGAAAGTCAGCTGTTGTAAAACTCGATGGCACTCTCCAGGATGGCCTCGCCGTCCAGGGCGGCGTAGTCATCAGGGTCGATGGAAGTGACCTTGACGTTGTGGTCCTTCAGCATCTCCACATACTTGGGCACCTCGGCGGAAAAGTGGGGGCCCAGCAGCAGCACGTCGATTTTGTCGGCGTACTCGGGCACCTGGGATTTGCTGACGGCGTGGATGGTGACATCCAGGCCCTGGGCCTTGGCGGATTTCCGCATGCTGGCGGCCATAAAACCGGTGGAAGCACCGATGCCGCAGGCGAGAAGAATACGAATCATACTTGGTTTCTCCTTTCGGTTTGACGTTTGGGGAGCTGGACCCGTCCCCTTTGACTGACTGCAGTGTACCAGAGAGACAGGAGGAAAATAAAACCGTGTTTTTTCATCCCGGCGGCAATACAGCCATATTTCCGCCAGACGGAAGATTTTGTGGTTTTCATTTGGGAGGATCTATATTACAATGATACAAGGAAAGAGAGGATCTGTAAATGAAGAACGACAAGCAAAACGAACTGCTGCGCTTTCTGGCCCAGTCAGACCGGGGTGTGCCGGCGGCAACGCTGGCCGGCATTCTGGGGGTCAGCGAGCGGACGGTCCGCAATTATGTCCATGAAATCAATACCTGGGGCGGCACACAGATCCTCTCCACCCGAGACGGCTATCGGCTGCAGGAGGGCGGCACCCTGCCCACGGCGGAAGCTGCTTCGGAGAATAACGACCGGGTGTGGAAGGTCCTCTCCCGTTTGCTGACCTGCAAAGAGGGGATGGATGTCTATGAGATGGCTGAGGAACTGTATGTCAGCGCCAGCACCATCGTCAACTCCATTCTGCCGCAGATCAAAGAGATGGTCCGGGATTATGATTTGAAGATTGAATCCCAAAAGTACCGGTACTTCCTGAAGGGGAGCGAGCAGAATAAACGTCGGCTAATTGGCCATCTGGCAACGCAGGATATCTACGGATTTTTCAGCTCCAAAACCGCGCTGGAACAGCTCTTCCCTGACAAGGATATCCGGGGCGTTATGCAGAAACTCTATGACACCTGCCAGCAGGCCAAGCTCTTTCTGAACGATTACTCTCTCAATAACCTTCTGGTGCATATCCTCGTAATCCTGATCCGCCTGGAATCCAACGACGACCTGAGCGAGAAAGAACGCCAGGGAATCCCCTGCAGCCTGCCTGGGATTGCAAATCTGCAGGAAGTCACTGCGCTGGCGGATATGATCGTCCAGACCTTTGACCGGGATTATGGGATTCGGATCCCGGAGCCGGACTACCAGCAGATTGTGATGCTGATTGCCCTTTCCGTCGAGCATGAAACGGCGGACATCCAGAAAGTGATTGATGAAGAGTTTATCAACAATGTTGCGTCAACCCTGTCGGGCCTTTCCAAACGGTACTGTACACCGGCTTTTAGCAATGATTTTGTACTCCAGTTTTCGGTGCATATGTACTATGCCTTTCAGCGCGGCCTCCTGGGCCTGAGTTATCCGAATCCCATTGCCGGGCAGTTTAAAACGGACTATGCACCCATCTACGATATGGCTGTGTACTTTGCGCATCGGTTCACAGGGATTTATAACATCGAGCTCAGTGAAGACGAGATTGCCTTTATTGCATTTCACATTGGAGCATATCTGGAGAACAGCACCCAGACGACCGAGAGGATTACCTGCATTGTTTTGGCAGAAAACTATCATGCGCTCTCCCAGACGCTGGTCCGGGAGATCAACAAGAATTTTGCCGACCGGCTGGTGATCCTGGATGTCATGCCCCTCAACCGCTATTTACAGTACCGCCCCGACTGCGATTGCATCATTACCCTTCTGCTGCTGGAAGGGGAAACCCGTCCGGTGGTCAAGGTAAGCCCCATTCTGACCAAGCAGAACGTTGTAGCCATTCGGGACGCTCTGGATGAAATCGACCAACGGAGGGAACTGGAAAGCGCCCGGGCTTTTTTAAAGAAACTGCTGCACAAGGAGCTATATTTCCGAAATATATCTTTTGCCGACGAGGCAGACTGTATCCAGTTCCTGGGGCAGAAGTGTATGGAGCATGGGTATGCGACAGAGGCTTTTGTACAGGATGTCCTGCTGCGGGAATCTTTGTCCTGTACAGCCTTCACCAGCGCGCTGGCGGTTCCTCACGCAGTCAGCCGGTATGCCGAAAAGTCGTTTATCTGCGTCCTGCACAACGATATGCCCATTGCATGGAAGGACAAGCGAATCCATTTTGTCCTGATGATCGGAATCACAAAGATGCGTTCAATCTGATCGTGGAGCTTTTCAGCTCTACCAGCCGAACGCTCGATTTGCTGAAGACGGATTCCTTTGAGGAGTTCTGTGAGCAAATGTATTGATTGCGCATCCAGTTGAAAAGAGAAGCTCTGAGCCGTTGGCTCTGGATTTTTACAAGTAGAAAATATCTCAAACGCAAAAAGACACCGTCTGATTGGCCGGTGTCTTTTTGCGTTCCTGTAAAGAAAGGAGGAACAAGTGAAAGATTTTATCCTGGAAGGTACGCAGATCATATGGTTTTTCACAGGAGGTGGTGCCCTATGTTGAAAAAGAAACCGGAGACTGTTGCACAGGGAGAACAGATTCAACAGGTCCCTGTGGCAGAACTCCACCCATTCAAAGAACATCCCTTTAAGGTGCTGGACGATGAAGCCATGCTGAAAACGGTGGAGAGCATGGCCCGGTTCGGCGTATTGAATCCGCTGATTGTCCGGCCGCGGGCGGATGGAGGCTATGAGATCATCTCAGGCCACCGGCGGCAGCACGCGGCCCAGTTGGCCGGCATGAAAACCCTGCCGGTCATTGTTCGCCGGCTGGACGACGACCAGGCCATCCTGCAGATGGTGGAAAGCAACTTGCAGCGGGAGACCATCCGCCCCAGTGAGCGGGCTTTCGCATACAAGATGAAGATGGAAGTCCTGAAACACCAGGGAGCCAGGACGGATCTCACTTCGAGCCAAGTTGGCCAGAAGTTGCGTGGCGTGACTTCAAGAGACCTTGTAGCGCAAGAGGCGGGCGACAATGCCCGGAATATTCAACGCTATATCCGTCTTACCCACCTGATTCCTGAACTGCTGGAACTGGTAGACCAAGAGAAAATTTCCTTCAATCCCGCTGTGGAGCTGTCCTATCTGACAGCTGCCGAACAGCGGGATTTTTTGCAGGCTATGGAGGACAGCAAGCACCCACCGTCATTGTCCCAGGCCCAGCGTATTAAGAAACTGAGCAAGGCAGGTGAGTGCAGCTATGACGCCATGCTGGATGTCATGAAGAACGCCCAGCTGGACCGGCTGACCCTGAAAAACGAAGCCATCCGAAAATATTTTCCAAAGTCCTACACTCCAAGGCAGATGGAGGAGACCATTGTAAAGCTCCTGGAGCAGTGGCACAGGAAACGCCAGCGCAGCCAGGAGCGCTGAAAATCACAGTGCCGACATCCTTTCTTTCTGCACAGCGGCCCTGCTATAATGAGGCTGAAAGAAGGCAGCAGCAAAACAGAAAGGAGCAGACTATGGAAGAACTAAGACAGACCGTCCAGGAACACGGTATCCGGTATCAGCTGGAAGGAGATTATTATCTTCCGGTCCTGGAACTGCCGGAAGAAAACCGCCCCATTGGCCGCTGGGGGCGGCTCCATAAAACGTATCTGAAACATCACAGACCGATCCTGTATCAGTCACTGCTTTTGTCCGGGAAGCTGTATACAGTGCTGGCTGACCTGAATGAGCAGGCCGCTGAACGGTGCAGCCTCATCATCCGGCAGATGGCAGAGGCCGAGGGCATCACCGAGGAGCTGAAAGCAAACGACCCGATGCGCTGGGTGCAGGCGATGAATTCCATCCGCAGCCGGGCGGAGGAGATAATCCAATCCGAGATGATCTACTGCTGAAGGGAGGGCAGGACGATGATTCTGGAAGCGATTTATAACGGCGACTTTTACCCCAGCGAAACGGTTGTGCCGAAGTCCGAAAAATACCGGAACGCACTGAGAGCCTGCGAGAAGATTATGGACCAGTTGGCCAAGAGGCTGACAAAGGAGGACTACGACCTAGTGGAAACGCTCCTGGATCAGTCCTCCATCGCCCAGTGCGAGGAGAGCGAGTGCCACTTTAAGGTTGGCTTCTCGGCAGGGTTGCTGGTGCAGCAGGAGGCGGAAAAGCAGATCAAAACAAAGAGCTATGATGAGTGACGCAAAAGCGGCAGGTGCTTCGGTGAGAAGTACCTGCCGCTTTGATCATTTAACAAGGAGGTGGAGGATTATGAGTAAAAAACTGGACCGCATGAAAAGGCGGCATATAGATCTGAATGTGAATCTGAATGCCCGGGAGACAGAGTATGGTAAGCTGCAAGCGGATCATGCAGCTTTTGCCCGGCAGCTGGAACAGGTGCAAGCAGAGTTGAAGCCGCTGAATAAAGTCGGTTATTGGGTGAGCCAGGTTTTGGCACCGGAATAACTGGCGGCTCTGGGCAAAGCAGAAGGCAAGCGTTCGGTGGTGAAGCAGCTGCACAAAAAGGTGAGCAGAGCAAAACAAGCTGGAATGAAAAATCCAGAGAGCTGGACAGTCAACATTAAGAAGAAATAGAAGGGCTAAAAAATACATAGTCCCGGTCAGAACAAATGTATCTGATCGGGACTATAGTCTGTCACTAATTAAAACACAATTCTAAGAAAATAAAAAATCCAATAAGCGAATAGATAAAATTAGTTGACTCTTGGCATAATTGTAAGCTTAAGAGAACCTTTGGTGCCACCAGAAATTGTGAGGTTAAGGTTGTCCGTTTTAATATCGGTTTCAGGAGAAAAGCCATAAGCAACTTCAGAGATCTTTTCTGCTAGGCCATTTGATTCAAAAGATGGACAGAAACCAGCAAGAGAGTAGATTACAAGCTGAATAAAGTTTGCTACAGACTGGGCAGACTTATCACCTTCCAATTCATAATAGAAGTAACCGGTAATCAACGAGTCAATAGTTTTTGATTGCATATTGGCAGAAATTCGAGAATCTTTTCCGTCAACCTGGAAGTTAATGCGGTATGTTTTTGTGTGATCAGGATCTTCGGTATAAACAAATTGAGATTCTTTCGTAGCATCTTGAGTATTACCGGTCAAAGCCGCGATTAATGCTAATGCTCTATGTGAATTAACTGCCATAGTTTTGGAGTAATTTTCTATAGCATCATTCCCGTCTCCAACGATAGTGAATCGAGCAGGTAATACTTCTTTATAATAACAAACTAAATCAAGGGGAGAAACGGCGCCTTTCTTATCATTAAATATTGTCAAAAGTTTCTTTAGAACAATTTTTCCGGCACCCCTATCTTTTGTGAGTTCTTGAACAATTTCAGATCTGCGATTGTCCAGTTTGGATTGTTTGGCATCAATGAGCTTTTTTGCGGGTCAGTCCCAAATTTTGTGTAAAGTCCAATGAGTGCAGGAATAGAGCGAAATTTATATGTAGGCGGCAGCGGCTTGACCGTCTGCCGCCTATGTCT
>CAJFNF010000015.1 GCA_904394215.1 uncultured Faecalibacterium sp.
AGGGCTTCGCTCTCTCAGCACATCTTCATTGTAGCTTAGGTTTGGGCATCTGCATAGCTCACTGGCTGTGAGTTTTCTAGAGCCAACACAATTGTAGCAGGCAGGGGAAGTGTGTAGGTTTCTCGACCCGCAGATCCTCCAAGAGCTGAAGCTCTGCATCGCGGAGGTCTTCCTCCCGCTCGAGAACGTGCATCCACTCCATCCGGTGGTAGTAGTTGTTGTTGTCCTGGATGGTGTCGATGAACGCTGCCTCGGTCAAGTTGCCGTCAATGTCGTGGGATACCGGGTAGTATCCGGTGGCGGGGACGAAGGATACCCCCAATTTGTCGCCGCTCTGGTAGGGTTTCCAGATGCCGCTGCCCAGGGCCATGGCCACGGACAAAATTCGGCGCCGCCGCGGGGACAGAACCTGCTGAAGCTGTGCGTTGATCCAATTGGCCCGGGCGCTGCCCTCGACTTTGGCTTCCAGCTCCAGGGTGGTAAGCCGGGACAGCTCGCTGCAAATCACCGCGGGCAAATCCAGCGAGAGCGTGTCCGGGTTGTGGTCGAGGGGCTCGCCTTCGATGGCTGCCGCGTACCAGTCCTCGATGGCCCGCTGCATCTGGTCGCTGACCAGGGAACGCGTGCCGATAATATTTTCAATATCCGAATGAGAAATCATGCGTTGATCACCCCTCTATGCTGCCAGACCGGCTCCATACCGTATCGGACGGAATCGATGGAATGGTTATCAGCGTCGATGTATCCCGGCATCACGTCGCCGGTCCTCTTGTCGATGCCGTATTCGTACTCCGAAAACTCCCGGGCGGTGTTGGGACAGCTGTCCGGGTCGATGATGATCTCATCGCGGCTCTGCAGCCATTTCATGCCGTCGGTGACGGAAGTCCCCCCGTGGGATGCGTATTTGTGGCAGGCCCGGAGCTTCCTGAACCCCAGGTCTCGAAGTGTAGCGATGCTCTTGTTGCCCGCGCTGTCGGCGATGATCTCGGCGTCCATGTATCTGGAAATCGCCGCCGCCAGCATATCGTCCTTCTCCCGCGTGGCGCGGTGCTCCCCGAAGATGTACAGCTTGCGTCGGGCGGCGTCGTAGGCCATGGCGCTGAAATGATTGGGGTCGGGGTACCACCCGAAGTCCAGCCCGTAATACCGCCGGTCCAGGGTTGCCAATTCTTCCCGGGAAATGGGGCGCAGGGTCAGGTTGTCAAACACGGCGGTGCCGTTGCCCACAACCTCTCCCAGGTATTCGTGGGCGTAGGCGGTGGGGTCCCGCTGCTGCAGCAGCTGTGCGTCGTCCAGGAAGCGCTGGCCCAGCCATTCAGGCGGGGTTGTCAGGTAGGTGGTGTGGTGCTTGAACTGCCGCGGGCGGCTCTCCCGCTTGTATCTGTTGACCCAATGGCGGGCCATGGCGGGGGAGTTGAAGGTCTTAAACGAAAACGAAAACGGGCCGCCGCGGAAGACCGACTGTTCAACGTTACGGATTTCCTCCGGCCCGTCGTACTGGTCGAATTCCTCAAAGTGGAGAACCCCGAAATACCCGAAAGGCACGGCCAGGGATTTCAGCTTACCGGGGTCGTCCAGACCAAAGAACTGGATCGTCTGCCCGGTCGGGATGTATGTCAGGGTCAGGGGCTTGCGGGATTGCTTCCACAGGTGGGAGATGCCCATGCGGTCGATCACCCGGTTGTATTCGGGCCATACGGAGGTGGCCAGGGTACCGCCAACCTTCCGCAAAACAACCCCGTGAATGTCGGGGATGCGCATGATCAGCAGAAGGTGCTCGGTTGCTGCAAAGGTGCTCTTGAGGCTGCCTCGCCCGCCGTCGCCCAGGTATTCGTCGTAATCCCCGGACCAGATGGCGGCATGGGCCCGGTAATATTCAGGTATGATCAGGCTGCTCAGGCGGAGCCGTCTTTGCTTCAGCAGCTCCGGTGGCCGCTTCGCGCGGTATGTCATCCACAAATACCACCTTTCCGTCGTATCCCTTCAATTCGGGGTGTTCCGACCAATGCTCGGGGTCTCGGTTTTTCAAGAAGAAGCACATGGCTCCAAGGTCGCCCTTTTGGGCCTTCATGAACAGCGCGTTTGCCACCGATGCGATGGCGGCTTCGCCCCCGTTGGAGATGGCTCTCTCGATGTTGGGGTCCTGCTTGCACCATCGGCGGAAAGTGCGCTCTGGTACTCCGATGGTCTCGCAGATTTCTGCCCGGGTCATGCCGTACATGGCATACCGGCTCAACCGAAGCAGCCCCTGTGGGCTGTTCCATTTGTTGATCTCTGTGTGTCTTGCCACCGCGGGTGCTCCTTTCAGGTGAAAATAAAAAAGCGGCGTACAGCCCCGCGCTACCGGGGCTTACTGGGAGGGAGGTGAAACTGCCCGCTTGCGCTTGCATACGCCGCTGCTATGGAAAAGACCGATATTGCCTGGATATCGGCTGAGGGAAATGTCAAATTTTCACGGCCTTTTCGCCGGTGAGCTTCTCCCACCGGTCGATGATCACGTCAACATAAGCAGGGTCATACTCCATCGTGTAGCATCTCCGGCTCAGCTGTTCACAAGCTACCAGAGTAGAACCGCTGCCGCCGAAAAGGTCCAGAACCAGCTGCCCGGGGAGGCTGCTGTTGTGGATCAGCCGGCCACACAGGGGGACGGGCTTCATCGTGGGGTGTTCCTCATTCCGGGAAGGCTTGTCGCAGCGGATGATGGTGCTGGGCTGCTGCTGGCGTTCCTGCAGGAGCTTTTTCGCCAATTCGACCAGGTCGTCCTTTTTCATTTTGGTGGGGTCGGGCGGGTTTTCGTCGTCGATCACGGTGGACTGGCTGCGGTCGTTGATGAAATAATGGGCCGCCCCGGGCTTCCACCCGTAGAGGCAGGGCTCATGCTGGTACTGGTAGTCGCTGTGGCCCAGAACGAAGCTGTTTTTCACCCAAATCAGGCAGCCGTGCAGCTCCCAGCCGGCCTCCCGGAAGGCTACGCGGAAGTTTTCGCCTTCGGTGTCGGCGTGGAATACGTAGGCCGCTGCGCCGTCCCGGCACGAATCAATGGCGCGCTGGAAAGCTGCCTCCAAAAATCGCCGGAATACCTGGCCGTCCATGTCGTCGTTCTGGATCCTCTTGCCATTGGATCCCTCGTAGTTGACGTTGTACGGCGGGTCGGTGAGAAGAAGGTCGGCCTGCTGCCCATCCATCAACCGGGCCACGTCGTCCGGGTTGGTACTGTCGCCGCACATGACCCTGTGATCACCCAGCAGGTAAATGTCGCCCCTCTGGCTTTTCGGCTGTGTAGGGATCTCGACCTCGTAGTCGTCGTCTTCCGCCTCATCGTCAACCTTCAGGCGAATATCCAGGCCGTAGGCGGTCAGGTCGTAGGGGGTGGCGCTCCATTCGATGGCCAGCATCCCAGGGTCCCACAGCGCAATTTCGGCGGTGGCGTTGTCGGCGATCCGCAGGGCACGGACCTGGTCCGGCGTGAGGTCGTCGCAAACGATCACCGGCGCCTCTTTCAGCTTCAGGCGGCGGGCGGCTTTCAGCCGGGTGTGCCCGGCGATGATTACGCCGTCCTTGTCCACCAGGATGGGGTTGCGGAAACCAAAATCCCGGATGCTGTTCACAACGAATTTCACGGCTTCATCGTTGATGCGGGGGTTTCGGTCGTAGGGGATGATGTCCTCCAGCCGGCGGTATTCCACCTTCTGCCGCGGCAGCAATTTTTCGGTCTGATCTGTGCTCACTCTGTACCCTCCCCGCGAAAACAAAAAAATTCGGTTTCTCTGGCAATCATACCAGAGAAACCGAATCAAAAACGGTACGGGTTATTTCTTTTTGGCTGTGGTCCGCTTTTTGGCTGCGGGCTTGTCCAGACTGGCGTAGGGGTCCTTCCAGCCTTTGGGCCGTTCATCTGCGCCGATGTGAATGTTCCAGGCGTCCACTGCGTATTTGCGGGCGTCCCGGCCATATTTCTTGACAGCGCCTTTCTCAACCTTGCTGATCAGGGCTTCATTCCAATTTCTTTGTGCCATGCTGTGCCTCTCTTACCAGTTGTTCATTCCATAGGTGGCGTCGGTCTTGATGGTGGAGCAGACCGTCGTTGCGCTGCGGTCCAATGTGACAACATATTTTTTGGGCTGTAGGCTCCCGTGAGCCAAGATTGCGTTATACCCGTGGGCGGCGGCTATGACTGAATAACAGACTTCGCTTTCTCCACCGTACCCATTCTTTGTGTCCCAGCACAAATAATCGTAGGCTTTGGGATGCGAGGTCTTGAAATCGTGAACCAGATTAGCCAATTCATCCTTGGTGACGGTTTTGGCTTTCTTGTTGAGGAAGCTCTTAATCTGGATATCTCCGAATTCGGCAGACTTACTGGCACTCTGCGCGGCCCAATAGGTCCCGCTGCCATAGATCCCGTAGGAGCTGTACATGGTGGCTCCGTTCAGGTACTGTTTGGTGCAATCCATACCCTTGATGCTCGAACCGTCGGCGGCGTATCCGTCGTGGTCGGCGTGGTACAGATCAACAGCTCCGGCTGCCGCCTTCGCGGCATCATAGGCTGCAGAATCGAGAATCTCGGGCTTTCGCTGTGCCCATCCGAGAGTGTCCAGGTACCGCTGAACAAAGGAATCAGCTTCATCGCTGCCCACATTCTGAGCAGCAATCCCTTTGAAGGCGGTTATTGCATCGTCGTCAGACATCTTCAAAATCGCTGAGGGATCGGCTTTAATCTGTGCCACAAGCGCCTGCGCTGGTGTCATCGCCGATGCTGCGGTCTTCATCCCGTGCGACCCGCCAATACTTCCGCCTCTGCCACCCATCTGATATCCCCCTCACAAATTTGTCTGTGACGAGGGTATCACATTTTTGGCTGCAAAAACGGTACAGGTTATTTCTTCTTGGTCTTTGCCTGGGCCGTCTTACGCTGGGCGGCCTTGCGGCGCTTGGTGCGCTGCTTCAGGTATTCGGTGTCGGTGTGAAGATCCGCGAAGGGCTTTGCCCCCGGCGGGGTGTCCAGGGGCCGGTATTTCTGCTCCGCGGCGGCGATGGCTGCCGAGTCTTTCAGTTTGGTGTAGTCCATCTTGCCCTTCCCCCTTTTTGTCGATACTCTACGCGATTTTACCATATCTCGATCTCCAATTCAAGGACCCGTTTGCCCGTGCCATAGGTGTATGCGGGCCCGGTTTTGGTCCAGCGTGCGCCTGTGATGCGGTGCTGTGTCCCGGGGGGCAGTACGGCCTCAGACTGGCTGGGCTGGATGAATGCGATTCGGGTTTTGCTGCCGGTGTGGTACCGGATCAGAACCTCCCGGTTGCCTGATACCGATCCGCCCTGGCGGTGCTTGCCTGCGGTGCGGCTGCCGCCCGGCTGCGGCCAGAAGGGGTTTTCCCGGCTGTCGTATGCGGTGGATTCGGGGGCGTTGTTGGTCCATGCCTTACCGACCAGTGCCCGCCGGAGCTGTGCGTTGGTCATGTGCTGGACGTTGCCCACTTTGAGCCGCTGCAGGAAATCGTCGTGGTCTGCGCGGTAGAGCGTGGTCTCGGTGCCCACGGGCTTTGCCAGCTTGTCCAGGGCGTCCATCATGGCCTGTTCCCGCTTGGTCAGCTTGCGGCTGCCCGTGGCCAGGGCCCAGTTGGCGTTCTGGCTGAAGGCCTTACCGTTTGCCGTCTGGCGGGGGTTGGTGTAATCCTGGATGCCGGCGGCCAGGGCGGGGTCGTTGCGCATGGCCTGCTTTGCGGCTCCCTCAAGGGCGGAAACCTGCGCCGGCGTCAGATGGGCAAACCCATTTGCCCCGGTGGGCGGCGTCGATACCTGTTTCTTGGCCTGCGCCTTTGCGGGGGCTGCCTGTGCCGCTGCGGGCGCTGCTGCCGCCGGTGCCGCCGCTGCCACCGCTGCTGCGGTCGGGGTCGGCGTTTTGGATACGGTTCGAACGATTGCCGTGGGTGCGTTCATGCCCTGCGATCCTCGCAGGCTGCCACCTCTGCCTCCCATGTCATGCCTCCTTTGCTGCTGCCGTTGTCTCGGGGCGCATCCGATTGGCCATGCCGTGGGGGAATACCACGGTGGCGATCCCGTGTTCGCGCAGCAGGTCCTGCATGGTGGGGATGGTGCTGCCGTAGACCAGGATTTCCGTTGGGGCCAGCCGGGAGATCAGCTCCCGCAGGCCCGTCATGAATCCTGCCTGTGCTTCCGGGTGTTTGGCGCAGCCCACGGTGGACACCGCCACGGTGCCCCCGGGGCTCATACCGTCAAAACACCAGGCGAAACTCTCCGGGCCGGCCCAGCTGGCGTTCTGGATGCAGGTGACGCCGTTCTGCTGAAGCCATGCGGTGATCAGCTGGTTCCGGTAATGGTTCCAGCGCTGCAGGGGCTCGGGGAAGTCGGTGTAAAGCGAAAAATCGGGGCCGATGACCATCTGGAACTTGCGAAGGACGGGAAGGTATCGGTCGGGCGTCCGCCACAGCCGCTCGAACTGGTAATCATCGAGGTAGCAATGGACCCCGGCGCCCTCGGTGCTGCTGCAGGTCAAAAGCTCATTGAAGCCGATCAGGTGGTCGATGCCGTAGGGGACCTCTGGCGCTGCGGTGATGGGGTTGCCCATGGCCGTCAGCGGCAGGCCCGCCAGCAGGTCGTAATTGACCAGAACGGCTGTGCGCTCTCTTTCGTTGTGTTTCTCCATGCTGCCCTCCCCGGATGTGTCGTTGGGGATATCGTAGCACGGAACGCTGCGACAAAACGGTACAGGCTTTGGGGTGCGTGCCCTGGGGTCCCAGCGCCACAGCTCCCGCTTTGCCCGCATGCGGACGGTCTCGGGGCTGTTCCCGCCGCCGATCTGGCAGGCCACCCTGGCCCAGCTGGTCTTGCCCGGGCCCAGGAAGGCCAGCTCCAAAATGCGCCGGGTCAGGGGGTCGGGCACGGACTGGATCATGGCCCGGCGGGCGGAGCGGGGGAGGTGGCGGAAGCTGCGGATGCTCACGGCTGCCGGGTGTCGGCCCCGGCTGCGGCCTTCTTTGCCTCGGCTTCATCGAGGCGGGTGTGCCACCGCTGGCGCTTGTCCTCCAGGAGCTCGGGGTCGGCGGCGTATCCGGTTCGCAGAAGTTCCTGCAAACACAGCAGCACGTCTGTGATTTCTTCCTGGATGGCCTTCCCGCATTCGATGGCGGTTTTGGGTGTGGGGTTTTCGCCGCGGAGGCGTCTGGCTTCCTTCAGCAGGGCATGGGCCAGTTCGGTGCATTCCTCTGCTGCCTGTTCCAGGGTTGCGGGCTTTCCGATGCGCTGGTAGATGGGTTTCATGGTTCATTCCTCCAATTCTCTGATTTCGTGAATCCTTGCCTTGACGGCCTGCAGCAGGGCTTCCTGGCCGGCGTCCTTGCGGGCAAGGGCTTTCACCACCATTTCGTCGGCGCCGCCCTTGACGATCAGGCGGTGGATGATGACGGGCTGGCTCTGGCCCTGGCGGTATAGGCGGGCCTCGCCCTGTTCGTAAAGCTCCAGGCTCCAAGGCAGGCTGTACCAGATCAGGTGGTGGCCGCCCTGCTGCAGGTTTAGGCCGTATGCGCAACTGGCCGGCTGGGCCAGCAGGAGGTCCAGCTGCCCGGCGTTCCAGGCGGCGGCCTCTGCGGCGGATCGCAGCAGCGCAAATCTGAGGCCGCTGTGGCGCGTTTTCAGTCTGGCCGTGATCTGTTCCGCATCAAAGCGGAAACCGTAAAACACGAGGGCCTTTTGGCCGTCCAGGGCTTCGATCAGCTCATCCAGGGCGTCGAGCTTGCAATCGTGGAAGTGGTGGACCTCTCCGGCGTCGTCGTACAGGCTGCCGTTGCAAAGCTGAAGCAGCTTGCCGGTCAGGGCTGCTGCCTGCTGCGCCGTGATGGTGGTGCCGTCCGCCTGGATCAGGTAGTTCCGCTCCAGCTGCCGGTATGCCTTCCGGCTCTGGCTGTCGAGGCTCACGGGGATGTCGTCGATCACCTTGCCGGGAAGGCTCAGGTGGTCGGCTGCCTTGATGCTCAGAACGATGTCCCCTATGGCCCGGCGGATCGCTGCCTCTGCGCCGGGGCGGGGTTTCCAGCTGTAGACCACCTGCCCGCCGGTTTTGTCGGGCATGAACCAATCCCGGCGGTAATGGGTTATGTACTGGCCCAGACGCTGCCCCTGGTCGAGGAGGTAAATCTGGGCCCAAAGGTCCAGGAGGTTGTTGGGCGCCGGCGTGCCAGTCAGCTCTACCACTCTGGCGATCCGGGGCCGGACCCGTTTCAGCGCCTTGAATCGGCCCGCCTGGTGGTTCTTGAAGCTGGATGCCTCATCCAGCACCACCATGTCAAAGGGCCATCTGCGCCCGTAAAAATCCGCCAGCCAGGCGGTGTTCTCCCGGTTGATGATGTAAACGTCGGCGGGCTTGTCCAGGGCCGCTTTGCGCTGTGCCGCGGTGCCCAGCACGGTGGAGATGCGCAGGTGGTGCAAATGGTCCCACTTTGCCGCTTCATCCTGCCAGGTTGCCTCTGCGACTTTCTTCGGGGCGATGATCAGCGCCTTGCGAACCTCGCAGGCGTCGTAGATCAGGGTGTCGATGGCGGTCAGGGTTACCACCGTCTTGCCCAGGCCCATCTCCATCCAAAGCGCGACCCCGGGCTTGTCCAGAATCGCCTCGATGGCTGCTTGCTGGTAAGGGTGCGGGGTGAATTTCATCGGTTTCGCTCCCTTTCTTTCAAGCCGTGCGCCTGCCGGCTCTGTGTATTGCTGCCCTTCGCCAATTCGGCAATGAGGCCGCTGATCTGCTGTGCGTCGTCGATGACCTCGACCTGGAACCCAAACTGGCGCAGGCGTTCATGCCAGAAGGCTTGCAGGCCTTCCTCCCGCACCTTTGCACCCGGGCGCTTCAATTCCACAAAGGTGATCCTCCCTCCCGGCATCAGGATCATCCGGTCCGGCACCCCGCGGCGCCCCGGGCAGGTCCATTTCAGGCACAAGCCGCCCGCTGCCTCGACGGCCTGGCGGAGTTTGTTCTCGATTGTCTTCTCCAGCACGGCTTTTTCCTCCACGTTTCAAAAATTTTCAGAAAATGTGTTTTGTGCGTTTGTCCTGTTGCGCTTTTTCGCACTAGGCAAACGGAATAAACGAAACGAACGATTTTTTCTATATATACCTATACGCGTGTGCCCTCGCGCGCGCATATATGTATGCATATATTTTATTTTATTAAAATTAATTAAGTAGAAAAAATCTGTTTGTTCTGTTTGTCTGTGCTGAAAACCCGCATCATCACTCGGTTTTCGGGCAAACAGAACGACGAACAGAACGCAAAAATCCGTTTGTTCCGTTTGTCTTGCGTTCGTTTTCGTGTTCTGAAAACTCTGGGATTTTCTGTTCGTTCTGTTCGTCCTATGCTGTGTTTTGAAAAGTTTTCTGTTTTTCTGTTTGGTTCGTTTGTTCTGTTCGTCCTCCGGCAAACGGAGGCAAACAGATTTTCTGTTTGGACAAACGGATTTTTGAAATGTGTTTGTCCTTACGTTCGTCTGATCCAGGCCCTCTGGGAGCCGTAAGGGCGGAAGACCAGGTTGGTATTTTTGCGCACCCAGCCGGGTGTGCTCGAGAGGATGGCGCCGATCCGGCGGCTGTCTTTGGGCTCGATCCGGGCTCCCTGGCCGAAGCATTCCGCCCAAATCTCGGCCACGCAGACCTGGTCTCTGGGGCGGGTTTTGACCTGGTCGGCGTCCATGCACTGGCCCTGCCACCACAGCCGGCGGCGGTCGGTGTCCCAATTTTCCCAATCGGTGGGGATGGGTTTGTCCAGAAAATCGGCGATCTGGCCCTCCCAACTGTCGGCCTCCCGGTGGGCGTCCTGCTGCGCGATGGCGGCGTCGTACAGCTCTCCGGTCAGGATCAGGGCCTCTCCGGCCTGGTGCCGCACCACGGCCTCTGCCCAGATTTGGTCCACCTCGCTGGGGGTGAGGTCGTTGTAGACGTTCTTTTTGGTGTTCGCGGGGTCTTCCTTCTCGCAATCTATGGGCCAATAACGGCGATTTCCGGTGGCGTCGCGGAGGTAATCGTCCACGTTGGATGTGCCGAAAAACACGCAGCGGCGGGGGTATGCAACGCTCCGGCGGCCATATGCTGCGCGGTACCGGTCTTCCGTCTGGCTCAGGAACTGCTTTGCCGCCTCGATCTCCGACCTGTTAAAGGCGTTCATTTCGCCCAGCTCGACGATCCAAACCCCGCGCAGGGCCTCTCTGGCGTCCTTGCCATCGAAGCTGGTGATGCTGTCGTTGTACCACTGGCGGCCCATGCGGCTGAGCAGGGTGTCCTTGCCGATGCCCTGGATGCCGCTCAGGATGCAGATCTGGTCGAATTTGCACCCCGGGATGAAGGCCCGGCGAACGGCTGCCACAAACATCTTTCGGGTGACCGCTCGGGTGTATTCGGTGTCCTCTGCGCCCAGGTAATCTATAAATAAGGTATCCAGGCGGGGCTGGCCGTCCCATTTCAGGCCCTCCAGGTACTCCCTCACGGGGTCCCGGGCGTGGTTTGAACCGGTGAGGCTCACGGCGTCCTGGACCTTGCTGGTCCCGCTCAGGTGGTAGACGGTCTCGAGGTACCAGCGGGCGCCGGCGTCGTCGGCGTCGGTCCAGTCCCGCTCTCCCGTCGCCCCGGGCCAGGGGAGGGGGCCCTTGCATCTGAGCCGCTCCGAGAAGGTGTCCATCCAGATCCTGCCGGCGGTTTTGGGGTCGTGCTCCAGGATCAACCAGGCGTTTTGGGTGGTGCAGGCGATGGCGCCTTTGCTGTTGCAGGTCAGCTGCTCCCGCCACTTGCCATCGTCGGGCTGCGGGGCGTCTGCGGGCTGATCGTCGGCGCCCTGGCTCTCGCTGGTGTCAACGGGGGAGAAGCCGTCCAGGCTGTGGGCATCGGCTGCCGCTGCTGCCGTCTCATCGTTGTACAGCTGCCCGGCTTTGGGGTCCTTGGTGGCCAGCTGCCGCATGGCCTGCCAGCTGGGGGTGTCTCCCGGGGCGGTCCCGGGCTGCACCCCTTTGTCCAGGTCTCCGAACCGGTGGACCCGCACCAGGTCCCAGGCGTTGAGCAGCTGCCCGCCTGCGGGGTCGGTGGCGTGGTGGCTGTAGAGGTATTTGCCGTCGTCGTAGACCACGGCGCCGCCGGTGGTGCTGCCTGCGGCGTAGGTGTACCGGTTGTCGCCGGCGGGGATGTAAACCTCGGGCAGGAATGTGGCGATCGCCGCGGGGATGTCGTAGGCCCGGCAGAAAGCCCCCACCAGGCCGTCTTTGGTGGTGGGGTCGGCCTGCTTTGCGCCGCTGTGCTCCCGGGCGTCTTCGCCCTTGCAGCGGGGCCACTGGGCGAAGTCCCGCCAGTCTGCATACCACCCCAGCAGCTCGTCCGCGCTGACCGGGGGAAAATTGGGGTCGTCCTCGAGGGTGTAATGGAGGAAGGCCTCCGCGTCTGCTGATCGGCTGGGCCAATACATCAGCCGCTCCACCTCGAATGTGGTCGGGTCCCATACGGCCATGTCGGGGTCGATCATGGCGGCCAGCGCCCTGGCGGCGGGCTGGTATTCGTCCGGGGTCAGATCTCGGTCGGTGGGGAAAATGGCCCGGAGGCGGGGGTGTTCGGCGTCGTGCTTGCGGGTGGTGTATACGGCGGTGGCGACGCCCATGCTGCGGATGGCTTCCAGCCAGTCTGCCGTGCTGCCGGGGGCGCAGTTGTCCATGTCCAGGGTGATAAGGCTGCGCCGGTTGCAACTGCCGTGCCGGCGGCGCCCGCCCTGCAATTCGCCTCCAACGAATCCTCCAACGTCTTTCAGCCAGCTCTGCTGGTCTTTGGGCATGGCGAGGTATTCGGCGTGGGTTTCAGAACTGATGTTGGTGGCATCGGCGTCAGCCAGCAGTCGAGTGAACTCATCCCAGTGCAGTTTTTTGTTCTGCCATCGTGTAGCTGTCCGGCCTCCGGCAGTAGCGATTGTAATTGTTTTCATGCCCTCACCCCCAAATGCTGCGCAGCCGGTCGGCGCACTCCCTGGCCTTTGCCTCCAGGTATTCGGCGTATTCGTCCCGGGTCATGTCCATCTCATCGGCGCCCATCAGGACGGTGGTCATCTCATCGGAAATCTTGACCAGCCGGGCGGTCTGTTCGTCGGTCAGCCCCAGCTCGGCTGAAAGGTTTTGAATGATGACCCCCCAGAAGATCTGGTATCCGTCCCGGCAGGTGGCGTATCCTTTGGTTTCGTGGTATCTTGCGCATTTCAGGCATTTCCTGTTCATTGCTTGTCGTCCTCCAATGGTCCATATTTGATGTGGCCTGCCTCCCAGAATCCGATGGCGTCGATCATCGTGCGGGATCGCCGGCCAACGCGTCCGCAGCGGATGCAAACGACGGCGACCCCGGGCTCGCACCGGCGGCGGGTAAGGCCCACGGTGCCGATGGGGTTGTGCTGGCTGTCGTACCAGGTCCCGCCGCAGGGGCAGGTCACCTTTGGGCAATCCGGCGTGTTGCTCCAGCTCCATCTGCCTGTTTCCTTTATCCCCATGGCTCTGTCCTCCATTTAATCCTTGGTGAAAAACTGGCCCACCCACCCTGCGGCGTTCAGGGGCAGCCCGGGGGCCCAGGGCGGCACTTGGCTCATAATCTGGATGACCCTAGCCAGGGCGGCCTCCGGGTCCTTGTCGGCGGGGTATTCGATGACCGCCTCATCGTGAACGTGAAAAACCACCTGGAATCCGGCGGCCCGCAGGTTGTCCAGGGCGTAGGCCAGGCAATCCCGGCCCACGGCCTGTGTCAAATTCTCGGTGAGCTTCCCGCCGTAGCTCTCTACCGTCTGCCATTGCCCGGTGTCCCATTCCTGGTAGGTGATCCTGCCGTCGTCGGTAGCGGCGGGGTTGGCGTAGAAAAGTTTTCGACCGCTGGGGAGCTGCATGGTTAAAAAGGGGAAGGGGCAGGTGCTCCCGGCCTCTTTGCGCAGGAGCACGTTCCCGATCGGGCGGGTGGTTTGACCGGTGGTGATCGTCTTGTAGGCGGCGTTCTGCATCCGGCTCCAAAGGCGGCGGATGCGTGGGTTGGCCTGCCGCCAAAGGTCCACGATCTCTTGCAGCCCGGCGTCGTCCAGGCCCAGGGCATCGCCGCCCATCCGCTTCATGGCTCCAATGCCGCCCTGGTAACCCAGGGCCAGGGTGGCGACCTTGCCGCGCTGCCGGTACCGGTAGTTGGGGTTGCCCTTGACGATGCTCTCGAAGGGAACGTGAAACAGCTTTGATGCGGTGGCCTCGTAGATCTTGCCGGTGGTCCTGAAAACGTCCAGGACCCAATCCTCGCCGGCCAGCCATGCGATCAGGCGGGCCTCGATGGCGCTGAAATCGGCGTCGATGAAGACGCAGCCGGGCGCCGGAACCAGAACGGTGCGGATCAATTGGCTCAGCAGGTCGTTCACATTGCTGCAAAGCATCTCCAGCATTTTCCCGTCGTGTAGCTTCACAATCTTCCGGTAGTCTTCCTGCTCAGCAGGGGAGATGTAAGTGCGAGGCAAGTTCTGAACCTGGAGCAGCCGCCCTGCCCACCGGCCCGTGCGGCTGGCCCCGTAGAACTGCAGGGTGCCGCGGATGCGCTGGTCGGGCCCGGCGCAGGCCCGGACGGCGTCGTATTTGGTGTTGCTGGTCTTGCCCAGCTGCTGTCGGATCTCCAAAACCCGGCGAACGTCTGCCGGCATCTGGCTGCCGTCGGTCAGGGCTTTGGCCACCGTTTCGGCCCGGAGGTCGGGGAGGGGAAGTCCCCGGGCCGAAAGCCAACCGAGCAGCTGTGTCCTGCTGCCGGGGTTGGGGAGCCCTGTCAGGGTCCTGGCCTCTGCGGCCATGTCCAGGTTTACCTGTGCGGCGCAATCCAGGGCGCCGTCGGTCAGGGCCAGGTCTACGCCAACCCCGCGGGCGTTCATCCGTACGTCATCCCGCCATTGGCGCCAGATGTCTTCCGGCACCGGCCAGGCGGCCAGGCGTTCGTCGTTGGCGCGTTCGGCAATAACGTCCTGGATGTTGTACCGAACGAAAAGCGCCCATTTCTCCGGGTCGTCGCTGCGGCGGTTGCGGGTACGGCCACCGTTCTTTTTGGTGGGCCGGCAGGGCTTGCAGAAGTAGGTCACCAGGGCCTTGCCCTCCCGCATTTTGGCTGCGTCCTCGGGCTGCCGCAGGGCCTTTCCCAGGGCCTCCAGCTTCGCCGGAAGGCCGCAATAAAGGGCGTGGATCATGCTGCATTGCCATTGGTCCAGCCACCGGCTGCGTTCCTCCCAGGTCAGTCCGTAATATTCGGAAAGGCACCACCATTCAAAGGCGGCGTTGTGCGCCCGCTTTATGTACGCGGGGTCGAACAACCAGGAGAGTTGGCCCGGCTTGAGGTGGGGTTCTATGGTCAAGTCCAGGCAGGTGGGCGGATTGTCGTCGAGAGCATAAGAAAGGAGCAGGACCTCGAAGCTGGGGTCCTGCGCGTACCTGTACGCGCCGACTTTTACGATGTCCTGCTCGCTGTATGTCTCAATGTCCACCGTAATGACCCCGGCGGTCATTCGAGCATATCCTCCCAGGGTGCGCTGCTGCTATCCAGGGCTTCGTCCTCCACCTCGAAGCCGTCCAGGCCGCTGCCGCTGCCGCCGAGACGCTCCCCGTCTCGTACCTTCTGGATCACCTCAAGGCCTGCGCCGATGCCCCTGTTGCCGCTGGCTGCGAAGGCAAAAAGGGCGATTTTAACTTTGGCGTAGCAGCCGCTGTAGACCTCATCCTTGTCCATGATATCGTTCAGCTGCTGGTCCACCACCCTGGGGGCGTTCTTGCTGGTGGCGTTCAGGAACATCTGGCCGGCGTAGATTTCGTCGTCCTTTTCCTCATCGCCATCGCGGAGGGGGGTCTTAAGTTTGAGCGGAAGTTTGCCGCCCCACCGGGTGATGCTCTTGGGGTCTGCCTTGACCGCCTCAATAACGGCGGCCAGGGCGGCCAGGGTCTTCTTGTCCTTCTTGGGGATCAGCAGGCTGCAGCTGTACTTGGGATCGCTGCCGTTGATGCTCTTGGGCTCCCAGATGTTGGCGTAGGAAAGCCGGCAGGGGATGATGATTTCGTTTTTGTTCATGGTTATTCCTCCTGGTTAAAACCATCTAAGGGGTTGTATTCGGGCCGCGTGTCCGCGGCGTCTGCGAGTTTGGGTGCGCCCGGGTCCCGCTTGACCAGGCCGGCCATGACCTGGGCGAAGCGCTTTTTTCCCATCAGCTTTTCGGCTGCTGTCAGGGAAATGGGCTCCCGGGTGTAAAGCATGGCTTCATCGATGCCGTCGGCCTCCATGGCGCGGAAGGCTGCCTCCTGGTCGGTCCATTTGCGGACGCTGCGGCCCTCGACCAGCTTCCATCCCGGGATCTTGCGTCCGTCGATCATTTGCTGCTGGACGTAATTTTCGAGGTCTTTGGCGTACTGCGCCACGCCTTGCAGCCGGTGTAGCCATCTCCCGATTTCCTCATCCGTGAGATCAGGCGGGGCTTCGATCGTGAATCCGTCCAGGTCGTATTTGTCCTTCCAGGCGCGGCACCGGGGGTAAATCCCGCACCACCGGCACCATTCGCCGGGGTTCCGCTCCCCGCCGCCCTGCCAGGCAAGTTCCGCGGCGGGCTTGAGGGTCCCGTTAGCCCACCCGAGAAGGTCGGCCATCGGCATCTCTGTCGTCTCTGGCTCGCTCTGAATGCGGGGCTGCACAATGCTCATGCGGACGGTTTCGATGGTGTCGGTCACGCGGAACAGGTCGTAAGCGCCCAGGGCGTAATACATGAGCTGGGGGTTCTGCTGAACGCTGACCGGTACGCCTTTGCCGTATTTGAAGTCCACGATGTGTAAAATCCCGTCTCCGATCAGTAAGCAATCGCAGGTTCCAAACCCGCCGGGCACCCATTTGCCGGTGTCCACCCTCTGTTCAATGAAAACGGAGGGTTCGTGCTCAAAGCCGAGCCACAGGTCGTGGATAAAATCCCTGTAAACCATGGCCGCCTTGACCATTTCTTCCGGGTATCCGTCGGTGGGAACCATGGTCCCGCTGTCCCCCAGGCGCCATGCGGTGATCGAAGCCCGCAGAATTTGCTCGCACAGCGCGTGGGCCTCGGTGCCCTCGGTCATGTATTGGTTGGCTTTCTCGGGGAGGTCTTCCGTCAACCGAACCGAAGGCGGGCAATGCAGCCATCGGTTGGCGCTGCTGGCGCTCAGCAGGGCGTGCTCAAGCGGGGGCATTGTCGTTCGCCTCCATGAGTTTACTGAGCTGCTGATACACTTCTGTGTAGCTCTCAGCCGGTAGCCTACTAAGCATCCGAGCACCGTGATCCTTCAGGATCTTCTGAACCTCTGCGCCCCGGTTGGCTGCTACAAGCTGGCGGCTCAGCGCCTGGATCTGGCTGAACTCAACGGTGGGCCCCTGGGCTGCCGCCGTGGCTTCCTGGGGAGCGGGCTCTGTCACCGGCTCGGGCTCGGGCTCTGCTGCCGGTTCGGGCTCAGGCTCTGCCTCCGGTTCCGCGGGGGCTTGCGGGCGCTGGCGGATGTACTCCACCTCGGTCGTTGCCTCGGGCCCGATGGAGACGGCGGAGATCCGGCTCATCAGGTCGGTCAATTCCTCCGCGCTGTTGCCGGTGATCGTTAGTTTGAATTCCATATCTGCTACCTCTCTTTCAAAAATTTCCTCGCCTTGCCTGCCATGCCGTAGCTAGCCACGGCGTGCCTCGCCTCGCCTTGCATGGCCTCGCCCCGCCTCACCTTGCCTGCCGTGCCAGACCCATCCGAACCTTGAACCACCATGCCTTACCGGGCCTGCCTTGCCTAGCCTTACCCTGCCTGCGCCGCCATGCCTTGCCCTTCCGGGCCGGGCCTTGCCATGCCATTCCTGCCGTACCCAGCCATGGCACGCCTTGCTGTGCCATGCCCAGCCTCGCCTGCGTCGCCATACCTCGGCTTACCTCGCCGTTCCACAGCTTACCTAGCCTTGCCCTGCCATTCCTGCCGTGCCAATCCTTGCCGTGCCAATCCTGGCCCCGCCTTTACTCGCCATACCTTGCCTGCCATACCACGCCGCACCTTGCCTTGCCAATCTGTGCCATGGCCCGCCTTGCCTGCCACGCCAGACCAAGCCCAGCCTGACCGTGCCTTGCCTGCCTTACCGGGCCGTTCCACGCCTGTCCGTGCCTTACCTTACCCCGCCATTCCTGCCGGGCCACGCCTTACCCTTGCGGGCCTAGCCTTGCCGTGCCTGCCTCACCCCACCTTGCCGAGGCCTACCCCACCGTGCCTTGCCTGCCGGGCCTCGCGCCGCCGTACCAATCCTAGCCACGCCATTCCATGCCTGCCTTGCCTTGCCTCCCTTGTCATGCCTTGCCATGCCTTGCCTGCCAATCCTCGCCTTACCTGTCCTAGCCTAGCCTGCCTCACCCTGCCTCGCCATGCCTGCCGGGCCCTGCCGCGACTCGCCTAGTCACGCCGATCCAACCCATGCCGGGCCTTACCTTGCCTGCCGCGCTGTGCGGCTGGGGGGGTTATTCGCTGACGGTCTCGATGTGGTACATACCGAACCGGCCATCCTTCTCGGGCCGCCATTCGCCGATGCCGCAAACCGCGCCGCCGGCGTTCAGAATGTTCAGAAGGTTCTCGAGGTTGTACTGCCCGTTCTTGTTGTACCGGAGGATGATGTCGGCGTGCCAGGGGTCAAACTGGCCGCGGTACCGGATGTCTGCGGTGCCCATGCCGATGCGCACCATGTCCTCCCTGGAAACCGGGGCGCTGCCCTTGATCTCGAACAGGTCAGCGTTCTGCCCGTCGGGGCCGTTGGCGTCCAGGAAGAACGCGCCGCGGAGGCTGGCCTTGTCCTTGACCCAGCCCATGCGGTATGCTGCGCTGATGGCCGACTGCTTCAGGGCGGTGATCGGGAAGCCGAACCGGGCGCCCTGGGCGATCGCCGCATTGAAGCCCTCGATGGTGTATTCGGTGGGCACCGGGGTCAGCCAGTAAAGGCTGCGGATGAAGTCCTCGGTGGGGTTTTTGGGCTCTTTCTTGGTGCCGGCCTTCTTGCCCATCTGGGCGTCCAGCATCATCCGTTTGGCCTTCTCGCTCCATGCGTGAACGATCAGGGGCGAATCCCCGACCACATGAAGGGGAATGTCCACCATCTCGATGGGTTTGATCTCGGGAAGGGCTGCATTGCTGTTTTTGACTGCCATATCTGTTACCTCTCTTTCACTTTGTGACGTTTGTGACGTTTATGACGTTTATGACGTTTGCATGACGTTTAGCCTTCGCTGCTGTCGTCATCGTTGTCATCGCTGATCCCCAGCTCATCCTCTGCGGCGTTGCGGACGGTGCCCAGGAAGGTGTCAACGCTCCGGGCTGCCTGGTCCGGGGTGGCCGGGGGAGTGGGGTCGTTCATCAGGCTGCGGGCCATGGCGCGGGTCACGCGGTCCAGGATGACCATGCGTGCCAGGCCGCGGACGTTCGACTTCTTGCTGGCCTCATCGACCAGGTCCATCAAAACGTTGGCGATGGCGGAGGTCATGTCATCAAAGCTGCCCTCCAGCTCGACGTGCAGGTGCTTGTCGTCGCTGTCCTGAATGCAAATTCTCATAGTGCTTACCTCTCTTTTGCTCTGTGTAGCGGCTGTATCCTGGGCTCAGTCGTTGCCGCCCTCGACGGCCTTGCGGATGATGTCCATGACCTCGTCGATGTCGTGCGCGATGGCGATTTTGATGCCGGCGTCCGGCTTCTTGTCGTCCGGCTTCTTGTCGCTGGGCTTCTTGTCGCTGGGCTTCTTGTTAGCGCGGTCCTCCCGCTCGCTCATGGCCATGGCCTCTGCAACCCGGCGCATGATCTCAAGGTGGGCCATCTTGCGCAGTTTGGGGTCCTCGCTGGCATCGTTGGCCAGGGTCATGAGAAGGAATGCCAGGGCGGCGGTGAGGTCATCAAAGCTGCCCTTCATCTCGACGTCGGTAAGGTTGTTCTTTTCGGCCTGCATAAGAATTTTCATATCGGTTACCTCCACTTTGTTTTTGCTGCCCCTCTCGGGGCCTGTATGTTACTCAGCCCGGTATTGGGCCAGGTCGTAAACCTGGCGCGCCAGCTGGCTGCGGCTTAGAAATGGGCGGCCTTTCTGGCCGCCGAATCGGAACCGGCGCTTGACCGTCTTTCGGGACCACCCAACGATGGCCATGACGTCGGCTACCGTCAGGAGGGTGTGCTCAATGCCGAGCGCCGCGCAGCGGGCGTTTACCTGCTGCAGCTCTGTGCGGTATTCCTCCATTGTGCTGCCCCCCTTTCGGTGCTTGTGGTTACATCCGGCTGCGCCTCCGGCGCCGCACCTGGCGGCGCTGGCGCTTATCCCGGTCGGCCATCCATCCGGCTATCAGGTAGATAGCCGCGAGGGCTGCGATCGCCCAAATGACGGGGCTGAGGCAGGTGGCGTGGTAGGGCGCCATGCCGGTCAATTCCAGAAGCATCCTCATGGGGTTTCCTCCTTTGTTGCAAAATCTCGACTGTTGAGAAATCTCAACTCTTGGGGCTAAAAAAATATCGCCCGATGTCAATGGGATCGATGTTCAGCAGGGCGATGATCCGGTCGATTTCGTCCTGCCGGAAAACAAATTCACCGGCCAGCTTTCGGTTCAGCTGCCCTTCGCTGATTCCAATTCGGGAGGCCACCTCTTTTTGGGTGAGCCCGCAATCTCGAATCCGACCGCGGAGTGCGGAATAGTTCATTTCAGGCATCTTGTTCTCTCCTTCCTGCGGGTGTTGCTATTTCTCAACCGCACCTGCATTGTATCACTCAGGTTGCGAAATGTCAACAAAAAAGTAGAGAAAACTCAACTTTTTTCTCACGCGATATTGATTTTTCGCAACTTTTATGGTATAGTACACACAGACTTTAGATGAAAGGGCAGGGCGGTTATGGCTGAAAAAATATCTTCCTTCGCAAAAAGATTAAGGGATGGGCTGAAGCTCCGGGAATATAGCCAAGCGGAGCTTGCACGGATGACCGGACTTGATAAATCCAGCATTTCGCGGTATCTGAAAGGCGATTACAAGGGCAGCCAGGATGCGCTTTATAAAATTTCACAGGCGCTGCGGGTGTCGGAAAGCTGGCTTATGGGTTACGACACTCCCATGGATCCCGATGCGCCCCAGGTTCGGGTTGTCATCCCCGCCGGCTTTCAGGATATGCCGGATCTGACGCCGGTTCCGCTGATCGGCTCCATCGCCTGTGGCACCCCGATTCTGGCTGAAGAAAATATCAAGCAGATGGTTGGTGTGCCGTCTGCCTGGCACGCGGACTTCGCCCTGGAATGCCACGGGGACAGCATGGCCCCTCGCATCTGCGACGGCGATATTGTCTGCATCCGCAAACAGGCGGAAGTGGAAACCGGGCAGATCGCGGCTGTGCGCATCGGTGACGAGGCCACCCTGAAGCGCTTCTACAAGTCCGGGGATACGGTCCAGCTGGTCGCGGAAAATCCCGCTGTCTGCCCTCCGATGATGTATACCGGCGAACAGCTGGAAGATATGCAAATCGAGGGGCTGGCCGTTGGCTTCTGCCGCAGCCTGATCTGATCGTTGGGCGAACGCTCCAAACGAAACGAACGCATTTTTCTATATAGCCTACGCGTATGTATACGCCTCGCGCGTATGTATATAATGCTGTTTTAACTCTATATAGAAAAATCTGTTTGTTCTGTTTGTCTGGGGCGAAAAGCCGCACCACGGCTCAATTTTAGGGCAAACGCAAGGGCAAACGGAACGCTAAAATCCGTTTGTTCCGTTTGTCCAGAGGACAAACAAAAAGCACCCGGCTTGCGTCGGGTGCGGGCTGAATCTTCATCTTACCGAAAAGCGCCCGAGTGCTGCAACACTCAGGCGCTTGAATAACTGGCTCCCCCGAAGGGGCGCAATTGCACAGCTACACAGCAATTATAGCGCACCTGGGAGGGCTTGTCAAACTGTACCCAGGAGGTATGCGAAATGCTGTCAAAATTTGCCGATTACCGCCCGAAGCTGCGCAACCCGTCCCGGCGGGCTTCTCCCACCTTCCAGGTGGTCTGTGACCGCTGGTGGGAGGGGAAAAGCCGGGAACTGGCTCCCGGAAGCCTGAAGACCTATGTGCCGTGCGTCGCCCGTGCGGTGGATGTGTTCGGCGGCTACCGGATGGATGAAATCACCGGTGGGGAAATCGCCGGCCTGCTGAACGATATGAAGGATGCGGGCTTTTCGCAAAAGGTCATCTCGAACCAGCACTGTGTCGTGAACATGGTCTTCGATTTTTGGTGCGAAAATTACGGCGGGGAGCTGAATGTCAGCCGAACCGTCCGCAATCCCCGCCATTGCCGTAAGCAGCGCCGCACGCGGCCCATGGAATACCAGCGTGAAAAACTGGACGCTCTGGTCTCCGACCATGGCGGCGGGCTGTTCCTCGGGTTTCTGCTTTATACCAGCTGCCGCCGGGGCGAGGTACTTGCGCTGCAATGGCAAGACATCGACCTGGATGCTGGTCAAATCCATATCACCAAAAGTGTGACCCATCTGGGGAACGCTCCGGTGGTGGGGCCCACCAAAACGGAGGCGGGGCTGCGGGTGAATCCGATCCTGGACCCCTTCCGGCCCTTCCTGGAGAGTGCCTGCCGGGGGCTTCATCGCCCGGCGGATTTTATCTTTGGCGGGGCTGAACCGCTGACCTCCAGCCGGTTCACGAAGCTCTGGCTTGATCTTCTGGAACCCGCCGGGCTGACCACGGTAACGGACGGGGGCGCCTGGAAGGGGAGCCGCCATAGCCAGCGGCGGGCGCTTGTTACCCCGCATCAGCTGCGGCATGAATACGCCTATACGCTGTTCCGGGCCGGCGTGCCTGCGCTGGCTGCTAAGACCTTGATGGGGCATTCGGATATCCGGGTCACCGAAAATATCTATACTGAACTCGGGCAGCGCGATCTGGATGATGCTGCGGCTTTGCTGAATGCCCATTTTCGGGGATCTCGGGAGAGTGCCGAGACCGATCTGGATAAAAAGCTCGCAAATCCTGAAAAATCGGCTTGATACAGGGCTTTTATATGGACGAAAAGCACGGCGAGCCTAGTCTTCGATTCTCGCCACTCGGACCAGAAGTCCGGACTGTATCTGAAGAGGATACAGTCCGGACTTTTTATTTTGCAAAAGAAGGTATAAAACGTTGATGAGATGGTTTTCAGCCCTGAGGGCCCTGCTGGGGCATGACCCCGCCCGGGACAAAGGGGCCCGGGGCGAGGATCTGGCAGCGGCCAAGCTGGCCGAAAAGGGATGGTTCCGGGTCAAGGGCCTCTGCCTGCGGAATTTATACCTGCCGGCAGGGGAAGGGGCCACCACCGAGGTGGACCTGATCTACCTGACCCGGAAGGGGATTTATGTCCTGGAGAGCAAAAACTATACGGGCCGGATCTACGGCCAGGAACACTGGCAGGAATGGACTGCCTCGGTCTGCGTGGGGCGCGGCTGGCTGGGCCGGCCCAAGACCCGGCAGCACAGCTTTTACAACCCCATCCGCCAGAATGCGGGCCATATCCGGGCGCTGCGGGACCTGGTGGGGGAGGAAGTGCCCCTGTGGTCGGTGATTGTCTTTTCGGGCCGGTGCCGGCTGGCCGACGTGGAATGGGACCGGGATGACACGGCGGTCTGCCGGGTGGAGCAGCTGCCCCGGACCCTGCGGAAGCTGGGCCGGAGGAAGGTTTTGTCCCGGAGGCAGGTGCGGGAGCTGTATGACCAGCTGGAACCCTATACCCGGGTGGCTTGGGGAGAAAAGTTTGCCCACCTGTGCCAGGTACAGGAGAAGGAACAGGCGGCGGCCCATCCCCGGCGCTGCCCCTGGTGCGGCGGGACCCTGGTGCTGCGGACGGCCCGGCAGGGCCGGTATGCGGGCCGGTCTTTTTATGGCTGTTCCAACTACCCCAGCTGCCGCTACAAGCGGGATCTATGAGGGGCGGAAAAGTCTGCCTCTTCTCCTGACTGCACAGAATATTCGACGTAAACTGTGCAGTATATACAAAAATTGTGAAAACAGAATTCACAAAATGCGAAAATCAAGTGAAAGTTTGCCTTCAAACCATTTACAAATTGGTAACAACTGCGTTAAACTATAAACATGAAATAAATTCAGGAAGGGAAGAGGCAAGCTTGGAAACACAGAATACATGGCGCCGCCGCATCGCGGCGCTGGTTTTGACAGTCGCTCTGCTGGTCACCTGCATGCCCAGCGCATGGGCAACAGCCGATCTGAATGTAGACGCAGGTTTTTACCTGAAACAGAGCCGGAGCGGCACCTGCACCCTGACGGCCGCCGCCATGATGCTCCGGCGCCGCGCCTATCTGGACGGCCGGTCTGACTGGGTGGATGTCACCGAGAACAGCGTCCGTTCGGCGGCCTGGTCCAACGGCCTGGCCCACAGCTTTACATACAAGTCCATGAAGGTGCTGTACGCCACCCTTCCGACGGACAACACCGTCAAGACCCAGACCCTGATCAACCTGCTGGCGGCTCATCCCGAGGGGATTGTCCTCTATGACCGGACCGAGCCCCACGCAGTCCTTTTGACCGACTACACCAATGGCACGTTCTACTGCTCTGACCCTGCCGGCAACATCTCCGCCGGCCGGGTGCCCGTTTCCGAGGCCAGCGTGTCCATGGAGGACTCCTCCTGCTACTGGTACATTGCCGAGGACCAGAACGCCGCCGTGCCCACCACCAGTGACCTGCAGCTGGCGGGCGTGACCTACCCGGTCAACGTCCACACAGGCTCGGGGATGAGCCTCAACGGCACCGTTACCGCCACTGCCGGCAGCACCCTGGCAGAGGTGGCCGTCCTGGTGGAGGATGCCGCCGGCAATACGGTGATGAGCGCATCCGCCGCCCTCACCGGCGCTGAAACCAGCTGGTCCCTGCGGCAGGTGGACAACCAGATCCTGTTCGGCACCCTGCCCGCCGGCAGCTATGCCTTCCTGGTGATTGCAGAGGACACCACCGGCGCCAGCCTGTGCTTCAGCAGCAACTTCACTGTGTCGGATGCCGCCGCCAGCAGCGGCACCTACTGGTCGGCCCAGGATCCCGAGGGCACCATGCTGCAGGATGAACTGGTGTCTGTGGAGCAGGTGCCTGATGCACAGAGCACCGGGCTGGACGGATTCTTCAGCTTCCTGGATCAGCTGTTCTGATTGTTCCCGGAATAAGACGAGGGCCCCGGCGCCGTATAGAGACGCCGGGGCCTTTTTGGTTCCTGGTTTCCGGGGGTCATGGTTCCAGGGTGGTGCCGGGGAAGTAGTGGGCCAGGATTTCGATCCAGCTTTTGCCCTGCTCGGCCATGGCCTTGGCGCCCCATTGGCTGAGGCCCACCCCGTGGCCGTAGCCCCGGGTGGTGATGGCAAAGCCCCCCTCCTGGTGCAGAATGGAAAAGCAGGTGCTCCGCAGCCCCAGGGCCGTCCGCAGGGCGGTGCCCTGGACGGTCTGGCCGCAGACAGGCAGGCTGTCCACATAACCCGAAGGGGTGTAGCTGGGGGTGCCGAACCAGGCCGAGGGGTCTGTCTCCCCGGTGGAAATCCCCAGGGAAGAGGCCAGGGCGGCGCTGACCTGCTGGTCGGACAGGGTGACGGTCACCTGGTAGTCCTGGGCATCGCGGTCGGTGCTGCTATCCACCGGGGTGAGGTAGGGCAGGGCGGTGCCCCAGACGTACTGGCTGGATTCGGTCTGGCCGTTGGAGATGGCAAAATAGCTGGTGCCTGCCGGGGCGCCGTCGTAATACACAACCTCGTTCAGGACCGGCTCCAGCACCGCCGACAGCCGGGCATAGTTGGCCTCATAGGCGGTGCCCCAATAGCTCCGCAGGACGGTGTCGGTGAGGCATCCCTGCCGCCGGGCCGGGTCCACCGTCAGCCAGGGATCGTCCTCGTCCGACCGGTGGTCCCGGCAGTAGAGGATGTAGCTGTGGCAGGCCACCGCCTGGGCCTTCAGGGCCTCGTCAGGCCAGCTCACCGGCATCTCGGAGGCCACCGCCCCCAGGATGTAATCTTTCATGGACAGGGTGAAGGTCTGGCCGCTGTCCTGGTCCTGGAGCAGCACCTGGGTGTCCTCCGGGCCGGAACCGGTCAGGCCGGCCAGCCCGCCGGGCTCCGGGGCCGGGGCAGACGAGGCCGGGGCGCTGCCGGCGGGGCCGGAGGCCGCGGCCCCCAGAAGCTGCCCCGCCATCCAGTAGCCCGCCAGGGGCAGGGCCGCGCCCAGCACCAGCAGCAGGGCCGCGAGAAGAAGAATCGCTTTTTTCACGCTGGTACAGCCTCCTTTCTGGGAAAGAGGATACCACCAGTTTCCTGCGGGAAAGGCCGAAACCTGCCTGGAACTGTATGCGCCTCAGCGACGAAATGTGAATAAAATCCGAATATTCTCAAAACATTTGGTATTTGGACCGGGGGTTCGGCAGTTTTGACTTGAATTTATTTAACAAAAGCGATATCATAAGCACATCCATTGTGATTTATAGGAAGAGGGATTGCCCGAGCCCAGAGAAAGGCAAACCGAACGACACCGGCTGCAGGTGCTCTCTGCAGCTGAAAGGAAAAGGGAAGGGGATTTGTCATGATGACCAATTTGGGAACCAAAGAGCATGAAGCCATGAAGACCCTCTGCGAGGAGTATCTGGCCAACAACTATATTGACCCCGAGACCAGCGAGCGGCTGGGCGTCAAGCGCGGCCTGCGAAACCCGGATGGCACCGGCGTCCTGGCGGGCCTGACCAATGTCTGTGACGTTGTGGGCTACCGCAAAGACCAGGAAGGCCATATCATCCCGATTCCCGGCCGGCTGATTTACCGCGGCGTCAACATCAATGAGATCGTGGATGAGGCCTACCGCAACGACCGCTTTGTGTTTGAGGAAGTGATCTGGCTGCTGCTGTTCGGCAGCCTGCCCAACAAAAAGCAGCTGGAAAACTTCTGGGAGATCCTGGCCGAACACCGGGACCTGCCCGAGGGCTTTATGGACACCATGAACGCCCCCTCGCCCAACATCATGAACAAGATGCAGCGGTGCGTGCTGGGCATGTATTCCTACGACGACAACCCCGAGGACCTGAGCCTGGAGAACCTGCTGCACCAGAGCATCGTCCTGATCGGCGGCATGCCCACCATGATGGTGAACGCCTACCAGATGAAGCGCCGCTTCTACGACAAGCAGAGCATGTTCTTCCATCTGCCCCAGCCGGGCCACTGCACCGCCGAGCACATCCTCAGCACCTACCGCCCCGACCAGAAGTTCACCCATGAGGAAGCCAAGCTGCTGGACACCTGCCTGCTGCTCCACGCCGACCACGGCGGCGGCAACTGCTCCACCTTTGCCACCCGTGTGGTGTCCTCCTCCGGTTCGGACACCTATTCGGCCATTGCCGCAGGCATCGGCGCTCTGAAGGGCCCCAAGCACGGCGGCGCCAACCTGGCAGTCAACCGCCAGCTGAAAGATATCCTGGCCCACGTGGAAAACTATGACGACGACGACGAGGTCCGGGAATACCTCCGCCGCATCCTGCGCAAGCAGGCCGGCGACGGCAGCGGCTTGATCTACGGCATGGGCCACGCGGTCTACACCATCAGCGATCCCCGCGAGGTGATCCTGAAGGAGCGGGCCCGCCATCTGGCCTACGAGAAGGGCTTTGAGGCCGAGTACAATATGCTGTGCAGCATCGAGCGGCTGGCCCCGGCCATCTTCGCCGAGGAAAAGGGCAGCTCCAAGCCGGTGTGCGCCAACGTGGACCTGTTCAGCGGCCTGATCTATCAGATGCTGGGCATCTCGGAGGACCTGTACACCCCGCTGTTCGCCATCGCCCGTCTGCCGGGCTGGTGCGCACACCGGATCGAAGAAGTGGTCTTTGCCAACCGGATCATCCGTCCGGCCTACAAGTACCTGGGGGTGCGCCAGCGCTATAAACCTCTTGAGGAGCGTTAATCGAGCATGAAACGTTTGATCATCGGATATCTGGCCGCAGGGGTGGCCTTCTGCGGCCTCCGCTGGGCTGACCTGGCCCTTTGGACCGACCATGCGTCGGGGCTGGTGACGGCGGGGCCGGTGTGGGCCCGCTATGCAGTGCTGGCCGTCTTTGCTGCGGCCGCCCTGGTGGCGGGCCGGGCGGCTGCCGGTTCGCCGGCGCCCCTCCGCACCCGCCAGTGGGCAGCTGCTGTGCCGGCCCTGGCCGGAACTTTCCTCTGCGTGGCCGGGGGCATCCTGGGACTGATCCAGGCTGCCGGGGTTGCCGCAGTGGCCAGCAGCATCCTGCTCCTGGCCTGCGGCGGCTGGCTGGGCTGGCTGGGTTTCGCCTGGGTGGCCGGAGGGGGCCGCCGGCCCTCGGCCTGGCTGGGGGTGGCAGGTACCCTGCTCTTTGTCTGGCAGATCCTCAACAGCTTTATGACCAACGGCTCCAGCTGGTACCGCACCATCCCCACATCCGCTGTGTGGCAGCAGCTGTCCGCCCTGTTGTTCCTGACCGCCCTGCTGCGGGTGCTCTGCCTGCCGGCACAGACCAGCGGCCGGGCTGTGGGGGGCTATGGGCTGCTGGCATTCTGTCTGTGCTTTTGTTGGCAGCTGCCCCGGTGCGTCCTGCTGGGGGCAGGTTTCAGCGGCTGGGCCCTGGCAGCCATCGGCCTTTTGGGGGGCGTCTGCGCCCTGCTCTGCGCCGCTGCAGAGCCCCATCCGGGGGCTTCTCACGCGGCTGGATGATTTGCCAAAAGTGCTAAAAAGATTTGAATGAAATCATGTAAAATCTATAAAAACGAAAAACCGCTTGTTATTTCTTTGTCGGACACTTGAAGGTTTTGCGTTTTTGGTCTATAATAAAAGCACCGTGAGATTTATCCTATTTCAAAGGGTAAAAATTTTAGGAGGTATATACAATGGCTGTAAGAGTTGCTATCAATGGTTTTGGCCGCATTGGCCGCCTGGCTTTCCGTCAGATGTTCGACGCTGAGGGTTACGAGGTCGTCGCTATCAACGATCTGACCAGCCCCAAGATGCTGGCTCATCTGCTGAAGTACGACACCGCTCAGGGTTCCTTCTGCGGCAAGATCGGTGAGAACAAGCACACCGTTTCTTCCACTGAGGACTCCATCGTTGTCGACGGCAAGGAGATCAAGATCTACGCCATTAAGGACGCAAAGGATTGCCCCTGGGGCGAGCTGAACGTTGATGTCGTGCTGGAGTGCACCGGCTTCTACACCAGCAAGGAGAAGAGCATGGCTCACATCCAGGCTGGCGCAAAGAAGGTCGTCATTTCCGCTCCTGCCGGCAATGATCTGAAGACCATCGTCTACTCTGTCAACGAGAAGACCCTGACCGCTGAGGATCAGGTCATCTCCGCTGCTTCCTGCACCACCAACTGCCTGGCTCCCATGGCCGACACCCTGAACAAGGCCTTCCCCATCGTTTCCGGTATCATGACCACCGTTCATGCTTACACCGGCGACCAGATGATCCTGGATGGTCCTCAGCGCAAGGGCGACCTGCGCCGTGCTCGTGCTGGCGCACAGAACATCGTCCCCAACAGCACCGGCGCTGCCAAGGCCATCGGCCTGGTCATCCCCGAGCTGAACGGCAAGCTGATCGGCTCTGCTCAGCGTGTGCCCGTTCCCACCGGTTCTACCACCATTCTGGTTGCCGTTGTCAAGGGCAAGGACGTCACCAAGGAAGCCATCAACGCTGCTATGAAGGCTGCTGCTTCTGAGTCCTTCGGCTACAACGAGGATCAGATCGTTTCTTCCGACGTCATCGGCATGCGTTACGGCTCTCTGTTCGACGCTACCCAGACCATGGTTGCTAAGATCGACGACGACACCTACCAGGTTCAGGTCGTGTCTTGGTACGACAACGAGAACTCCTACACCTCTCAGATGGTCCGCACCATCAAGTACTTCGCTGAGAACTGCTAAGTACTGAGGGTACTCCAAAGGGCTAATGAAGGCCGCCGGCTTATGCCGGCGGCCTTTTTTGGTTTTCCGGAGGGCTTTTTTGTTTTTAAAAGAAAAAAGCTAAATTTCTTGTATTTTTTGCCCGCTTTACTGGACATTTGAACCGGAAAGGAGTTTAATAAAGTTATGTCCAGCAGTGAGCAGAAAAGGGGCGATCCTATGCCAGACAGACCGCTGACGGCAGGGCGGAGAAGTTTTCGCCTGTTGTATCCGCCGCACACACCAGCCAAAGGGAGCGAATTGCCCGACACCAGTTTTTTCCACACCCTGCAGATTGACCAGATGGTCTCGGTGCGGCGGGAGAGCTGGCGGGGCCTGCCCGACCTGCGGCTGGAACAGTTTTACACCACCAATCCCGACGTTCTGGCCTGGCGGCTGGACGTGGTGGCAGATTTGGTGGACAGCGAACCCCTGCGGTCTCTGATCCGGGATGCCCTGCCCATGCTGCGGGATGCCGCCGAGATGCGGAAAGTGCTGAATGACCCTGCTTCCTCGGTGGAGAGCAGCCTGGCCTCGGTGCGGTATCTGGAGATTTATCTGGAGCTGGTGGAGATGTTCCATAGCCGGCTGGAACAGGCAGAGATCCACAGCGCGGGTTTCACCGCCCTGCGGGAGGAAATCGAGTCCCGCCGGAACAGTGAGGACTACAAAGCCCTCAGCCGGCAGCTGGAGCGCACCGAATACCAGGTGGGCCATGTGCGGAGCATTGCCCTGGGGGTCAACCTGGACGGCACCCTGCGGGTAACCGAGGTGGGGCTGCTGTCCCTGAACACCGACCGCTACCGCCAGGGAAGCGTCCTGGACAAGCTGATGGGGAAGGACAAGACCGACCCCATGGTCTGCATTTCGGGCTTTGCCAACCTGGCCCGGACCGCCCGTCAGGAGGAAAAACACGCCCTGGACCAGGCGGTCTGCCGGGCTTTGGACAGTGCGTTTTCCAAGACCATCCGCAGCTGGGAGCCGGTCATCGACCAGTATTTCCGGGATGAGACCTCCTTTTTCATCGGGCTGCTGGATGATTTCCGGTTTTTGTCGGCGGCCGTCAGCTTCCTGATGGAACTGAAAGGCCACGGCTGCCCCCTCTGCCGCCCCCAAATCCGCCCCATGGCCGAAAAGGCCCTCCAGCTCAAAGATGTGTACAATCCCATGCTGGTGCTCCGCGGCGAGGGCCAGGGGCCGGTGGTGTCCAATGACTTTGGCTATGACGCCAAGGGCCGGTTTTATCTGGTCACCGGGCCCAACCACGGGGGCAAATCCATCTTCTGCTACTCCATCGGGATGGCCCAGGTGCTGTTCCAGCTGGGCCTGCTGGTGCCGGCCCGGGAAGCAGTGATGAGCCCGGTGCGGTGCGTCTTCACCCATTTCCCCACCTCGGATGAGGACAACTACGGCAAGGGCCGGCTGGAAAGCGAATGTGCCCGGATGAGCCACATCCTTCACCTGCTGGAGGAGGATGACATGCTGCTGATGGATGAGAGCTTCAGCTCCACCAGCCTGCTGGAAGGCGGCTACATTGCAGGGGAGGTGCTGTCGGCCATCACGGTGATCGGCTGCGGCGGGGTGTATGTGACCCACATCCACGAGCTGACCCAGAAGCTGGACCAGTTCAACGCCACCCCCGGCCGCACCGGCTGCATCGACAACCTGGTGGCCCAGATGGAAAATGCGGCCGAGGGCACCCGCAGCTACCGGGTGGTACGGGCCACCCCCGACGGCCTCAGCTATGCCAAAGATATTGCCCGCAAATACGGCCTGAGCTGCGAGGAAATCCTGGCAGATCACAAGGGTTGAGATACAAAAAACACCGCCGCGCCTTCCTGACAGGGGAAAGGCGCGGCGGTTTCTTTACGCCTGCTGCATCAGCCGGATGAAATCCTGGGCGCACTCGGGCAGGTAGCTGCCCCGGCGCCAGGCGGCCACAAAGTCCAGGGACGGGCCGCCGGCCAGCAGATAGCGGTCAAACTGGGCGTCCCGCTCCAGATGGCGCAGCAGCCCGCTGCTGATGAAGGCAGCCCCGTAGCCGTTGACCGCCAGGGCAAAGGCGGCCCGGATGTTGCTGGTCTCCAGGATCCGGCGGGGGGAGACGTGCTGCCGCCGCATCAATTCATAGATGTACTGCCCCTGGCGCTGGGTCCGTTTTTGGAGCAGGAAGGTCTCCTCGGCCAGGGTGGAGAGGGGCAGCTCCCACTGGTCTCCCCGGGGGACGGCCTGGCTGCGGGCGGGATGCCCCTGGGGCAGGACTGCGTAGATGGTGTCATGGGCCAGGACCCGGTATTCCAGCCGGGGGTCGGGGGCGGTGTAGTTGTAGAAGTTCAGGTCTACCTGCCCCGACCGGAGGGCCTCGTCCAGGGCCTCGCTGTCATCCTCCAGGATCCGGATTTCCACGTTGGGGTGGAGCCGCCGGAAGCCGGGCAGCACCGACGGCAGGGAAAAGCTGCACCGCACCGGCGGGATTCCCACCGGCAGCCGGCCCACGTCCTCCCGCCGGATGTCCGCCATCTCGGCGTCCAGGGTCCGCTTGACGCTCAGCAGTTCCTTGGCCCGGGCCAGATACCGCTCCCCTGCATAGGTCAGCACCAGCCGCCGCCCGGTCCGCTGGAACAGGGGCAGGCCGACTTCCTCTTCCAGCCGCTGCAGGGACTTGGTGAGGGTGGGCTGGCTGACATACAGCTGCTGGGCCGCCTTGGTGATGTTGCCCAGCTGGGCGATGGTGACAAAGTAATCCAGTTCGTGGAGTTCCATGGGAGAAAAGCCTCCTTTCCGGCTACACCCAGTGTAGCATAAAGTATGCCTAAAAGCTATTGACCGCATAAATAAAATGAATTTTATTTATTGTGCATCTTTTGCTACAATAGTTTGTGAAAAAGGTGGCAATGCCAGCCTGGCAGGAAACAATATGAAGGAGGTTCCCATCGTGAAACATACCCGTAAATGGCTGCGCGTCCTCTCGGCAGCCGTGGCATCTGTGGTGCTGCTGGCCGGGTGCCAGAGCGCCTCGACCCAGAGCACAGCAGCCGGCAGCGGCGCAGCAGAGCAGCAGGTCCTGACCGGCACCGGCCAGGGCATCGAGGGCGACGTGGTGGTGGAGGTGACCACCGACGGCCAGAAGATTTATTCCATCGACGTGGTGGAGCAGAACGAGACCGAGGGCATCGGCTCGGTGGCAGTGGAAAAGCTCCCCGGCATGATTGTGGATGCCCAGAGCCTGGCGGTGGACGGCATTGCCGGCTGCACCGTCACCAGCGACGCCATCAAGGAAGCCGTCCGGGCTGCCCTGGAGAGCGGCGGCATCGACGTGTCCAAGTTTGAGGTGGCTCCCGCCGCTTCCGAGGACACCGAGCGCACCGAGGAAACCCTGGACTGTGACGTGGTGGTGGTGGGCGCCGGCGGCGCCGGCCTGACTGCCGCAGCCCAGGCCGCCGAAGACGGGGCCTCGGTCATCGTGGTGGAGAAGATGCCCATCGTGGGCGGCAACAGCCTGAAGGCCACCGGCGGCATGAACGCAGCCGGCACCTCTTACCAGGCAGCTCTGGGCATCACCGACAGCGGCGTCCAGGAGTTCATTGAGGACACCATGAACGGCGGCCACCAGATCAACGACATCAACCTGGTGACCACCATGGCCGAGAACAGTGCAGACGCCATCGACTGGCTGGCCAGCATCGGCGCACCCCTGCCCAAGGTGGAAGCCACCGGCGGCACCACCCACAAATACCTCCATGAGCCCGAGGACGGCAGCGCCGTGGGCTCCTACCTGGTGGACAAGCTGAGCGCCCAGGTGGAGAAGGAGGGCATCCAGGTCCTGCTGGAGACCAAGGCCACCGAGATCCTGATGGACAACGGCCAGGCTGTGGGCATCCGGGCCGAGGGCAAGAGCACCGACTACACCATCAACGCCAAGGCTGTGGTGCTGGCCACCGGCGGCTTCGGCGCCAACTATGACATGATGACCCAGTATAACCCCTCCCTGGCCAACGCCGTCACCACCAACCACGCCGGCGCCACCGGCGACGGCATCACCATGGGTGAGGCCGTGGGTGCTGACACGGTGGATATGGAGCAGATCCAGCTCCACCCCACCGTCTACCAGGAAAACGGCCTGCTGGTGTCCGAGAGCGTCCGCAGCATGGGCGGCATCCTGGTGAACAGCGAGGGCAAGCGGTTCTGCAACGACCTGGCCACCCGCGACGCCGTCTCCAACGCCGAGCTGGAGCAGCCCGGCAGCTATGCCTATATCATCTTTGACCAGCGGGTGGTGGACAACCTGGCTTCCACCCAGAAGTACATCAAGAACGGCCTGACGGTGCAGGCTGATACCTATGAGGGCCTGGCCGAGGCCATGGGCCTCACCGGCGACGCCGTCACCAACTTTGTGGACACCATGAACACCTGGAACGCCAGCGTAGCCGCCGGCGTGGATGAGGAGTTCGGCCGCAACAACGGCATGGAAGAGGATCTGTCCACTGCGCCTTACTACGCCATCAAGATCGCCCCGGGCATCCATCACACCATGGGCGGCCTGAAGATCAACACCGACACCCAGGTCATCAGCACCGAGGGCCAGGCCATCCCCGGCCTGTATGCCGCAGGTGAGACCACCGGCGGCGTCCACGGCGGCAACCGCATCGGCGGCAATGCTGTCTGCGACTTCGTGGTCTTTGGCCGGATCGCCGGCCAGAATGCCGCGGCTTTTGCCCAGGCAAACTAAAGTTCAGCCATCTTCGATTGAAAACACATACTGGGGGCGGGCCCGCTTTCTGCACAGCGCAGAGGGCGGGCCCGCTCTTTTTGCGCAAAAAAGCCCCGCGGCCTTCCGCGGAGCTTTGCTGCTGTGGTGCTTAGAATTGAGCGGGGTAGAGGCCCTCCTGGGTGAGGCGGGCCAGGGCCTCCATGACGCCGGGCTTATCCTCCCGGTAGGTGACCCCGTACCACTTGTCGGTGCTGTGGAGCATCTGCACCTGGGCCTTCCCCTCGGTAATCAGGTTCGAGATGATGGTGGGCAGGAAGTACTCGCACTTCATGGGGTTCTGAGCCAGGTTTTCAGCCAGGAACCGGGGAAACCGGGTTTCCGCCTCGGCCATAAAGCCGGCGGTCAGACCCCAGAAGCCCATGCTCACCAGGGTGTCCCCGGGCAGGGTGACCCAGCCGTCCCCGTCGGCGTAGCGGATGGTGCCGTCCTTCTCCTGGACAATTTTGGTCCGCTCGGTGACGCTGGTGAGGGTGCCGTCGGGGGCCACCTCACAGACCCCCCGGGAGACGCTGCCGTGTTCGGTGACGGTGTTCTTGACCTGGTAGCCCACCATGCAGTATTGGGCCTTCTGGCCGTCGGTGTGGGTGGAAAGGTAATCGTACATCACCCGGAAAGCCTCGGGGCCGTAGTAGTCGTCCGAGTTGATGACGGCGAAGGGCCCGTGGATCAGGTGCCGGGCGCTGAGCACTGCCTGGCCGGTGCCAAAGGGCTTGGTCCGCCCTTCGGGGACGGCATAGGGGGCGGGGAGGTCTTCCAGGGACTGATAGGCGTATTCCACCTCCATCAGCCTGGTCAGCCGGTCCCCGATGGCCCGGCGGAAGTCAGCCTCGAACTCCCGGCGGATGATGAAGATGACCTTCCCAAAGCCGGCCCGGCGGGCATCAAAAATCGAATAGTCAATGATCAGCTGGCCGGAAGGCCCCACCGGGTCCAGCTGCTTCATGCCGCCGTAGCGGCTGCCCATGCCGGCAGCCAGCACGACCAGAACAGGTTTTTCCATAGAAAAATTCCTCCTTTGCGGCCGGGTGGCCCGGCTGCCTTTGGGTCTATTATAGACCCGGGGTCCGGCGGTTGACAAGACTGTTTTTCCAAAACACAGCAGGCCGCAGTTTTTGCCGCCTGAAAGGCCGGTTTGTCAAAAAACAATCAAATAACGGCTTGCTTTAAACCGCTGATTTGTATATAATAGAACTATCCACGGGGAGACCCGAAGATGACAAAACTCACTTCAGGCAAATTCAAGGATTGAGAGGAGTTTAGAACAATGGGTTTAGGTAAGAAGACGATCGACGACGAGAATTACTGCGGCAAGAAGGTCCTTGTCCGCTGCGATTTCAACGTCCCGATGAAAGACGGCGTGATCACCAACGAGAACCGGATCAATGCTGCCATGCCCACCATCCAGAAGCTGGTCAACGACGGCGCAAAGGTGATCCTGTGCAGCCATCTGGGCAAACCCAAGAATGGCCCCGAGGCCAAGTTCAGCCTGGCACCTGTGGCCAAGGCTCTGAGCGCAAAGCTGGGCAAGGAAGTTGTCTTTGCTGACGACGACAACGTCGTGGGCGACAACGCAAAGGCCGCTGTGGCTGCCATGAACAACGGCGACGTGGTGCTGCTGCAGAACACCCGTTTCCGCAAGGAGGAGACCAAGAACGTCCCCGCCTTCTCGGAAGAGCTGGCCAGCCTGGCTGACGCTTACGTGGACGACGCCTTCGGCAGCTGCCATCGTGCACACTGCTCCACCGCCGGCGTCACCGACTACATCAAGGACACCGCTGTGGGCTACCTGATGGAGAAGGAGATCCGCTACCTGGGCAACGCTGTCAACGATCCTGTCCGTCCCTTCACCGCCATCCTGGGCGGCGCAAAGGTCGCAGACAAGCTGAACGTTATCTCCAACCTGCTGGAGAAGGTCGACACCCTGATCATCGGCGGCGGCATGGCCTACACCTTCATCAAGGCTCAGGGCTATGAGATCGGCAAGAGCCTGTGCGATGACTCCAAGATCGACTACTGCAAGGAGATGATGGAGAAGGCAAAGGCCAAGGGCGTCAAGCTGCTGCTGCCCATCGACACCGTCTGCGTCAAGGCATTCCCCGATCCCATCGACGCACCGGTTGAGACCGCTGTCTATCCTGTCACCGCTATGCCCGCCGACATGGAGGGCTGCGACATCGGCCCCGAGACCATGAAGCTGTTTGCTGAGGCTGTCAAGGGCTCCAAGACCGTTGTCTGGAACGGCCCCATGGGCGTGTTCGAGAACCCCACCCTGGCAGCAGGCACCCTGGCTGTGGCCAAGGCTATGGCTGAGAGCGACGCTACCACCGTCATCGGCGGCGGCGACAGCGCAGCAGCTGTCCAGCAGATGGGCCTGGGCGACAAGATGACCCACATCTCCACCGGCGGTGGTGCTTCTCTGGAGTACCTCGAGGGCAAGGAGCTGCCCGGCATCGCTGTCATTCAGAACGCATAAGGCAGTCGCTTTTCACAACAAGATGTGATGGGTGCGGCGGCGCATCGCCGCCGCACCCTTTTGTTTTGGGCGGCCTTCCCGGCCGTCCCTATGGAAATAACAAGGAGAAACCATTATGGATAAAGCAAAGCGCAAGGCTATCATTGCCGGCAACTGGAAGATGAACAAGACCGCCACCGAGGCAGCCCAGCTGATTGACGAGCTGATCCCCGCTGTCAAGGATGCCACCTGCGAGGTTGTCATCTGCACCCCCTACACCGACCTGGTAACCGCTGTTGCCAAGACCAAGGGCACCAACATCCACGTGGGCGCCGAGAACGTCCACTTTGAGAAGTCCGGCGCCTTCACCGGCGAGATCAGCGCTGACATGCTGGTGGACCTGGGCGTGGAGTACGTCATCGTCGGCCACAGCGAGCGCCGCCAGTACTTCGCAGAGACCGACCAGACCGTCAACAAGCGCGCCCTGGCCGCTCTGAATGCCGGCCTGAAGACCATCATCTGCGTGGGCGAGAGCCTGGAGCAGCGTGAGGAGGGCGTCACCGAGGAGCTGGTCCGGATGCAGACCAAGATCGCCCTGCAGGGTGTCACCGCCGAGCAGATGGCCAATGTGGTTATCGCTTACGAGCCCGTCTGGGCCATCGGCACCGGCAAGACCGCTACCGCTGACCAGGCTGAGGAAGTCTGCGCCCAGATCCGCAAGGTGATCGGCGAGCTGTACGGCGAGGCTGTGGCTGAGGCCACCACCGTCCAGTACGGCGGCAGCATGAACGCCAAGAACTGCGAGGAGCTGCTGGGCAAGAAGGACGTGGACGGCGGCCTGATCGGCGGCGCCTCCCTGAAGGCTCCCGACTTCGCAGTGATTGTCAACGCTGCCACCAAGGGCTGAGCCTTTGGCAAATCAATAGAAACCGAGGATTAAATTACTATGGCAAAGAAACCCATGATGCTCTGCATCCTTGACGGCTTCGGCTGGGTGCCGGACCAGGTCGATGGCAACGCCATCGTCGCCGCCAAGACTCCCTATATCGACCACCTGTTTGCCACCTGCCCCAACGTCACCATCGGCGCTTCGGGCATGAGCGTCGGCCTGCCCGACGGCCAGATGGGCAACTCTGAGGTGGGCCACACCAACATCGGCGCAGGCCGCATCGTCTACCAGCAGCTGACCCTCATCACCAAGTCCATCCAGGACGGCGAGATGCAGAAGAACGAGGTGCTGGTCCGGAACATGAAGGCCGCCATCGATGCCGGTAAGGCCATCCACTTCATGGGCCTGATGGGCACCGGCGGCGTGCACAGCCACGAGGAGCACCTGTTCGGCCTGCTGGAGATGGCCAAGGCCCTGGGCGCCAAGGACGTCTATGTCCACGCCATCATGGATGGCCGTGACACCGACCCCCACGACGGCGAGCACTTCCTCCAGAACGTCCAGAACGAGCTGGACAAGCTGGGCATCGGCAAGATTGCCACCGTCACCGGCCGTTACTACGCCATGGACCGCGACAAGAACTGGGACCGCGAGGAGAAGGCCTATGCCGCCTTCGTCTACGGCGAAGGGGAGAAGGCCAACGGCTGGAAAGAGTGCATTGAGCGCAGCTACGCCAACGACGTCACCGACGAATTCGTGGTGCCCTGCGTCACCTGCGAGGGCGGCCGCGTCACCGAGGGCGACACTGTTGTCTTCATCAACTTCCGCCCTGACCGTGCCCGCCAGATGACCCGCATCTTTGTGGACGACGCCTTCGACGGCTTCAAGCGCCGCTATGGCCGGTTCCCGGTCCACTACGTCTGCATGACCGAGTATGACGCCACCATGCCCAACTGTGAGGTTGCCTATCCTCCTGTGGACCTGAACAACGTCATGGGCGAGTATATCTCCAACCTGGGCATGACCCAGCTGCGGATCGCCGAGACCGAGAAGTACGCCCACGTCACCTTCTTCTTCAACGGCGGCCGCGAGGAGCCCTTCGCCGGCGAGGATCGCTGCGTGATCCCCAGCCCCAAGGTGGCCACTTACGACCTGAAGCCCGAGATGAGCGCCCCCGAGGTTGCCGACGAGTGCGTCAAGCGGATTGAGAGCGGCAAGTACGACGTGATCATCCTGAACTTCGCCAACTGCGACATGGTGGGCCACACCGGCGTCTTTGACGCTGCTGTCAAGGCCGTGGAGGCCGTGGACCAGTGCGCAGGCAAGGTCATTGACGCTGTGCTGGCTGCCGGCGGCAAGGTCATCCTGACCGCTGACCACGGCAACGCCGACAAGATGAAGAACCCCGACGGCACCCCCTTCACCGCCCACACCACCAACCCGGTGCCCTGTGTGGTGATCGGTGCCGGCAATGACTTCACCCTCCGTGAGGGCGGCGTCCTGAGCGATCTGGTCCCCACCATGTTCGATCTGATGGGTGTGCCTCAGCCCAAGGAAATGACCGGCAAGAGCCTGATTGTCCGCAAGTAAGGAAAACTTACCGACCCATTGTCCAAAACCCATACAGAGCCCCGCAGGCCGGTGTCAGGAGACACAAGCCCGCGGGGCTCTTTCTGTAGCGGGGCAGGCAGGGCTTTCCCAAGTCTTTTCCCAGTGACCGGGGAACTTTCCATCCCGGATCAAAGCCCTCCACAGACCCTGAAAAAGGGCGGCAAAAAAGCCCCCGCGGCTTCCGGTAAAACCGGAGGCTGCAGGGGCTTTGGTTGCGTTCTGGGCTTTCAGGTGGGCAGGGAAGACTCAGCGGTTGGCCTCGTATTCCTTGCGGTAGCCCTCCAGCTCCTTCTGGTTGCCATAGACGAAGTGACCGTTGGCAATTTCTGCCCAAACGGGCTTGTCGGTGCTGTAGTCGTGGATAGACGGGTCATACACCAACAGCTTTTTCTTCTTCTCCAGGCCGGGATCAGGGATAGGCACAGCCGACAGCAGGGCTTTGGTGTAGGGGTGCAGGGGGTGACGGAAGAGTTCTTCCGTCTCAGCCAGCTCCACGATACGGCCCTTGCTGATGACGGCGATCCGGTCCGAGATGAACCGCACCACCGACAGGTCGTGGGCGATGAACAGGTAAGTCAGCCCGCGGGAAACCTTCAGCTTGTTCAGCAGGTTCAGCACCTGTGCACGAATCGAGACATCCAGTGCCGAGATGGGCTCGTCTGCCACGATGAACTCAGGCTCCATGATCAGGGCACGGGCAATGCCGATGCGCTGACGCTGGCCGCCGGAGAACTCGTGGGGGAAACGGGATGCAAACTCGGGCAGCAGGCCCACCTCGTGCAGGGCAGCCATGACCTTGTCGTGAAGGTCATTCTGGTCCTTGTACAGGTGGAAGTTCAGCAGGCCCTCCGCGATGATATACTCGACCTTGGCACGCTCGTTCAGGGAAGCCATGGGGTCCTGGAAGATCATCTGGCATTTGCGGATGACTTCCTGGTCCAGCTCCTTGGAGATCTTGCCGTTGATCTTGCGGCCCTTGAAGTAGATTTCGCCGGCCGAAGTGGGGTTGATGCGGGTGATGGCACGGCCGATGGTTGTCTTGCCCGAGCCGCTCTCGCCCACCAGGGAGAAGGTCTCGCCCTTGTAGATGTCGAAGTTGACGTGGTCTACGGCCACAAACTTCTTGCGCCCCGAGCCGAAGGAGATCTGGAGGTCCTTGATTTCAATGAGCTTTTCTCTCTCAGCCATTGGTGTGGTCCTCCATCAGTTTCTTGCGCAGGTTCTGGATCGAGTGGGGGCGGTCCACCTTGGGTGCCCGGGGGTCCAGATACCAGGTCTTGGCGGCATGGGTCGGCGACACCTGGAAGAAGGGCGGCTCTTTGACAAAGTCAATGGCCAGGGCCTTCTTGTTGCGGGGTGCGAACGCATCGCCGTGAATCTCGTTGAAGAGGTTCGGGGGCGTGCCGTCAATGGTGGGCAGCGTTTCGCCCTTGATGCCCAGCTGGGGCAGAGCCTGCAGCAGGGCCCAGGTGTAGGGGTGCCATGCGTCGTAGAAAATCTCCTCGACGGTGCCGTACTCCACGATCTGGCCTGCGTACATGACAGCCACACGGTCGGCCACGTTTGCCACAACGCCCAGGTCATGGGTGATGTAGATGACCGACATGCCCAGTTCCTTCTGCAGATCACGGATCAGCTGCAGGATCTGGGCCTGGATGGTCACATCCAGGGCGGTGGTAGGCTCGTCGCAGATCAGAACCTGGGGCTTGCAGGCGGCGGCGATGGCGATGACCACGCGCTGCCGCATGCCGCCCGAAAACTCGTGGGGGTACTGGTTGTACCGGCGCTCAGGGTCGGGGATGCCGACCCTGCCCAGCATCTCGATGGCGGCCTTCTTGGCGGCCTCGCCCTTCAGGCCCTGGTGATGCTCGATGCTCTCCTGAATCTGCTTGCCGATTTTCTTCAGCGGGTTCAGGCTGGTCATGGGGTCCTGCATCACCATCGAGATCTTGCTGCCGCGGACGGTCAGCCAGTCCTTCTCGGTGAATTTGGCCATGTCACGGCCATCGAACATGATGCTGCCGCCGGTGATTTTGCCGTTGACATCCAGCATGCCCACAAAGGTCTTGGTAAAGACCGATTTGCCCGAGCCGCTCTCGCCCACGATGGCGAGGGTCTCGCCTTCGTACAGGTCCAGAGAGCACTTGCGGATGGCCTTCAGCGTCCGGCCCCGCAGGCTGAACTGAATCTCCACGTCACGGGCAGAGATAATTGCGTTTTTATCCATTGTCTCTTATCTCTCCCATCTCTTAAACGTGATTCCGCGGGTCGGCTGCGTCCGAGAAAGCGTTGCCCATGATATAGAAGGAAACCGAGATGATGGACACGATGGACGCAGGGAAGATCAGCAGGTAGGGGTAATCCAGGAAGAAGGTGCGCACCTTGGCCAGCAGCAGGCCCAGAGAAGGCGTTTCAATTCCCAGGCCCAGGCCCAGATAAGACAGGGTGGACTCCATGTTGATGGTATAGGGAATGTTCAGAGCCGTCTGGAGGATGATGACCGACACCAGGTAGGGCAGGATGTTCTTGGTCAGAACA
>CAJFNF010000016.1 GCA_904394215.1 uncultured Faecalibacterium sp.
GCATGACCGGCACAGCCCGCACCGAGGCCACCGAGTTCACCGAGATCTACGGCCTGAACATCGTCACCATCCCCACCAACAAGCCCAACATCCGCAAGGACTACCCCGACGTGGTCTACTCCACCGTGGCGGGCAAGTACCGGGCCGTCATCGACCAGGTGATGGCCTGCCATGAAAAGGGCCAGCCTGTCCTGGTGGGCACCGTCAGCGTGGAAAAGAGCGAGATCCTGGCCAAGATGCTCCAGAAGCGGACCAAAGACTTCAACGTGCTGAACGCCAAGAACCACGAGCGCGAGGCCGAGATCGTGGCCCAGGCCGGCAAGAAGGGCGCCATCACCATCGCCACCAACATGGCAGGCCGCGGCACCGACATCATGCTGGGCGGCAACGCCGAGTTCATGGCCAAGGCCCAGATGCGCAAAGAGCAGTTCTGCGAGAAGCTGCTGAGCCCCGATGCCCCCGAGAACGCCCTGCCCGAGCAGGTGGAGAACCTGCTGGTGGAGGCCGACGGCCACAGCGACACCACCGACGCCAACATCCTGGCAGCCCGTGCCCGGTTTGACGAGCTGTACAACCAGTATAAAGCCGAGATCGCCACCGAGGCCGAAGAGGTCCGGGCAGCAGGCGGCCTGTTCATCATCGGCACCGAGCGCCACGAGAGCCGCCGCATTGACAACCAGCTCCGCGGCCGCGCCGGCCGCCAGGGCGACCCCGGCGCCTCCCGGTTCTACCTGAGCCTGGAAGACGACCTGATGCGCCTGTTCGGCGGCGAGCGGGTCCAGGGCCTGATGAACTCCATGGGCCTGGATGAGGACACCCCCATCGAGACCAAGATGATCACCTCCACCATCGAGAGTGCCCAGAAGAAGCTGGAAGGCCGCAACTTCGAGATCCGCAAGAACGTTCTGCGGTACGACGACGTCATGAACCAGCAGCGCGAGATCATCTATGGCCAGCGCCGCAAGGTGCTGGACGGCGAGGACGTCAGCGCCGACATCCACAAGATGCTGCGGGACAACATCGACAGCAGCTGCGCCCTGTTCCTGGCCGGCGAGGACAAGGATACCTGGGACTTCGCCGCCCTCCGCCGCCACTACAAGGGTTGGCTGGCCACCGACGCCGACTTCCACTACACCCCCGAGGAGCTGGCCGACCTGACCCCCCAGAAGGTGGCGGACGCCCTGTATGACCGGGGCATCGATGTCCTGAAGGACAAGGAGACCCGGTACGGCCTGCCCCTGATGCGGGAGCTGGAGCGGATCTGCCTGCTGCGGTGCGTGGACCGCTACTGGATGGACCACATCGACAATATGGACCAGCTGCGGAAGGGTATTTCCCTGCGCAGCTACGGCCAGAAGGACCCCGTGGTGGAATACCGGATCGAGGGCTTTGACATGTTCGACCAGATGGTGGACTCCATCCGGGAGGACACCGTCAAGATGCTGCTGATGATCGAGGTCCGGCCGGTGCAGCAGGGCCAGCAGCCCGCCCAGGCTGCCCCCGCCCAGAGCGCCCCGGCCCAGCAGCCCGCCGCCCCTGCGGCGCCTGCCGCCCCCAAGGCCGGCCCCATCCCGGCGGTTCACCCCAGCCAGGCCGACGTGGCCGCCCTGCGCCAGAAGATGGCCGGCCAGAGTGCCGGTGACCGGGCCGCCGCTGCCGGCCAGCTGTCGGGCGGCGCCAACAAGCCGGTCCGGGCAGGCAAGATCGGCCGCAACGATCCCTGCCCCTGCGGCAGCGGCTTGAAGTGGAAAAAGTGCACCTGCCAGCAGTACCACCCCGACCTGTACAAGCAGTCCAAGTAAACCGCAAACCAAAAGCCCGCTTCCTTCAGGGAAGCGGGCTTTTTTCTGTGTGCGCCGGGAAAAAGCTCAGGCCTTGATCTCGTTCCAGACGCTCTTGCCGTCCAGGCTGGAGGCGTCCACCCCCAGGTATTCGCAGACGGTCTGGGCGATGGTGGCAAAGCTCATCCGGGTGCCCAGGTTGACGCCGGGGCGGATGTGCTTGCCGTAGACCATCCAGGGCACGTACTCCCGGGTGTGGTCGGTGGTCTTGAGGTAGGAGGGGTCGCAGCCGTGGTCGGCGGTGACCATCAGGATGTCATCCTCCCCCATGCCGGGCAGGAAGTCGGTGAGGAACCGGTCAAACTCGGTGGCGGCGGCGGCGTAGCCGGGGACGTTGCGGCGGTGGCCGTACAGCATGTCGAAGTCCACCAGGTTCACGAAGGCCAGGCCCTCGAAGTCCCGGGTCTGCAGCGCCTGGGTGAAGGCGATGCCGTTGGTGTTGCCGGTGGTCTTGATCTTCTCGGTGACCCCCTGGCCGTCAAAGATATCGAAGATCTTGCCCACGGCGATGACGTCCCTGCCGGCCTTTTTCAGCAGGTCCAGCATGGTGTCCCGGGGGGGCTTGAGGCTCAGGTCGTGGCGGTTGGTGGTGCGCTGGAAGTTGTCCGCCCTGTCCCCCACGAAGGGCCGGGCGATGACACGGCCCACGCCGTACTTGCCGGTGAGCATTTCGCGGGCGATCTCGCAGCAGCGGTACAGCTCAGGCACCGGCACCAGGGCCTCATTGGCCGCCACCTGGAACACGCTGTCGGCGCTGGTGTAGACAATCAGAGCGTTCTGGGCCATGGCCTGCTCGCCGTAGTCCTTCAGCACCTCGGTGCCGGAGTAGGGCTTGTTGCACAGCACCTTGTAGCCGGTCTTGGCTTCATACGCAGCGATCAATTCATCGGGGAAGCCGTTGGGGAAGGTGGGCAGGGGTTCGGGGCTCACCACGCCCGCAATCTCCCAGTGGCCGATGGTGGTGTCCTTGCCCATGCTCTGCTCCTGCAGCCGGGCAAAGGCGCCGATGGGGGCAGGGTCGGGCCGGCCCGCCGTCACCCCGTCCATATTGAACAGGCCCAGGCGGCCCATGTTGGGGCAGTCAAAGGCGGGGTCCCTGGCGATGGCCCCCAGGGTGTTGGTGCCTGCATCGCCGAAGGCAGCCGCGTCCGGCTCTGCACCGATGCCGAAGCTGTCCAGCACAATCAGAAATACACGTTTTGCCATAATTTGTTGTCCTTTCTGCGGGGGAGGCGGCTGCCCCCCTCCGCTTCTGTGGGGCGGTTTGTGCCGGGCCGGGGGCCCGGCCGCCCTGCTGGTATCAGTATACCATATTTCACCACCCCGCAAAAGGGGCAAAGTCACACTTTCACCCCTCTTCCCCACTTCAAAAAGCAGGGGTGTTTCCCAACATTTTCTCAAAAAAATGCTTGCTCATTTATATCCATCCAGTTATAATAAGAGTGTATCGTTGAAAATCATTCAAATTGGCATTCGGTATGCCAGGAGGTAAATCGCACATGCGCAAGACCAAGATCATCTGCACCCTCGGACCTTCCACCGACAAGGAAGGCGTGCTGCGGGCGCTCGTGGAAAACGGGATGAACGTGGCCCGCTTCAATTTTTCCCATGGCTCCCATGAAGAGCACAAGGGCCGTCTGGAGGCCCTGAAGGCCATCCGGGAAGAGCTGAACCAGCCTGTGGCCGCCATGCTGGACACCAAAGGCCCCGAGATCCGTCTGAAGGACTTCAAGAATGGTTCCGAGATGCTGGAGGAAGGCCAGACCTTCACCCTCACCACCCGCGATGTGGAAGGCACCAAGGAAATCGTCAGCATCACCTATAAGGATCTGCCCCACGATGTGGCCCCCGGCGGCTCCATCATGCTGGACGACGGCCTGATCAAGCTGTCCATCCGGGAAGTCACCGATACCGATATCACCTGCACCGTCCTGAACGGCGGCAAGATCAAGAACAAGAAGGGCGTCAACGTTCCCGGCGTCCACCTGTCCATGCCCTATATGAGCCAGCGGGACCGGGACGACATCATCTTCGGCATCGAGCAGGGCTTTGACCTGATCGCCGCTTCCTTTGTGCGCACCGCACAGGATGTCTATGAGATCCGCAACCTGCTGAACATGTATGACTCCAAGATCCGGATCATCGCCAAGATCGAGAACCCCGAGGGCGTCGAGAACATCGACAGCATCCTGGCTGCCGCCGACGCCGTCATGGTGGCCCGCGGCGACCTGGGCGTTGAAATCGATTTCTCTGAGCTGCCCGGCGTCCAGAAGTCCATCATCGACCGGTCCTTCTCCTACGGCAAGCCCATTGTCACCGCCACCCAGATGCTGGACAGCATGATCAGCAACCCCCGCCCCACCCGCGCCGAGATCTCGGACGTGGCCAACGCCATCTATGACGGCACCTCTGCCATCATGCTGTCGGGCGAGACCGCTGCCGGCGCCTACCCCGTGGAGGCCCTGCGCACCATGGCCCAGATCGCCGAGCGCACCGAGGCGGATGTCCACTACCAGATTCACCGCCTGAGCCGGATGAAGGTCAACGGCACCACCAGCGTCAGCGACGCTACCGCCCATGCCGCCTGCCTCACCGCCCAGGATGTCAACGCCTCGGCCATCGTCACCGTGTCCGAGTCGGGCAACACCGCCCGCCTGCTGAGCAAGTACCGCCCCCAGCAGCCCATCATCGCCTTCGTCATGGACCCCCAGGTCCAGCGCCAGCTGTCCCTGTCCTGGGGCATCACTCCCCTGCTGATGCCTCTGGCCCACAGCACCGATGAGCTGATCGAGGTCTCCACCTCCCTGGCCGAGAAGTACGGCTACATCCACAACGGCGAGCTGGCTGTGGTCACCGCCGGCGTGCCGGTGGGCGTCAGCGGCACCACCAACATGGTCAAGATCCACATGGTGGGCAACTGCCTGGTGTCCGGCGTGGGCGTGGGCCGTGAGGACGGCGAGAACGCCAGCGCCACCGGCAAGGCCTGTGTCTGCCACAGCATTGATGAGGTGAAGGCCCACTTCAAGCCGGGCATGATCCTGGTGCTGCCCTCCACCAACAACGATATGATGCCCTATATCCGGGACGCTGCCGCCCTGGTGGTGGAGGAGCCCGGCCTGAACAGCCATGCTGCCATCGCCGCCAAGGCCCTGATGAAGCCCGCCATCATCGGCGCCCAGAACGCCACCACCCACATCCGGGACGGCCTGGACATCGCTGTGGACTGCGCCCACGGCAACGTCCAGTCCCTGCAGGCCCAGGGCTAAGGAGGCAGCTGCCATGGAACGGATTGCCAGCTTCTGCGTGGACCACACCAAACTGATGCCCGGGATGTACCTGAGCCGCCAGGACGGGGACGTCCTGACCTGGGACATCCGGATGAAGCGGCCCAACCAGGGGGATTACCTGTCCACCGGCGCCGCCCACGCCATGGAGCATCTGTTCGCCACCTATGCCCGCAACAGTGCCTGGAGCCAGGGGGTCATCTATGTGGGCCCCATGGGCTGCCGCACCGGCTTCTACCTGCTGACCCGGGGGCTCACCCCCGCCCAGGCATTGGAGCTGACGGCAGACTCCTTCCGGTTTATGGCCGGCTATGACGGGCCCATCCCCGGCGCCAGCGCCGCCGAGTGCGGCAACTGGCAGGATATGGACCTGCCCGCCGCCCGGGCCGAAGCTGCCGCCATGCTGCCGGTGCTGGAAGGCCTCACCGCCGACCAGCTCCACTACAACGCGTAATAAGTCTTTTTGAAACGCCTGCCGGTTTTGCACCGGCGGGCGTTTTTTGGCTTTTCCCCGGCCTGTACATATTCTTCCCGCCTTTCTCATACCTTTTAGAAAGGTGATCGGAGGGATCGGTATGAAAGGTGACCCGGAACAGCGGGCCGTCCTGCTGGGAGAATACATCGTACAGCACGGCGCCACCGTGCGGGCGGCCGCGGCCGCCTTTGGCTACAGCAAGTCGACGGTCCACAAGGACGTGGCCTTCCGCCTGCGGGAGGTGAGCCCCGGCCTGTTTGCCCAGGTGAAAGCCGTTCTGGCCCGCAACAAGGCCGAGCGCCATCTGCGGGGCGGGGCCGCCACCCGGGAAAAATACAGCCGCCTGCACCGCCAGGCATCCCACTGAAAAAGCTGCCGCAAGAGGGTTTCCCCTGCGGCAGCTTTTCTTTTATATATAAGACACAGGGCAGCGGTTCAGGAGGATTCCCCCATCTTGCGGAACTGCTGCAGGGCGCTCTTTTCCAGCCGGCTGACCTGGGCCTGGCTGATGCCGATCTCCCTGGCCACCTCCATCTGGGTCTTGCCCAGGAAGTACCGCAGCTCCATGATCTTCCGCTCCCGGTCGGACAGGCTGCGGACGGTCTGGCGGAATTCCAGGCCGCTGATCCAGCTGTCCTCCCCGTCGGTATCCTTCACCTGGTCCATCATATACATGGCGTCCCCGCCGTCGCTGTACACCGGCTCTTCCAGGCTCACCGGCTCCACCACCGATTCCAGGGCCGCCGTCACCTCCCGGCGGGATAACCCCACCCGGACGCAGATTTCGTTGAGGCTGGGCTCCCGGCCCAGCTCTTTTTCCAGCTGTTCCCGGGCCTGCATGGCCCGGTAGGCGGTGTCCCGCAGGGACCGGCTGACCCGCAGGGCATTGTTGTCCCGCAGGAACCGCCGGATCTCCCCCACAATCATGGGCACCCCATAGGTGGAAAACCGCACGTCCAGGCTGGGGTCAAAGTGATCGATGGCCTTGATCAGCCCAATGCACCCCACCTGAAACAGATCGTCCAGGTTTTCGCTCCGCTGGGAAAACTTCTGCACCACGCTCAGCACCAGCCGCAGGTTGCCCTCGATCATCCGGCGGCGGGCCGCCTGGTCTCCGGCCTGGGCCGCGGTGAGGAGGGCGCGCTTTTCTGCTTCGCTCAAAACGGGCAGCTCGGCGGTGTTGACGCCGCACAGCTCCACTTTGTTGTACATCCTGTGCCTCCCGGTCTTTGTGTTACCGGAAGTATGGCCGGGCCGCCCTCTGCTCATGCAGGGGCCGGGCTGTCAAATCATGGCACCGTTTTCCACAATCCCTGACAAAAAGGGCGGAAAACCGCCCCCTTTACTCCTGTTCCAGCTGGCGCCGCAGGTCCCGGATGATCCGCTTTTCCAGCCGGGAAATATAGCTCTGGCTGATGCCGATGGCGTCGGCGGCCTCCTTCTGGGTGTGCTCCACCCCGTCCACCAGGCCGAACCGCAGCTCCATGATCTGCCGTTCCCGGGCGCTGAGCCGCTCCACCGACCGGCGCAGCACCGCACGCTCGGCGTTCTGTTCCAGCCGCTGGCCCACCTGGTTCTCGTCGGTGCCCAGCACGTCGGACAACAGCAGCTCGTTGCCGTCGCTGTCCACGTTGAGGGGCTCGTCGATGCTGGCCTCCTGGCGGCGGTTGGAAGTCTTGCGCAGGTACATCAGGATTTCATTGCCGATGCACCGGCTGGCATAGGTGGCCAGCTTGATGTTCCGCTCCAGGGTGAAGGTGTTCACCGCCTTGATCAGGCCGATGGTGCCGATGGACACCAGATCCTCCGAGGGCACCCCGCTGGATTCAAACTTCCTGGATAAGTACACCACCAGCCGCAGGTTGTGGGTGATCAGCTCATCCCGGGCGGCCTGGTCCCCGGCAGCCATCCGGCCCAGCAGCTCCTTTTCCTGATCAGGGGTCAGGGGCGGGGGCAGGCTGGGGCCCCCGGTCAGATAGTGGACCGCCCCCCAGGCCCCCGCCCGGGCCCACCATTTCCGCCATACCATCACAATCCAGTTCAGCATACCGATCTCCCCCTTGTCTCAGGATAATCCCATCCGGCCCGCCAGGTCGGACCCCAGCAGCAATGTCCACCCCTCCCCGGCGCCCCCGGGGCAAAAGGCGGCCAGCAGGCCCTCGGCCCGCCAGCTGCGGCCTCCGGCCTGGCGGCACAGGGCATCCGCCGGCACCGCCGGCAGCAGGGTCCGGCCGGCGATGGTGCCACAGACCAGATACCGCAGCCCCAAAGCCGGGTCGGGCAGCCCGCCGGTGCCCTCCAGCGCGGCGTCCAGCCCATCCCGCCAGGCCTGGGGCAGGGCGCCCCGCACCGCCCCATACTGGACCAGTACCACCGGTCGCCCCGCCACCGGGTCGGCCAGGGTGAAGCCGCTGTCATAAAAGGCCTCCACCGGGATCTTCGCCCCGCCCAGCTCCAGCCAGGCGGGCACCGCCGCACGGTCGGGCCGGCCCAGCAGGCTCATCAGCCCCCGCACCGCCAGATACACCGCCGCCGTCCCCGCCAGCAGCCGCCCCGGGGTGATATCCAGATAGGCGGTGAGATTGGCGGCGCGGCCTCCCGGCACCAGGGCTGCGGCCCCGGTCAGCAGCAGGTTGAGGGCCAGGAACCAGCCCCCCAGCCGCCCAAACACCCGGGCGCCCGGCCAGCCGTAGGCCAGGGCCACCGCCCCGGCGCCCGCCGCCGCCTTGTATAGCAGCGCCAGGCCCAAAGGCAGCGGCGGCGCCAGCAGCACCAGGCAGCTGGCCGCCCCCAGGGCAGCCCCGGCGGCAACCCGGACCCCGCGGCCCCGGACCCCCGCCAGCAGCCCGGCAGCCAGCAGAAAGGCCGCCGACGCTGCAAAATTCGTCAAGAGCAATTCATCTATGTACAGAACTTTCACGGTGCATCGCCCCTGCTGTCCAGCATACCGCGGCCCCGGCGGGAAAAGGCGCGAACCAGAAAATCCGCCCCCCTTCGTCCCCGTCCGGGGGCCGGGGTTTATCTTTTTTCACAAAACCCCTTGCAAAATGGTTCCGGTTGCGCTATAATAGCTCTCGCAAACTTCATAGATGCCTCTTTAGCTCAGTCGGTTAGAGCACCTGACTGTTAATCAGGGTGTCGCCTGTTCGAGTCAGGCAAGAGGCGCTTGGTCAGCACAGATCGGTCCGATCTGTGCTTTTTTGTGCATTACGCACAGATCCGTCCGGAATTTTTGGCGTAAACACCATGCTTTTTTCTTCTGAATTTCAGAAACGACCCTTGAAGAAACTGTCGCATTGTGGTAAACTACACATGAGCTTTGAGGGCCGGCAGGCACCTCAGAGCTGCAGCACCTTGATCAAAGGGTAGGCGCTCCCTTCTTTTGATAGCAGCTGACCTCTGCTTTGTCCTGTTTCTCCGCAGGGCAGGGCAAAGCAGAGGACTGCGTGCTGCTAATGCCAGGCTGGTTCATTTTCTTCAGCGCAGGCCCCGGTTCAGGGGGGATGGACTAATTTTCCTCTTGTGAATTGGGCCGGAATATGATAGAATGTGTCCATAGTCCGGTATGAACAATTTAAAAATACATTGTAAAGAGACCGTGACCTATCACTCCACGCTTCTCTTGTAAAGGAACCATCTATGCGTTATACTTATGTGCGGCAGCACGACACCACAGACTGCGCGGCTGCCTGCCTCGCGATGGTGTGCCTGCACTACCGAAAGGAAATCACCATCACGCGGCTGCGTGATATGATGGGCACCGACCTGAAAGGCACCAATCTGGTTGGCCTGCAGAAGGCGGCCAACGAGCTGGGGTTCACCTCAGCGGCCGTCCGGGTTGACCGCGAAAACTTTCTCAGCGACTTTTCTCTTCCCTGCATTGCGCAGGAGATTACCGACCAGGGCTTGACCCACTTTGTGGTCGTATTCAAGAAAACCACCATTCCTGACGAGGCCGCCCGCCGCAAGCACATGCTGAAGGTGACCGAGGAAAAGGAAGAAGCCGAAAAAACCGGCAAAAAGTACAAGGACAAGGAATACGTCATCGTCGGCGACCCGGCCACCGAGCTGCGGAAGATGACCCTTGACGAGTTCTACAAGAACTTTACCGGCGTGCTTCTGCTGCTCAACCCCACCGCTGATTTCCAGCCGGGCAAGGTTGAACAGGGCAGTATGTTCAAGCGATACATGAACCTGCTGCTGCCCCAGAAGAAGCTGTTTGCTTACGCCATTCTCAGTTCGATTCTGCTCACCATCCTGGGCATCGCCTCTTCCCTGTTCAACAAGATCCTGATGGACGAGGTGCTTCCCTACGGGCTGCAGAATCTGCTGCTGACGCTGGTCCTGGTGTTCAGCGTCGTCAATATTACTTCAGCAGTCATCACCTTTGTGCGGCAGTGGATTCTGGTCCATCTGTCCATCAAGATTGATATACCGATGATGCTTGGCTACTTCGGGCACATTTACAAGCTGCCCATGAAGTTCTTCGCCACCCGCAAAACCGGTGATATCACCACCCGCTACTCCGACGCCAACACCATCAAGTCCATCTTCACCAGCATTGCGCTGAGCCTGATCATGGACATTGCGATGGCAGTCGTCACCGGCATCATCCTCTTCAAGATGAATGCCGCCCTCTTTTCGGTCTCCCTGTTCATGACGCTGGTCAGCATCCTGCTGGTGCTGGTGTACAAGCGCCCCTACAAGAAGATCAATGAGGAGACGATGCAGCAGGCGTCCGTCCTGAACAGCCAGATGATCGAGGGCCTGCGGGGCATCGAGACCATCAAGTGCAACGCAGGCGAGGACAACGAGCTGGAGCGTCTGGAGCGGGAATACATCAAGAGCCTGAAGATCAGCATCCGGTCCAGCAAACTTTCCACCGTCCAGACGCTGATCACCACCCTGATCACCACAGGCTTCTCGATGCTGACCACCTACATCGGCATTACCCAAGTGCTGCAGGGTGACATCACCCTGGGTTCGTTTATGGCGTTCAGTACCCTGTCCAGCTATTTTACCAACCCGGTGAGCAACCTTGTGAGCCTGCAGCTCCAGATCCAGGAAGCCTCCATTTCGATGAAGCGCCTGACTGAGATTATGGACTATGAGACCGAGCAGTCGGACGACCAGGAACACACCGAACTCGAGCAGATCGAGGGCGACATCGAATTCCGGGACGTCACCTTCCGCTACGGCAACCGCAACCCGGCTTTGGACCACGTTTCCTTCACCATTCCCGCAGGGAAAAAGGTGGCGCTGGTTGGTTCTTCGGGCAGCGGCAAATCCACCATCACCAAACTGCTGCTCAAGTATTATGAGCCGGAGTCGGGTGAGATCCGGGTGAATGGCGTCAACCTGGACGAGTATACCAATGACTCGGTCCGCCGCGCCATCTCCTATGTTCCGCAGAACATTGAGCTTTTCAGCAAGACCATCCTGGACAATATCCGCATCTCGCGCCCTGACGCGACGGTGGATGAAGTCAAGGAGGCGGCCAAAAAGGCGGATGCCCACGAGTTTATCCGCAAGCTGCCGCTGCAGTACTACACCTACCTGGAGGAGGCCGGCAACGGCCTGTCCGGCGGTGAGAAGCAGCGGATCGCGCTGGCCCGGGCATTCCTGAAAAACTCAAACCTCTATATTTTGGACGAATCCACGAGCAACCTCGACTTTGCTACAGAGAATGCCATCTTTGACATGATCTACAACCAGCTGGCCGACCGCTCGATGCTGATTGTCGCCCACCGCCTTTCCACCGTCCGCGGCTGTGACGAGATCCTCGTGATGGACGAGGGCCATGTGGTTGAGCGGGGTACTCACGATGAGCTGATGGCCAAGCAGGGCAAGTATTACGCCCTGTGGAACCTGCAGCAGGGCATCTTCCGCAGACGGGAAGAGCCCAAACCGGTTGTTGAGACGGTCGGCGCCTCTGTTGATGAGGACGACGATGACTCGATGACCTACTGATGGTGCAACCAGGTGCGCACCTGGTTACATAAATGATTCCCGTCCGGTTGCGCAACCGAACGGCAATCGACACATTTTTTCGTTTCAATCATTTGAAGGGAGTAATTCATTATGATGATGCCTGCAAACTACTCTGTTATCGCAGAGAACGAAATGACCTACGTCCTGATGACCGCTTCCAACTGGAAGACCTTCAACACCAACCTGATCAAGATCATCGGCAACACCTTCATTCAGCCCGTTGTCGACGCTACCCTGGGCGTTATGTTCGGCGGCAACTGGGGCAATGGTGAGAGCCTGTTCGGCAAGGGCGGCGAGATCTCCGGCTTCTACACCGGCGACAAGACTGTCCTGAACAAGATCATGGGCACCCTGGGCGGCCTGGCTGCTGTCTACACCCTGGGCACCGGCGACGCTAAGACTGTCCACACCGACAGCGTTGTCAAGTTCTAAGTCAGATTCATTCCAAATTAAGAAAGGTGGTTTATCATGACCTTTCCTGCAAATTACGCAGTAATTGCAGAGGATGAGCTGACTTATGTCACCGGCGGCGGCGTGATCGCAAATGTTCTGCCCGCTGTTATGACCGCTGACAACTGGAAGACTTTCAGCACCAACGTTGTCAAGATCGTTGGCAACACCTTCATGAGCGGCTTTGTGAGCACTGTTCTGGGCACCGTTTTTGGTACCAACTATGCTTTCGGCGCTGTTTCTGATAAGATCGGCACCAAGCTGGCTGGCATGGACTTCCTGAATGGTGCTATGCAGGTTGTGGGCGGCCTGGCTGCCATCTACACCCTGGGCACTGGTGACGCAAAGACCGAGCATGTTGAGAACGTTACCACTGTCAACCCCACTACTGCTGCTTAAGTCTCATTCAGCTCTGATTCCGATTGCAAGTGTATTTTAGTCTGACCCCGCCCCCCGGGGTTGGGGCAGATCAAAATGCCTCGTTATGGTGTGCCAGGAGGCAAGTCCTCCTGGCGCACCTTATTTTTTGCAATTTTTATCTCTGCAGCTTGCCTGTTCCATCCGACCGGATGCGACAGGCAAAAGCGGACGGTGAGCGTATCCGATTCAGTGATCACCGCCGGCTTTTGCCTGCTGCGCCCCGCATGGCCCCCTGCCCCGCCCTCTTTGCGGCGGACGGGCGGTTCTGTGCGGCCAGAGGGACGAAGTGCAGGGGCATACTTTAATCAAACAGGTGAAACATTATGCATGAAATTCAAGTAAGTGAAAGCAAAACCCTCAAGCTCACCAACGTGCTCAGCCGCCGCATTATGCCCGAGGAGTTCGCCAACATCAACCTGATCGTCACCCAGATGGAGAACTTTGTCCGCAGCCACGATGCCCAGCCCATCGGCCCCCTGGTGCAGCACGTTGTGATGACCAAGGGCCCCAAGCCGGAAGTCCAGATGTACCTGCTGCGCCAGGCCAACCAGATGATCCCCCGGCTGGACCCCCAGTATCACATGGATGCTGTGCTGCGGGTGAAGGACTGCCTGTACGCCCATTACATGGGCCCCATGAGCCGCAGCGAGCTGGCTTCCCAGAAGCTGAACATCCTGGCCTTTGAGCAGGATCTCAAGCTGTCGGGCAGCGTGTACAGCGTCTTTGTCAGCCAGGACGACGACGACAGCGTCGTGGACGTCTTTATGGAAAAGGAATAACTCTTATGACCAACATTCGTGTCACCAACCTGTACGATCTGCAGGACCGCCGGATCATGATGGAGAAAAAGCTGCCCCCCTACGGGTATGCCCTGCTCCTGATTGTCGCCGCCCTGATGGTGGGTCTGGTGATTTGGAGCACCGTGACCCCGCGGATTTATATCTCCCAGCTTTCGGGCACCGTGCAGGCCACCAACAAGACCTACATCATGTCCTCTTACTCGGGCCAGATCACCGAGCTGAACGTCTCGGAGGGCAGCTACGTGGAGGCCGGGGACCTGATCGCTCATATCAAGAGCTCCGACCTGGACCTGCAGCAGAGCCAGCTGGAAAACCAGCTGGAAATCTACCAGACCCAGCTGGCCCAGTACAACAAGCTGATCCAGTCCATCCAGGACAACACCAACTATTTCAGCGAGACCGACCCGGCCGACCAGTCCTACTACTACCAGTACGAGAACTACCAGAGCCAGGTGGCCCAGCACACCTTTGATTCCTCCTCCTACCAGGCGGCGGGCTATACCGAGGCCCAGATCCAGGCCCTGATGGAGCAGAACCAGAGCGAGCTGGAACAGATTTACTACTCGGCCCTGCAGTCTGCTGCCCAGAATGTCAGCAGCATCCAGGCCAACATTGAAAACGTCCAGTCCCAGCTGGATGCCCTGAGCACCGGCGCCAACGATTACTACATCTATGCGCCCACCTCGGGCGTCATCCACATGGACAGCCCCTACAGCGTAGGGATGGTGCTGTCGGCGGGCTCGGTGCTGGCCACCGTTTCCAGCGAGAACTCGGACTATGAGATCGTGGCCTATGCCTCCCTCAGCGACCGTCCCCTGCTGGATGTGGGCGACCCCTGCACCATCGCCGTCACCGGCCTGGCCCAGACGGCCTACGGCACCCTTACCGGCACCGTTACCGCTATCGACAGCGACGTGACCACCAGCAACAACACCTCCTTCTACAAGGTCACCGTCAAGCCGGACAGCACCTACCTGATCAGCAAGAGCGGCGACCAGGTGGATCTGTCCAACGGCATGAGCGTCACCGCCCGGGTCCAGTACGACGAGGTGACCTACTTCCAGTATGCGCTGGAAGCCCTGGGCGTCCTGGTGCGCTGAGGCTTTTCCCTGATTTCCGGCGGGGATGCTTCCCCCTGGTTTTGTCCGCAACGAGGTACAACATGAAGTTTTTTGCAAAACGGCTGCCGGCCCTGCTGCTGCTGGCCGCCCTGACTGTCAGCGCGGCCCAGCCCGCCGCCGCCCTTCAGCTGCCCTCCCTCAACTGGCCTTCCTTTGGCAAGGAAGAGGTGGCTGTGGAAAGCATTGATCCCGGCTCCTACGAGGCCGAGATGACCGTGGGCACCACCCAGCAGCTGAAACCCACCGTTCTGCCCGACAACGCCACCGACAAGGAAGTGGTCTTTGCCTCGGAGGACATCAGCATCATCCAGGTGGGCCAGGACGGCCTGATCGGCGCCGCATCGGTGGGCTCCACCCGGGTATCGGCCACCGCCGGCGGTGTGACCATCTACTACGACATCACCGTCACCCCTGACCCTTCCACCGTGGTGTCCGACATGGACGCCGCCATCTCCCAGGAGGAGATCGCGGTGGGCGGCACCGCCACCATCTCGGTGTCGGTGAGCCCCAGTTCGGCGGCCTCTACCGCCAGCGTGACCTTCACCTCTTCCAATGAGTCTGTGGCCACCGTCAACAACTTTGGCCGGGTCACCGCTGTGGGCAAGGGCAGCGCCACCATCACCATCACCTGCGGCGACATCGTCCGCACCGTCAACGTGAAGGTGTACATTCCCACCGACGGCATCCATCTGAACACCAACTACCTGGTTCTGAAGCCGGGGGCCACCGCCCAGATCACCGGCAGCGTCTCCCCTTCCACGGCGCCCCAGACCCTGACCTTCAAGTCCAGTGACACCAAGGTGGCCACTGTCAGCGGAAATGGCACTGTAACGGCTGTGGGGGTGGGCTCCACCTCCATCATCGTCTCCAACGGGGACTCCTCCAGCATGGTGACGGTGATCGTCAACCAGGGCACCAGCCAGAACACCGCCGGCAGCGGCTCCGGCTCGGGCGCCGACAGCGGTGCTGACAGCGAAACCACCGCCGAGGACCCCATCGTCCAGCAGATCAACGACCCCCAGATTGAACTGGTGAACCTGAACCAGGGGGACATCCCCACCATTACCACCCAGATGCTGGACGCCCTGCGCCGCACCGGTAAGACCATGAACGTCACCGGCGACGGCTATGTGCTGACCATCCGGGGCACCGACATCCGCAACACCCAGAACGCCCTGTCCACGGCGGTGACCTTCACCCCCAGCGAAGAGGGGCTGGAATTCAGTCTGAATGAGGGCGGCGCCATGCCTTGTGCCGTCAGCCTGACCCTCACCGGGGACAACGCCAGCTACAGCCGGCTGTACCTGTACAACGAGGCTACCCAGCAGTGGCAGTACCTGAACAGCTATGCAGACAGCGTGGTCACCACCGACACGGCGGGCCGCTATCTGCTGACCAACAACACACTGACCTTCGTCCACATGAACTTTTACGCCCTGGTTGCCGCAGGCGTGGTCCTGGTGGCCATCATTGTGGTGTACATTGTGGTGAAAAAGAGGTATTGGTTCTGGTGATGCAGGCCATCCATATAAGAATCTTACCTTCCCTCTAAGCACACAAAGCCCTGTCTCCCACCGGAGGCGGGGCTTTGTGCTTTTCTTTTCCCCGGTGAGGCGTGCCGGGACCGCAAGGCCCCACGGCGGGTGCAGATGTTGTTTTGATTTGTGATCTAAACCCGCCCACCGCCCTTTCAGCGGTCCCCCGGCCCTGCGGGCCCGCCCCGGTGGGGCTCTGAGCCACGAGCTGCTCATCCTGGGTGTACGCTGCGGGATGCCTCTCACTGAGACAATGCCAATAGAGAAAAAGGGGCCTCCCGGGTCGGGGGCTGCTTCCTTTTTCCGGGGGGCTGGGCCGGAGCGGTCGGGCAGAGGCTTTCAGGCACCAGGCGGCCCCCAAACAGAGGGAGCAGTTAATTGGTACTGGCCCCGCCGGTGGGCGCGGCCGCAGGTCAGGGGCGGGCAAACAAAAACAAATCCCCGTCCCAAGCGGAACGAGGATTGATTGGATATCGGGCAATCAGAAACTTTGCATCGGACCGGGCCGCAGGCCCAAACGTAAACGAAGATCCAGGGCCTTGCAACCCCCTAGCCCTCACGTAAGCGCGGCCAGAGGCCTTGCAACCCCCTAGCCCTCACGTAAGCGCGGCCAGAGTGTATGGTACCCAGTGAAAAGCTTTTTGGTTCCTTTTTCTCGAAAAAGGAACACCTTACTCTACCGTGACACTCTTGGCCAGGTTCCGGGGTTTATCCACGTCGCAGCCACGGAGCACCGCCATGTAGTAGGCGAACAGCTGCAGCGGCACAATCAGCTGCAGGGGCATCAGGATGTCCTCGTACTGGTCCAGCCGCACCACATAGTCGGCGATGCCCTCCGGCACCACCGCATCCTTGGTGGTGAACAGCAGCACCTTGGCCCCCCGGCTCTTGGTTTCCTTGGCGTTGGACAGGGTCTTCTCATAGACCTTGTGCTGGGTGGCCAGGACGATCACCGGCACCCCGTCGGTCACCAGGCTGATGGTGCCGTGCTTCAGCTCCCCGGCCGCGTAAGCGTCCGAATGGACGTAGCTGATCTCCTTCAGCTTGAGGCTCCCCTCCAGGGACAGGGCGTAGTCGAAGCCCCGGCCAATGAAAAAGCAGCTCTGGGTGTTTACAAACAGGCTAGCCAGGTATTTGATATACTCACAGTCATCCAGCCGGGGCTTCACAACCTCCGGCGCCCGCTGCAGCTGGGCGGTGTTGCGGCGGGTTTCGGCCTCGGTCAGCTTGCCGCGGGCATAGGCCAGCCGCAGGGCAAACAGGTACAGCACGCACATCTGAACCATATAGGCCTTGGTGGAGGCCACCGCAATCTCGGGGCCGGCGTAGGTGTACATCACATAATCTGCGGCCCGGGCAATGGAACTGCCCACCACATTGACGATGGCCAGCACCGGCACCCCCTGGCTCTTGGCCAGTTTCAGGGCCGCCAGGGTGTCGCTGGTCTCGCCCGACTGGCTGATGATGATCACCAGGTCCTCGGGGCTGAGGATGGGGTCCCGGTAACGGAACTCGCTGGCAATGTCCACCTCTGCCGGCAGCCGGGCCAGGGTCTCGATGGCGGCCTTGCCCACCATGCCGGCGTGCATGGCGGTACCGCAGGCCACCAGGTGGATCCGCTGGATGGCCGCCAGCCGTTCATCGGTGAGGGCCGGGATCCGCAGGCTGGGCATCCCGTCCTCCACCCGGGGCCCTACCGTGGCGGTGATGGCGGCGGGCTGTTCGTTGATTTCCTTCAGCATGAAGTGGGGATATCCGCCCTTTTCGGCGGCCTCCACATCCCAGTCGGCGGTGAGGCGCTCCCGCTGGACGGGGCGCCCAAACTCGTCATAGAAGGTGACTGCACCGGCGGTGCAGACCACCATGTCCCCTTCCTCCAGGACGCTGTAGCTGCGGGTATATTTCAGGATGGCGGGGATATCCGAGGCCAGGAAGTTCTCCCCTTCCCCATAGCCCACGATCAGGGGGCTCTCCCGCCGGACCGCAAACAGGGTGTCGGGCCAGTCCCGGAACAGGACCGCCAGGGCGTAGCTGCCCCGCACCCGGGCCAGGGCCTCGGTGAGGGCCTTCAGGGGCTCCCCCTGGTAGCAGCTGTCAATCAGCTTCACCAGCACCTCGGTGTCGGTCTCGCTGACAAAGGTGTACCCCTTGGCCTCCAGCATCTCCTTCAGGGCGCCGTAGTTCTCGATGATGCCATTGTGCACGATGCTCACATAGGGGGTGGAGTGGGGATGGCTGTTGACGTCGCTGGGCTCCCCGTGGGTGGCCCAGCGGGTATGGCCGATGCCGCAGTGGGTCACAGGCAGGTTCTCCTGTTCCAGCTTGGCCCGCAGGGCGGCCAGCCGCCCCTTGGTTTTCACCACGCGGATGGCGTCCCCGGTTTCCAGGGCCACGCCGGCCGAGTCATAGCCCCGGTACTCCAGCTTGGTCAGACCATCCAGCAATACGTCCTGGGCGCAGCGGGCGCCCACGTAGCCTACAATGCCACACATAAGCAAAACACCTCCATGCCGGCAGGAACCCCCGCCTTTCAGGGCAGGGCCTGCTCAGCTTCCCGGGCGGCCCGGGGGCCGCCTGTACGATTGTATTCACAGCATGGCTTGCTTTGAAGAGATCTGTTGCGGTATTGCTGCCGTTTTTTGCTCCTCTCTATCGGCTGGTACAGCCATCAGCCGGAAGAACATCCGCCGAATCTTTCGATGATCCTTCTCCTCGTCACCCTCACGGCTGTCACCCGCGTGGCCCGGCGCTTTTTGTCAACTCGAGGTACACATTCCTTCTTTCAATCCCATTTGTATTTTATCGCTTCCCCAGCATCTTATGCAGCCGGGGCTGCCACACCAGGCGGTAGACCTTCAGCAGGTTGACCAGGGCCCGGTCAAACAGCAGAAAAGCCACGTTCCCGATCAGCAAAGTCACGGCGGCCAGCACAAAGGCCGCCTCCTGGACCTCATCTGCCACCTGCCCGGCGGGAAACAGCACCAGCAGCACCCCGTACAGGGCCAGCACCGAGCCGTTGCACAGCAGCAGTTTGGCCGCCAGGCGCACCGGCGCCGGCCGCAGCCGGTCCAGCCGGGGCTTCACCAGGGGGTAATACCCCAGCAGCACCACAAAGAACAGGGCCGTCTCCTTGTCGGGCACAAACAGCACCCCCAGGACGCTGGCGGCTCCATAAGTGATCCAGGCGTAGCGGCGGCCGCATTCCTCGGCTACTGCCCCAATCAAAAGGCCCCCGGCAGCGGGGGCAATGAACATGGCGATGGGCAGGATGGCCCCCAGCAGCATCAAAACCACCGACAGGGCCACCACCATGCCGCACAGCGCCACAGGCCAGCTTGGGTTGGTGTTTCGTTTCATAAGGGGAACTCCCAGTTCAAATCCCAGGAGCCGTGCTCCAGGGGGTCCACGGTATCCCGCAGGCCCAGGATGATGATGTTGTCCAGCAGGGACCGGTTCAGCTTGATATCCATCAGGGTGTACACCCGGGCCAGGTCGTTGATGGCCGCGATGGCCTGGCGGCGAGCGTTTTCCTGGGCGGCCTCCTGGCTGAGACCGTTGGCCACAAAGACGTTGTACCGGTCCTCTTTCTGGTCCTGCTGGTGGCGCTGGGCCTTATCCAGCAGGTAGAAGGCCTTGCCGATGCAGCTGCCAATATAGCGCATATTCTTCCGCTGGACCGGGTCGTCGGAGGCCAGCACCGAGAACAGCGCCCCGTAGACGTTGCTCATGGGCTCGGAGGCCACCGCATAGTTCTGGCCCCGCAGCTGCTGCTGGGCCACAGCCTGGGCCTGCTGCTGGCAGAAGATCCGCTCCAGGGCAGGCTCCTCCTGGACCGCCTTGCGGTAGGCCCGGTAGAGGGTCAGCCGCTGGATGGCCCGCTGGACCTTCTCCTTGAAGGGCAGCTCGCTGGTCCGGCGGTCCTGCAGCCGGTGCCAGCTCATCATCACCTGGATCTGGGCCGCCAGCCGGATGCCCCGGGTCTGGCACATCATGGGCACCGGGGTCAGGCTCCCCGGCAGACGGATGCTCTGGCAGGTGGCCTGCCGCCCCGCCAGACTGTCGGACAGCAGGGCCAGGGTGCCCACCCGGTGGGGCAGGCTCTGGTAAGCCAAAAAGCCATAGTCCAGGTACAGCTGATAGCTGACCCCCCGGACATAGCGCAGGTAAATATTATAATCACGGATTGTAAGTTCCGGCAGATAAGGGTGAAGTCTGCCTGTCAACATGGCGCACAGCCTCCATTGTACCAAACCTTACGCACCTTTGCTTGCGCAGGGCGCTTTCGGCCGGGCTGACTGTGCAGCCCCGGCCCGCGGACTCAGGATAGCCCAAATTGTGATCATTCTTAGTATAATCGATTTTGTTCCCAGATGCAATTCCTATTTGGAAAGTCTTTGCATTTGTCCCCGGCCCCGGCTCGGGTTGGCTGTTCAATCCGCATTATTTTATCCTGGATACGTTGTTTTTTACATTTCCATTTCCTGGCCTATTTTTGTATGTTTTGACACTTCATTTGTCTGGTCATTGCTCAGGAAAAAGTCAGCCTTTTTTCTCCGGTGCGCCGCCCTGGCTGTGGGGATGGCTGCGGCGGCCGTCAAAGCCCTCTTTGGCCATGGGGCGGGCGGTTTTGGCGCCGGGAGCGCTGTAGTACATATACACCTGGCAGGGGATCATGCCGTTGTACATTTTGCGGCGCTTGGTGGCCCGGCGGTCATAGTGGGCCTCAAATTCCATGTCGGCGGTGATGACATAGACCCCTGCGCAGGGATGGGCCTCCATCTGGCGGCCAAAGGTCTGGGCCAGGCGGGCAGCCCCCTCGATGGTGCTCATCCGCTCGCCGTAGGGCGGGTTGGTCAGGACGATGGCCTCTGCCCGGGGGGCAAAGTTTGCCACGTCTGCCACCTCAAAGTGGCAGCGCTTGTCAACCCCGGCCAGACGGGCGTTGGCCTTGGCCAGCTCCACGGCGGCAGGGTCCACATCGTAGCCGAAGCCCTCAAAGGCGGCGTCCTGCTTGATCTCTTCCAGGGCCTTCCGGCGCTGGTCGGCCCACACCTGCTGGGGCACAAAGCTGTAGTGCTCGGCGGCAAACCGGCGCTGGAGGCCGGGGGCGATGTTCATGGCCTTCTGGGCGGCCTCAATCACCAGGGTGCCGCTGCCGCAGAAGGGGTCCTCCACCAGGCTGTCCCGGCGCACCCGGCCCAGGTCGGCGATGGTGGCGGCCAGGGTCTCCCGCAGGGGGGCCTCCATGGCGTTGCGGCGGTAGCCCCGCTTGTGGAGGCCCTCGCCGCTGGTGTCCAGCATGATCTCGCACTGGTCCTTCCGCAGCAGGAACTGGACCCGGTAGACGCTGCCGGTCTCGGGCAGGGTGGAGGTCTTGTGGCCCTGCATCAGCCGCTTGACGACGGCCTTCTTGATGATGCTCTGGCAGGCGGGCACGCTGGACAGCTTGCTGTTCAGGGAGGAGCCCTTCACCGGGAAGGCGGCATCTGCCGGCAGCAGCTCCTCCCAGGGGATGGCGTAGACCCCGTCGAACAGGTCGTCAAAGGTCTCGGCCTTGTAGTTGGCCAGCAGCAGCATCACCCGCTCCACCGTCCGGAGGTTCAGGTTGGCGGCGGCGATCATCTCAGCCCCGCCCCGGAAGGTCAGCCGGCCGTCGGTGACCCGCAGGTCCTCAGCGCCCAGCCGCTTGAGCTCAAAGCTGGCGGTGGACTCGCAGCCAAAAAAGCAGGGTACAATCAGTTCATACATTGCAGACATGGAGACATCCTTTCTTTTGCAGCAAAAGGGGCCCGCCCCTGCAGGGGTGCGCGGCAAGGTTGCCTTGCACGGTTCCCGCTGGGGCAGGCCCGGGTCATTTGGTGGAATCTTGAACCAGATCAGCGGCCGCCCCGGCGGTTCCGGGAGGCATAGCCGCCCCGCCGTCCGCCCGACTCGTGGTCGAGATCTGCCATTTTTTCTTCGCTCTGGCTCTTGAAGCGGCTCATCATGTCCTCAAAGGACAGGTTGTCGCTCTTGGCAGGGGGCCGGGGCTGCCATACCCGGGGCCCATCGTCCCGCGGGGGGCGCTTGCCGCCCCGGGGCCCGCCGCGGCCCTCCCTCGGGCCGGAGGAACGGGGGCCGCGGCCATTGTCCCGCCCGGTGCGCTGGGGAGGCGGCAGCAGCTGTTTGATGGACAGGGCGATCTTGCCTTCCGGCGAGATGCCGATCACCTTGACGTTTACCGTTTCCCCCTCGTGGAGCACAGCCGCAATGTCCTGCACATAGGAGTTGGACACTTCCGAAATGTGGACCATGCCCACACGTCCCTCGGGCAGTGCCACAAACGCGCCGAAGGGTTTGATGCCGGTGATCCGGCCTTCCAATACGTTACCTACCTCTATCAAAGCTCTATACCCTTTCTTCAGCCAGAGAGTTCCCGGGCCGCCCGCAAAAAGCAGCCCGCCGCAAACAGACGACTTCAGTTGCCCGAGATATCAATGATGATCCGCTCGTTGGGTGCCGCATAGCCGTAGGAATCCCGTGCGATCCACTCCACGATCTCGTCGGGGTTGCCGTCCAGGATCCGTTCCAGCTCCTCGTTCTCCGAGTTCTGCTGGGCGATCTGGTCGTTGAGGGCGTCCAGCTCAGCCTGTTTGGAGCTGATGGTCACCTGATTGGACACATAGGCCGCCAGCATGCTCAGCAGCAGCAGTACAAAAAACAGGCGGGTAATCCCCCACCAGAGGGTCTTGGTTTTTTTACGGGTCCGTGCCATTCTGGCCGCCTCCATCCCATGGATCAAACTGCGCACAACCGAATCGTTATACATTGGAATTATACAACAGATGCTCCTGGTTTGGCAAGTTCTTTTTTTGCTTTTCTGCGGCGGTTTTTGCCGCTTTGGCGGCCCGTCGGGCCCGCAGCGCCCCGACGGCAGGGGCCAGGGCCCGCCGCCCGATCAGCCGGGCCATGGCCCAGCCCGGCCACAGCACCATCCGCCACACCCGGCTTGTCACCGGGGCCAGCAGGCTGTGGGCGGCCAGGGCCCCTGCAAACCCCGACGCCACCATATACCACCGCAGGGTCCCGGCGTCGCTGTAGCCGGCGGCGTAGCTCTGGAGGAACAGCAGCAGCATCCCCACCAGGGCCAGGTCAGGGAAAAAGGCGGCCCGGCCCTTCCGGGGGCCCACCGCCCGCAAAGCCCCCACCAGGGCGCCCAGATAGAGGCAGCAGGCCATCTCCCGCCCCGCCTGCCAGGGGGCCAGCACCGGGGCCATCAGCGGATCAGGCGGCGCAGCAGGCCGCCCGGGGTCCGGGCCTCGGTGTATTCCAGGGCATCGATCCGGCCCGACAGTTTGGCCTCCCCCCGCTCCAGGTCCAGGGAGGTGACGCTCAGCTGGGCCCCCGACAGGTTGAGCACGCAGTCGGACGTCTCGATCACCGCGCTGTCCGGGTCGCACCGGACCACCCGGCGCACCCCGGTGACGGTGAGACGGCTCCGCGCTTCCAAAATCAGGTTGTGCGGCGCCGCCTCGGCCGGCCGTGCGGTCTGTTTTTCCATGGTATCGCCCCCCGCCCTTGGTTTCCTGTTACCCAGTCTATGCGGCGGGGCGGCGGCTTTATTCAGCGATGACTTCGTACATCTCCCGGGCCACATCCTTGGTGTGGGGCTCGGTGTCCGACAGCACCCGCACCTTCACCGGGCGGTTGCCGAAGGTGATCTCGATCACGTCCCCGGGGTTGACGGCGGCGCTGGCCTTGGCCACCTTGCCGTTGATCAGGATCCGGCCGGCGTCGGCCACCTCGTTGGCCACCGTCCGCCGCTTGATCAGGCGGGAAACTTTCAGGTATTTGTCCAGGCGCATGGGTTTTTCCTCCTATAAAAAAGGCTGCCGGCGCGTCCGCACGGGGCGGACCCTTCCGGCAGCGGTATTACACAATTCCTTCCCGGCAGCTTACAGGGAATCCTTCAGGGCCTTGCCCTGCTTGAAGACGATGCTGCGGGATGCAGCGATGGTGATGGGCTCCTGGGTGCGGGGGTTGATGCCCTGGCGCTCGGCCCGCTCCCGCACCTCAAAGGTGCCGAAGCCGGAGATGGTCACCTTTTCGCCGTTTGCGAGGGCCCGGCTCAGAGCCTCGAACACAGCGTTCACTGCCTTGTCGGCGTCCTTCTTGGTCATATCGGTGTAGGCAGCAACCTGTGCAGTCAAATCAGCCTTCGTCATAATAGTACCTCCAAAATTGATTCATTGTTCGGATCGTTCAGCCTCCTGCCCGCCTTCCACAGCGCGGCAGAATGCCTTGGATGCAAATGTCAGCGCCTCTTCTGCGTCGACGCCTGCCAGCCGGATGGAATCCGCCGCAGCCAGCAGCAGTTCGCCGGCTGCCCGGGCGGCCTCATCGGAAGAAGGCTGCCCCCCGGCCGTCTCCTGCCAGCGTTCCTCTGCCTGGCGCAGGACGGACAGGGCCTGCTCCTGGCCGGCGGGGCCGATGCCGTGGCCCGCCGCCCGCTTCTGGAGCTTCTGGGCCCGCATCAAAGCCGGCAGGGTGGCGGGGACGGTGTCCAGCTCATCCGCCAGGGTCCGGCGGCCCTTTTCCTTATTTTTGAGCGCATCCCAGCCATTTATACCGGCGTTCCGGGCAGCCGAGGATGCAAAGACGTTGGGGTGGCGAAAGACCAGCTTTTCGCACACTTCCCTGCAGATATCCGAGAAGGTGCTGCGGCCCTGCTCTTCTTCCAGCACCGCGTGGAACACCACCTGCATCAGCACGTCCCCCAGCTCTTCCCGCAGCATCCCGGGGTCGTTTGCGTCGATGGCCTCCAAAGCCTCGCAGGTCTCTTCCAGGAAGTTTTTGCGGATGGACTGGTGGGTCTGGACCTTGTCCCAGGGGCAGCCGTCCTGCGGGTCGCGCAGGATGCGGATGATCCGGACCAGATCCTCCGCCGTGTAGTGCTCCTTTTCGGGCCAGTCGATCATGCAGCCTTCTCCTTTTCTGCCGGTTTTTGCCAACACAAATCCTAGTATATTTTAACTTATATGGTGTCGATTTTCAAGCGTTTGCGGCGATTTCCCGAATTTTTCATTTCCCGGGGCCCGGACCGGAAAAAGGCGCCCCCGGCCCGGGAGCGCCTGTGCATCCAGACATCCTGTCACAGCTGGGCGCCGCACTTGGTGCAGAACAGCGCGTCTGCTGCCACCTCTGCGCCGCACTGGGGGCAGTACTTCTTGGCGTCGGCTTCGCCGGGGGTGCCGGCGGCCTCCTCAGCTGGGGCGGCCTCCTCCTGGACGGGATCGGCCATCACGTCGGCCATGTCGGCCTCCACATCGGCGGAAGCGTGCTCCACCTCGCTGGCCTCGGCGGGGGTCAGCTTGGCTTTCAGCTGGCGGTTCTCCTGCTCAATGGAGTCAATCATGTCGATATAGCGGTCCACCAGGGGCTGGTTTTCCTCGTTGCCCTTGGCCAGGCTGTACACCAGGGCGCCCAGCTGGCGCTGGGCCCGGCTGATCTTGGCCTGGTTGGACAGGGTCTTGGCCTGGGTCTTGCCCTTTTCGGTCAGGTCGCTGGCGACGCTGACACCCATCTCCACGTATTCACGGCTTTTGGCCAGAATGGTATCCTTCCACTTTTCTGCATCCATTTTCAAAGACACCTCGCTTCTCCGTAGTCTTTGCCGGCGGGGCCCGGGGCCCGCCGCCGGCCAGGTTACAAATTCAGTATACCGCACTTTCCAGCGGGATGCAACCAATTCACCCCGGCTTTTACAGTTTTATAATCCTTCTGCCATTTCCTTGTCACAGATGGTCACAGCACCGAGGCGTAGAACTCCCGCAGCATGGCCCCCTCGGGGATCAGGTCCCGGTTCAGGGGGTCCACGTGCTCAAAGCGGCGGGCGGTTTCGTCCCACATTTCGGTGTAGCGGCTGTCGGGGCTCATCCACCGGCCCACCTCGGGCAGCAGCCCGGCGATGATGTGGAGCTCATAGGTGAAGGCGGTGTCCAGCAAAAAGTCGGCGGTGTTCTTGAAGCCCTTGATATAGCGGGTCTCCCCGTCCAGCACCCGCTCCCACATGGCCAGGGTCTTTTCGGGGCTGCGGCCCCGGACGGCGGCATCCCGCAGCACCCGGCGGCACAGCCGGATATCCTGGGTGCTGATGAGGCGGCGGCCCTCCTGGCAGTATTCCTCCCGCAGGCCGGCGTAAATCCGGTAGATGTGGCCCGAGGGCACCAGGCTGGTCAAAGCCGGGTTGAGGGCGTGGATCCCCTCCACAATGCAGACGCCCCCCTGCAGGTCGATAGGCTCGGTCTGCTCCGACCGGGCCTCCTTCACAAAGTCATAGATGGGCAGCACCGTCTTGTCGGTCTGGCTCAGCTCCTGCAGGCACTGGCGGATCAGGGGCATATCCAGGGTGTCGGGGTGCTCGTAGTCCAGGGTGCCGTCGGGCATCTTGGGGTAATACTCCGACCCCCGGAAGAAATTGTCCAGGCTGATGACCTGGGCCGGGGTGCCCATCTCACAGAGGGTGGCGGCCAGCTTGTGGGCGGTGGTGGTCTTGCCGCTGGCCGAAGGGCCGGTCAGCATGATGATCTTGGCCCCCGACTGCCGGATTTTCTTTGCGGCATACCGCAGGCGGCGGCAGTAGCTCCCCTCGCTGATCTCCACCAGCTGGGCGGGGCTGCGGGCTGCCACGTTGCACAGATCAATCTCCACCAGGCGCTTTGGTACCCAAATCGTGATCATAAAACGCAGACACTCCTTTTTTGCGCTCCAGAACCTGGTCGAAGCGCTGAATGTATTCGTTGGGATACTTGAAATTGAAGATGCGCTGCATCCTGTGGCCGGCGGCGTCTACCAGCTTGGTGCTGCCGCCCGCCCCCGCCGAGAGGATGGTCTGCACTTCCTCCATGATGTAGATGTTGTAGCAGCCCTCCTTGCCCGGCTTGCTCCAGCCCACATTTTCCAGGTTCTGGAGGGTATTCTTCTGGCGGTAGAGGTAGTAGGGCCGGTAGCCGGCGGCGGGCAGCAGGCTGCACTTTTCCAGCATGGCGGCCACGTCGGCATAGCGGTTGTCCTCCTGCTCCTCCATCACAATCCGGGAGGCCCGCTTGAGGGTCAGGGTGTGGACGGTGATGTTTTCGGGGTCCAGGGAGATGGCGGTGCGCAGACTCTGTTCAAAGCCCTCCACCGTGTCGCCGGGCAGGCCGGCGATCAGGTCCATGTTGATGTCGGTGTGGCCGGCGGCCCGGGCCGCGGCGTAGCAGTCCAGGATATCCTGGGCGGTGTGGCGGCGGCCGATCCGGGCCAACACCTCATCCGAGAAGGTCTGGGGGTTGATGGAGATCCGGGTGGCGCCGTATTCCTTGATGACCGCCAGCTTTTCGGCGTCGGTGCAGTCGGGGCGGCCCGCCTCCACCGTGTACTCGGCCAGCCCTTCCAGGGGGAACTCCCGGCGCACCGTCCCCATCAGCTGCCGCAGCTGGTCTGCCGACAGGCTGGTGGGGGTGCCGCCGCCGATGTAGATGCTCTGGAGCTGGAGCCCCGCCTGGTCCGCCTGCTGGCGGATGGCGGACAGCTCCCTGCACAGGCAGTCCACATAGGGCTGGACCAGTTTCCGGTCCCGGTCCAGGTTGCAGCTGACAAAGCTGCAGTAGCTGCACCGTGATGGGCAGAAGGGGATGCCGATATACAGGCTGTAGGCCCTGGGCCGGGACCCGCGGCGGAGGATGGGCTCCTGCAGGTCGGCGATGGCTTTGGCCATCCGGTATTTTTCCTCCGAGCAGTCAAAGTGGTGGAGGAACCAGTCGTCAATCTGATCCTGGGTCCAGCCCGCCGACCGCTTGTCGTGGATCAGCCGCACCGGCCGCACCCCGGTCATCTTGCCCCAGGGGGGCCGGATGCCGGTCCACTGGCGCAGCAGGTCATAGGTCAGGCTGGCCAGGGCAAACTCGGGGGTATCCCCGTCGGGCACCGGGGCGGTGAGGGTTTTGCTTTTGCCCTTTTCCCGCACCAGCACCGACAGGCCAGCCTCGTCCCGGCTGGCCCAGACGCAGTCCTCGCCGTCCTCCGGCGGGGTCAAAGTCAGGGGCGCCATGGGGTAAAACAGCCGCACCAGGTGTTCCACGTCGTACCCCGACGGCAGGCCCGTAATATAAATCTTCATGTTGTGTTCCTTATGCTCTGGCGTGTTTCAGATACCAGTTGTTGTTCAGTTCTTCCCCGAAGGTGGACAGTTCCCCGTGTCCGGGCAGGACCTGGGCGTCGGCGGGAATGGGCAGGCCGGCCAGCTTTTTCAGCGACTCGCTGAGCTGGCGGCTGCTGCCGCCGGGCAGATCGGTGCGGCCCACGCTCCCCGCAAAGAGGGTGTCCCCGGTGAAGAGGTAGTTTTCGCACAGCAGGCAGACGCTGCCGGGGGTGTGGCCAGGGGTGTGCCACACCGTGAAGATCATCTCATCCACCTGGATGGTGCCCCCTTCCTGATAGCCGCTGTCGGCCTCGCTCAGGGGGTAGAACTGGCTGCCCTCCAGGTCGGCGGCCTCGCACCAGAGTTTGGCCCCCCACTTCTGTTTCAGCTCCATTGCGCTGCCCACATGGTCAAAGTGGCCGTGGGTGCACAGGATCTGGGTGAGGGAGGCCCCCTCCTGGTCCAGGATCTTGTTGTAGTCGGCTGCGGCCCCCGCCGGGTCGATGACCACCCCGTGGCCCGCATCCGAAATCAGCAGGAAGGTATTGGTGTACATGGGGGCCTGCCCCACCACATGATATGCCTTCATTTCAGTCTCCCTTCTTCCATTCGTCGGTGTCCATCACGATGGTGCAGGGGCCCTCGTTCACCAGGGCCACCTGCATATCCGCGCCGAACTCCCCGTGCTTGACCTCTTTGAGGCCCTGTTTGCCCATCTCGGCCACAAACAGGTCGTAGGCTTCCACCGACAGGGGCGGCTTTGCGGCCCGGATGAAGCTGGGCCGCATCCCCTTTTTGGTGTCCCCGTACAGGGTGAACTGGGACACCACCAGGGCCGAATAGCCGTTGTCCCTGGCGCTGCGGTTCAGCTTGCCGTTTTCGTCGTGGAAGATCCGCAGCCCGGCGCACTTCTCCGCAAAGCGGGGCACCATGTCCAGGGTGTCGGTGTCCTTGACCCCGAACAGGATCACCAGGCCGGGGCCGATGGCCCGGGGTTCGCCGCCGTTCACCCGCACGCTGGCGGAGGAAACAGCCTGTATCACAGCTCTCATTGGCTTTGTTTAACTCCTTGTCACCTTGAGCACATCCCGGACCTTGTTCAGGCGGGCCACCACCCGGTCCAGGTGCTCGGTATTGTTGATGCCGATGGTCAGGTTGACGATGCCGTAGCTGTCCACCTGGCGGGCGTTGACGGTATACAGGGGCACCCGCATATCCGACAGAGCGCTCAGCACGTCTTTCAGCAGGTCGTTGCGGTCCAGGGCCACGATTTCCAGCCCGGCCTTGTAGCTCTCCTTGACGCTGTCGGCCCAGTAGGCCTTGACCCACCGGGGGGCGTTGGAGGGGTCCTTCATGCTGGACTGGGCGTTGGCGCAGTTGGCCTTGTGGATCGATACGCCGAAGCCCCGGGTGATGAAGCCCACAATGGGGTCCCCGGGCAGGGGGTTGCAGCACTTGGCGAACTTGATGGGGGTGTTGTCGAAGCCCTCCACAATGACGCCGTCGGTGGAGTGGACCTTCCGCAGGTCCACCTTGGCCAGCTCGGCGGGGGGATTCTCCGCCGCCCGCAGCTTCTGGTATTCCTCCTTGAACTTGGGCAGGCAGTTGGCGATGGTAATGCCGCCGTAGCCGATGGCCGCATACAGGTCCTCGGCGCTGTTCTGGCGCATCCGGCGGCAGCAGCTGCCCACAAACTCATCCAGCTTGTCGTCGGCGATCAGGATATTCTCCCGCCGCAGCTCCTTGGACAGGGCGTCCCGGCCCTGGGTGATGTTCTCGTCCCGCCGCATCTTCTTGAACCAGTTGCGGATCTTGCTCTTGGCCTCGCTGGTGCGGACGATCTTCAGCCAGTCCCGGCTGGGGCCCTTGTCGGCGGGGCCCAGGATTACCTCGATGATCTCGCCGGTGGCCACCACATGGTCGATGGGGACCATCCGGTTGTTGACCTTGCAGCCGATCATCCGGTTGCCCACCGCCGAGTGGATGGCATAGGCAAAGTCGATGCAGGTGGCCCCGGCAGGCAGGTTGATGACGTCGCCCTTGGGGGTGAAGGCAAAGACTTCCTCGGGCAGCAGGTCGCTCTTCAGGTCGTGGAGCAGGTTGCCCGAATCATCCGACAGGCGCTGGTTTTCCAGCAGCTGCCGGACCCAGGCCAGCCGGTCGTCCAGCTTGTCGTGGCCCACAATGCCGTCCTTGTACTTCCAGTGGGCCGCCACGCCGTATTCGGCCATCTCGTCCATCTGGCGGGTACGGATCTGCACCTCAAAGGGGATCCCCTCGTGGCCGATGACGGTGGTGTGGAGGCTCTGGTAGCCGTTGGGCTTGGGGGTGGAGATATAGTCCTTGAACCGGTTGGGCAGGGGGTGGTACATGTCGTGGATCAGGCCCAGGGCGCTGTAGCACTCGGTGATGGTGTCCAGGATGATCCGGACGGCGTAGACGTCGTAGATCTCCTCAAAGGACTTGTTCTGGACGTACATCTTGCGGTAGATGCCGTAGATGCTCTTGACCCGGCGCTTCATGGTGGCGCCCTTGATGCCGCTCTCTTCCAGCCGCTTTTCGATCAGGGCCGACACGTTGGCCAGGAATTCCTCCCCCGACCGCTCGTTCAGCAGCTTGCTGATCTCCTGGTAGCCCACCGGGTCCAGGTAATGGAGGCTGCGGTCCTCCAGTTCTTCCTTGATGTTCAAAATGCCCAGGCGGTTGGCGATGGGGGCGTAGACCTCCATGGTCTCACGGGCCTTGTCCCGGCGCTTCTGCTCGGGCCAGGCGTCGCCGGTGCGCATATTGTGGAGCCGGTCACACAGCTTGATGATCATGACCCGCACATCCTGGCTCATGGCCAGCAGCATCTTGCGCAGGTTCTCGGCCTGCTGCTCCTCGATGCTGGAAAACTGGATCTTGGTCAGCTTGGTGACGCCGTCCACCAGCAGGGCCACATCCGCCCCAAAGGCAGCTTTGATCTGGTCCACGGTGGTGGGGGTGTCCTCCACCACGTCGTGGAGCAGGGCCGCGGCGATGCTCTCGCTGTCCATGCCCAGGTCCAGCACCAGGCGGGCCACCGCCAGGGGATGGCAGATATAGGGCTCGCCGCTGCGGCGCTTGACGTCCTTGTGGGCCTCGTCGGCCATGTGATAGGCCTTTTCAATCATATCCATGTTGTAGGCCCGGCCGCTGGCCTGGATGGCCTCCAGCAGTTTGTCATAGGTGATGATCTCGGGGCGGGCCTCCGAGGGGACCACATAGTCCGCCGCCTCTGCGGGGGTGGCAGTGGCCACCACCGTCCCCACCTCATGCACCTGGTGCTGCAGGTGGCTCTTGGCGGTATAGGAATCCTGCACAGGGGCAGGCGCTGCCGTTGTTTTTCCCTCTGCCATAATTACTTCTCCTCCAAACACTTCAGAATCGGCGCGTCGGCCAGGTTTTTCTTGCCGGCCACCCGCACCAGTTCCAGACAGGCTGCGCCGTCCCTCTCTGCCTGTGCCACCAGGCCCACCTGGCGCAGGGCTTCCACCGCCACCAGGGTTTTGCCGGTGGAGGCGGTGCCCATCCGGGCGCACAGGGGCTGCAGATCATCGGCGTGCCAGCGCCGGGTTTTCAATTCACGATAGACGGCGGCCACTTCCTCCCGGGAAGGGCAGACCAGCTGCCGCTCTTCCGGGGAAAGGGAAGCCCCCCGCTTCAAAGCGTCCACCAGGGCGGCCTGCCGGGCCGCGTCGGGCCCCAGGCCCGCCGGGTGGAGGTCCAGGATCCGGCCCGAAATCTGGGCTCCCCTGGCCCCCTCGTACACCGAGAGGCTGAGGGCTGCGTCCACCGCATCCCCCATCTGGTAGGGCACCTGCTGGGGCGGCATCCCGAACCAGACGGCGTAGAGGCTGGCGCTGCCCTGATGGAGCCGCAAGCGGCTGTGCTTGCCGTCGGACACCGGGTAAATCCCCTCCACGATGGCCCGTTCCAGCAAAAACACCGGGGCGGGGTTGTCGGCCCCAAAGGGGGCCATCCGCTCCACCGCCCGGACCTCCTCCACCGTCACCCGGGACAGCCGGAGGGACAGGTCGCACACCAGCGGGGGCGCCTGGATCACCGGGCATTCCCGGGCGGCCCACTCGTTCATCCGGCGGCGCAGCTCGGGCAGGTTTTCCTCCCGCACCAGCAGGCCGGCGGCCATGGCGTGGCCGCCAAACCGGATCAGCAGGTCAGAGCAGGCGGTGATGCAGGCGTGGAGGTTGAACCCCGGCACGCTGCGGCCGCTGCCCTTGGCCTCGCCGTTTTCGGCGATGGACACCACCATCACCGGCCGGCCGAATTTTTCCACCAGCCGGGAGGCCACAATCCCGATGACCCCCTGGTGCCAGCCGGCCCCCCACAGCAGCATCACCCGGTCCTGGGTGCGCTGGGGCTCGGCGGCCAGCATCTCTTCCACCGCCTTTTCGATCTTCTGCTCGGTCTCCTGGCGCTGGGCGTTGATTTCATTCAGATGGCGGGCCAGGCAGCACGCCCGGTCCGGGTCCTCGCAGAGGACCAGCTGCAGGGCCGAGGCGGCGCTGTCCATCCGGCCGGCGGCGTTGAGCCGGGGTGCGATCCCAAAGCTGACGTTGTCGGCGGTGACCGTCTTGCCCGCCAGCCCCACCTCCTTCAGCAGGGCGGCCAGCCCCGGCCGCTGGGTGTTCTGCAAAATCTGCAGCCCCGCCTTGACGATGGTGCGGTTCTCCCCGGTGAGGGGCATTACGTCGGCCACCGTGCCGATGGCCGCCAGGTCGCTGCAAAATTCCAGCAGCTCCTCGGGCATGCAGTCCTCCAGGGCGGCGCACAGCTTGAAGGCCACCCCGGCGCCGCACAGCTCCTTGAAGGGGCTGTGGTCGTCCTGCCGCCGGGGGTCCACCACCGCCACTGCGGTGGGCAGGGTGCTGGGGGGCAGATGGTGGTCGGTGATCACCAGGTCAATCCCCAGGGAGGCCGCATAGGCCGCCTCTTCCACCGCCGAGATGCCGTTGTCCACCGTCACAATCAGGGTATAGCCCTTTTCGTGGATCCGGTCGATGGCCCGGCGGGACAGGCCGTAGCCGTCCCCTTCCCGGCTGGGCAGCATGCACTTGACATTGCCCCCCAGCCCCTTCAGCTGCTCATACAGCAGGGAGGTGGCGGTGACGCCGTCCACGTCGTAGTCCCCGTAAATCACAATGGTCTCGCCGGTTTCCAGGGCTTTGTGGATCCGGGCGCAGGCCTTGTCCATATCCTTCATCAGCATGGGGTCACTGATGCTGTCCTCCCCTGCCAGGAAGGACAGGGCTTCTTCCGGCTCGGTAAACCCCCGGGCGGCCAGCAGCCCCGCCAGCAGGCTGGCTTCCTTCTGCTGCTGGGCCATGACGGCGGCCACCTTGGCGTCGTCCCACTCTTCCCCATTATAGGCAGCTTCCTGCTCCAGCTGTTCGGTCCGCTCCTCGGCGATGGCCTCCTGCAGGCCGGCCACCGCCTCCCGGTCCAGGGGACGGAGCTCCCACGGGCGGCCGGTCATTGCAGGCCCTCCCCGGTGAGGCCGTCGCTGGCCAGCATCCCTTCCAGCGCCGCGATCTCGCTGGACACATCCAGGGCCGCGTCGGACAGCAGGGTATCATAGAGGTTCTCATACGCCGTGTTCAAAGTGTGCAGGATCCCGCCGATGTCCCGGCGGATGGCTTCGGCGTTGTCCCCCTTCTGGCCCTGGACGTCGTTGTAGGTGTGGAGCAGCTTCAGGGTGGTGGGGATATAGTATTCCGCAAACCGCCGGGCCTTGGGTGCGCTTTCGGGGTGGCTTTCCAGCCAGGCGCAGATGGACTCGGTGGTCTGCTGCATTTTTTCCAGTTCTTCGGCGGCGGCAGGGTCCTCCATCAGCTTCTGCTCCTGGGCCAGCACTTGGGCGAACCGCCGGGCAGTGTCCAGATGGATGGGTTTTGCCGCTCCCTGTTCCTCCGCCCTGGGTTCAGGGGCGGGCTGGGGCTGGGGGGCGTCGGGGATGTTGTGGGCCGCCCGGAAATCGGCTGCGCTGAGGAACAGGCAGTCCTCCCGCTCGTCCATCCAGCCGGCCAGCCAGCCTTTCTCCATCATCTCCTGCAGCCGCTTGCGGAGCTTTTTCTTGCGGATCTGCAGCAGCCCCGCCAGGTCGTCCAGGTAGATCCCCTGGGAGACATCCATGGCGGCGCAGGCGTCGGCGCAGCGGTTGAGCAGTTTGGAGGCTTCCAGCCGGTCGCCTCCCACCACCATCCCCACGATGGAACCGATCCAGATCCCCGTCAGGCCCAGGCCGGTGATCAGCAGGGCATTGAAGCCCGCGGTGCCTTCCATCACGGCCTCTGTGCCGATGAAGCAGGCCATCGACCCCAGGAAGCCGCCGAACACCAGCACCCCGAAGCAGATCATCATGGCCAGGCCCAGCGCAAACTGTTTGGCAGCACTGCGGCGGAGGGGTTTGCTGTAGTCCTCCTCCGGCACCGGCCGGGCCTGGGCCCGGCTTTCGCCCCGGGCGGGGCCGCCGAAGTCTGCCGCGTAGTCATAGGGCCCGGGGCCGTCGCTGCGGCGGGCTTCCCGCCGGCGGCGGCGCTCCTCCCGGCGCTGGCTGCGCTCTGAGCCAAAGGCCTCCCGGAAGGCGTCGTCCACCTCCCCTACCACGCTGTTCATCAGCTGGGTGAAGCTGCGGCCCACCTGGGCAGCCTGGCGGCCGATCTCATCGCCGTAGCCGTCAAAGCCGCTGCGGAAGGCGTCCGAAACGGTGACCCCCAGATCCCGCAGCTGCTGTTCCAGCTCCTGCTGGACCGCTTCCTCCTGCTGTTTTTTTGTCCGTTCCTTGTGGTCCATGATTCTTCCCTCAATCTCCCGCCGGGTGATAACGGCCCACAATGGCCGCTGCAACCCGCAAGCCATCCACGGCGGCGCTCATGATGCCGCCGGCATATCCTGCCCCTTCGCCGCAGGGGTACAGCCCTGCCAGCTGGGTGCATGCATAGTCTTCCCCCCGCACCAGCCGCACCGGGCTGGAAGTCCGGGTTTCCAGCCCCGTCAAAATGGCCTCGGGGGCGGTGTAACCCGCCAGCTTGCGGTCAAAGGCCCGCAGGCCCGCCCGCAGCGCTTCGGCCAGCTCGCCGGGCAGCAGGCTGCCCAGGTCTGCCGGCACCACCCCACGGTTGTAGGTGGGCTGGACCCGGGTGATCTTCAGTTCCCCCCGGCCCTCCAAAAAGCTGACAATGTTTTCCGCCGGGGCCGCATAGGGGCCGCCGGCCCGTCCGGCGGCGTAGGCCCGGGCTTCCAGTTCCCGTTGGAAGGCGATGGCCTTCCGGGGATCGTCCCCGAAGTCGGCGGGGCCCACCCCCGCCACCACCGCCGCGTTGGCGTTGCGGCCGTCCCGGGCGTGGTAGCTCATGCCGTTGGTGACCACCCGGCCTTCCTCGCTGGCCGCCGCCACCACCTGGCCCCCGGGGCACATGCAGAAGGTGTACACCCCCCGGCCGTTCACATGGTGGGACAGCTGGTACTCCCCCCGGGGCAGGGCCGGATGGCCGGCGGCATCGTGGTAGAGGCTCTTCTCGATTTCACTCTGGAGGTGTTCCGCCCGGAACCCCACGCTGAAGGGCTTGCACTGGAGCACCAGGCCCCCCTCCATCAGGGATTCAAAGGTATCCCGGGCCGAATGGCCCACCGCCAGCACCAGCGCCTGGCAGGGGATCTCCCCAGCGGTGGTCCTGACCCCGGTCAGGACACCGTCTTGGGTGCGCAGGCCGGTGAGGGCGGTGTTGAACCGCACCTCGCCCCCCAGGGCCTGGATCTCCTTCCGGATGGAGGTGATGACCCCCCGCAGCAGGTCGGTGCCCACGTGGGGTTTCTGCTTCCAGGCGATTTCCGCCGGGGCCCCGTGGGCCAGGAACACCCTCGTCACGTAGTCGCACAGGGGGTCACCGATGCGGGTGGTGAGCTTGCCGTCCGAGAAGGTGCCGGCGCCCCCCTCCCCAAACTGAATATTGGCATTTTCGTCCAGCTCACCGGTGGCGGAAAAATGTTCCACCGCCTTGACCCGCTCTTCCAGGGCGGGGCCCCGCTCCAGCACGATGGGGGCAAAGCCCTGCTGGGCCAGGGCCAGGGCGGCGAACAGCCCCGCAGGCCCCAGGCCGCAGACCACCGGCCGGTCCCGGAGCACCTCGGGCCCCGGGGTCAGCACAAAGTCTGCTTCCCTGTGGAAAGCAACGCAGGGCAAGGCCCCTGCATAGGCAGGTTCCTCACCCTCATCTTTGAGCGTTACTGCTATGGTATAGACCAGTTTGGGCCGGCCGTGGCGGGCGTCCACCGACAGGCGGGCCACCCCCATCTGCCGGACTTTGTGCCGGGGCAGCCCCAGAAGGGCCAGCGCCCTGGCCTGGGCCTGCTCCTCCCCGGCGGAGAGGGGCAGGCGGATATCTCTGACCAGTATCATCTGTTGTTCGTTCCGTTTCTCTCAGTATGGTTAGTTGCTCTGAATCCGGCACTGGACCGTATAGCTGCCCAGGGCAAAGACCCGGCCGTCCGCCGGGACGTAGATGCTGCAGGCAATGTTCTGCTGGCCCAGGGACACCGCGAAGTCGTCGGCGTCAATCCGGGCCACCACCTGGTCGGCGGTGAGGCCCGCCAGCACCGAAGTGGGCCCGCAGAGGGTCACGTTCAGCAGCCGGTCGCTCTCCACCGTCAGCTGGTAGGTGGAGGGCAGGTTCACCACTTCCACGTTCTCAGCGGGGATGTTCAGGGTCTTGGTGGTCATGTTGCTGCAGTTGAAGCTGACGGTAACGTTGTCCACATTGTCCAGGGACACAATCCCCGAAGGCAGGGTGATGGGCATCTCGTAGACCTTGTCCAGGGCGAAGGTGGACAGGTCGATGGTACCCACCGCCAGCTCGCTGAGGTTGTCCACCGTGTTGGCAGGGCCCGCCACCCGCAGCTCGGTCTGGCTCAGGGAGTAGATCAGCACCGAGTCGTCAAAGTTGGGCGGTGTATTTACAAAGCGTACATTGATGGGTAGTTTTGCCATCTTGTAGACAGTCAAGGTGACTTCCACCGAGGAGTGGTCGGCGGTGACGTAGTCAAAGGTCAGCTCGTGGCCGCTCTCGTTGTAGAACCGCAGGCTGGTATTGATTGTGACGCTGTCGCTCAGGGGGTCGCTGTAGCTGACCTCGGCGGTGCAGCTGGCCACATCGGCCAGCTCGCTGGAGGGGCCCGAGAGGGTCACCGTCTCACTGGAAGCGGCAGTGCTGTAGAGGATATAGCCGTCCTCGATGGTGAGGTACCGGGTGTTCACCTGGATGGGGAGGGTCTTTTCCTCCACCACGTCAAACACCACGCTGACGGTGCTGTCGGCGTTGGCGATGGACACCGAGATGTTCCCCGCCACCGCGCTGTTGATGCACCGGACCCGCAGCTGCAGGGTCTTGGTGCCGCTGGACCGCACCGAGGAGCTGTCAGGATAGACCACAAAGTCCTCCTGGGTCAAATCGCCGATGGTGTAGCCGTCCCCCGAGATGGTCAGGTCCACCGTCCGTTCAGGGGCCTGGACAATGCTGAGGCCCCGGGAGGTAAAGACGCTGGAGTCGTAGCTGTAATCCACCGGCACGCCCCGCATCACGATGGTGGTGCCGGGCTGCACCACGGTGGTCACCACCACCCACATCAGCACGGCCAGCAGGAAGGCCATGACCAGCCGGACCCGGCGGTCCTCCAGGATGGATCGCCCCTGCAGCCCCTCCAGGCGGAATGGTTTCTTGATAGGGCTCATTTGTTTTCGCCCTCCTTCTTTCTCCAATCCATCAGGGACAGCACCTGTCCCTTGAAGGTATCGAACCCCTTGGATTTGTCGGCGGCGGTCTCCTTGGGGATCATCTCGTCCACCAGCCGGGTATAGAGGGTCTGGCGGTCAAAGTGCCGGATCAGCACGCCGTTTTTGGCCATCGAGATGATGCCGGTCTCCTCGCTGACCACAATGGCGATGGCGTCGGAGTTTTCGGCGATGCCCAGGCAGGCCCGATGGCGGGTGCCCATGTCTTTGCCCAGGTCCAGGTTGTTGGACAGGGGCAGCACACAGCCCGCCGCCTTGATGCGGCCGTCCTCGATGATGGCGGCGCCGTCGTGGAGGGGGGTGCCCTCGTAGAAGATGGTGCCCAGGACTTCGGGGTTGACCTCGCAGTCCACCGGGGTGCCGGTGCGCTCGATCTCAGACAGGTCGGTGCGGCGCTCCAGCACAATCAGGGCGCCGGTCTTGGTCTCGGAAAACCGCTCGACGGCGTCGCAGATGGCGATGATGGCGCTGCGCCAGCTGCCCCGGGTGGCGGGGTCCACATGGCGGACCCGGAAAAATTTCAAGAACCACTGGTCGGTCTGGCCCATCCGTTCCAGCGCGCGCCGGATCTCGGGCTGAAAGACCACCACCAGGGTCAGCAGACCGACCTGGAGCAGGGAGTCCATGATCCAGGTGACGGTGCGCATGTTGGCGCTGCTGGCAATCACGTAGATCAGGCCCACCACCAGGGCGCCCCTGGCCAGCTGCCCCGCCCGGGTGCGGCTGACGATCCCCAGGATCTGATAGATCACAAAGGTGACGATCAGCACATCCAGCAGGTCGGCCAGGTTAAAGGTTTGGAAATTGGCAATGATGGCACTCCAGTTCATTGGTTATCACTCCTGTCAGCGGGGCTGGATCAGCGCCACCGCATGGGCGGCGATGCCCAGGCCCTCCCCAGTAAAGCCCAGGTGTTCCTCGGTGGTAGCCTTGACGCTCACTGCCTCCACCGGAAGCCCAAAGGCGTCGGCCAGATGCCGGCGCATGGCGGGGATATGGGGGGCCAGCTTGGGCCGCTGGCACAGGATGGTGGCGTCGATGTTCCCCACCTGCCAGCCGGCCCGGCCCACCAGGCCCGCCACCGCCCGGGCCAGGGCCAGGCTGTCGGCCCCGGCATAGGCGGGGTCGGTGTCGGGGAAGTGCTGGCCGATGTCCCCCAGGGCCGCGGCCCCCAGCACCGCATCCATGACGGCATGGGTCAGGACGTCGGCGTCCGAGTGGCCCAGCAGGCCCTTCTCATAGGGCACCGTCACCCCGCCCAGAATCAGCGGGCGGCCTTCCACCAGCCGGTGCACGTCGTAGCCATGTCCAATCCGCATCTTGGTTTCTCCCTGCATTGCCCCGGGCAAATCCTCCCGGGTGGTAATCTTGTAGTTGGCGTAGTTCCCCCGGGTCAGGTGCACCGGCAGCCCCGAAAGCTCAAAGAGGCTGGCGTCATCGGTGACCAGCCGGGCCTTTTCGGGATCCAGCCGGCGGGTGACTTCCAGGTATGTATCCCGGTCAAAGCACTGGGGGGTCTGGACCGCATAGAGGGCCGACCGGTCGGGGGTCCGGCCCACCAGGCAGCCCTCCGGGACGGTCCGGCCGTCCCCGGGGGTGCCCTCCTTGACGGTATCCTTCACCGGGACAGCCGGGACGGCGGCCCCCCACCGGGCAGCCCCTTCCAGGGCCGCCTCGATGACCGCCTGGCTCACAAAGGGCCGGGCCCCATCGTGGATGGCCACCAGCCCTTCCGAAGCTGCTTCCACCCCGCGGCAGGCGCTCTCGGCCCTGGTGGCCCCGCCGGCCACCAGGCGAACCGGTTTGCTGCACCCGGCCGCTTCCTGCCGGGCCAGGGCGGGGTCGGGACCTGTCACCACAATGATCTCACCGATCCTGGGGCAGGCATCGAACGCCCGGAGGCTGCGGCCCAGCACCGTTTCGCCCCCCAAATCAACGGCGAGTTTATCAAAGCCCATCCGGGTGGATGAACCTGCTGCCAGCACGACAGCGGAAGCTTTCTGTTTCATTTCTCTGTTCCTGTCCTCGCTGCACCTTTGCTCTGGGCAAAGGTTCGTTATATCCTACAAAAATCCGATTATTATTATACCGCATCGGCCTGTAAACTGCAACCATTTCGCCCGGCCCCCCTGCCGGCAGATCTGCCCCGGATTTTCCGGTGGGATTTCTCCCCGAGTTTGTACCCGGAAGGGCAAACAAAAACAGCGCACAGGCTGTCTGCCTGTGCGCTGTTGCGGGTCAGAAAAAGCGGCAATTATGCCAGCATGGGCTTGATGGCTGCGGCCAGGGCGTCCTTCTGGGCCTGTGCCTCGGCCAGATCCTTGCCCAGGGTGGTGAAATAGGTCTTGATCTTGGGCTCGGTGCCGGAGGGACGGACCACCACGGTAGCGCCGCCTTCCAGGGTGTAGATCAGGACGTTGGCTGCGGGCAGGCCGGTCTCCTCGGGCTTCTCGTAGTCGGTGACCTTGGCCACCTTGTGGCCTGCAAATTCAGCCGGCGGGTTGTCCCGCAGGTTCTTCATGATGCCGGCCATCTTGTCCATACCGGTAAGGCCGGGGAACTCGTAGCTGTCCACCTTGTTCAGGTAGCGGCCGTACTGCTGGTAGATCTCCTCCAGGCGCTGCTTGATGGAAGAACCGATGCTGCGGTAGTATGCAGCCATCTCGCAGATCAGCATGGAACCGATGATGGCGTCCTTGTCCCGAACGTAGGGTCCGGCCAGGTAGCCGTAGCTCTCCTCAAAGCCGAAGATGAAGCGGTCCACTTCACCGGCAGCCTCCAGATTGGCGATCTGGTCGCCGATCCACTTGAAGCCGGTCAGGACGCTGCGCATCTCGACGCCGTAGTGGGCGGCGATGGCGTCGGCCAGGGGGGTGGAGACGATGGACTTGACGGCCACCGGGCGGTCGGGCATGGTGCCCTTCTCAATGCGGCCGGCGCAGATGTAGTCCAGCAGCAAAGCGCCCATCTCGTTGCCGCTCACCAGCTCATAGCTGCCGTCGGGGCACTTCATGGCGATGCCCACACGGTCGGCGTCGGGGTCGGTGGCCAGCATCAGGTCGGCGCCCGACTTCTCAGCCAGCTCCAGGCCCAGCTTCAGGGCGTCGAAAATCTCGGGGTTGGGGTAGGAGCAGGTGGTGAAGTAGCCGTTGGGATACTCCTGCTCGGGGACGATGGTGATGTCGGTGATGCCCATGTCGTTCAGCACATGGGTGACAGGCACCAGGCCGGAGCCGTTCAGGGGGCTGTACACCAGCTTGAGGCCTGCGGTCTTGCACAGGCCGGGACGGACCTGGCGGGCCTCGATGGCCTGGTACAGGGCGTTCTTGCAGTCGTCCCCCACAAAGCGGATCAGGCCCTGCTCCACGCCTTCGGCGAAGGAGATGTACTTGGCGCCGTTGAGGACGTCGGTCTTCTGGATTTCCGCGTAGACAATGGCAGCGGCGTCATCGGTCATCTGGCAGCCGTCAGGGCCGTAGGCCTTGTAGCCGTTGTACTTGGCGGGGTTGTGGGATGCGGTGACCATGATGCCCGCATTGCAGTTGTAGTACCGGGTGGCAAAGCTCAGGGCCGGCACCGGCATCAGGGCGTCATAGATCCGGACCTTGATGCCGTTGGCTGCCAGCACGCCGGCGGCAGTCTTGGCAAACAGGTCGCTCTTCAGGCGGCTGTCGTAGCTGATGGCCACCGTCTGGGTGCCCCCCTGGGTCTTGACCCAGTTGGCCAGGCCCTGGGTGGCCTGACGGACCACGTAAATATTCATCCGGTTGGTGCCGGCGCCCAGGACGCCCCGCAGGCCGGCAGTACCAAACTTCAAAGCCACTGCAAAGCGGTCCTTGATCTCGGCATCGTTCCCCTCAATTTTTGCCAGTTCGGGCTTGAGATCGGCGTCCTCCAGGTCGGCCGCCATCCAGCGCTTGTATTCATCGAGATACATTGTGAACACCTTACCTTTGTTTTACAGGGCATACTGCCCATGATTCAGACAACTATACTTATAGTTTATGCCACCGGGACAAGTCTGTCAATTCTATAATATGCAACAAGATACCGCCCGCAAAACCGGCAATTAGCACAAAAAACAGGGCGGTGCTTGTGGCACTGCCCTGTCTGTGGTTTTATGCTGCCTGGCTGTCCGCCCCGCTGGACGCGGCATCCGAAGCGGCGCTGTCGGCCGAGGGGGCCGGCTCGCCGCTGAGGACCGACTGGATCAAAGCCTGGGCCTGGGCCACTGAGTCCTCGTCGGGTTTCATGACGTAGAGCTTCTGGCCCTGGGCCGAATAGCAGTGGGTGCTGGAAGAGCTGCTGCCGGTGACACTGTAGTTTTCGATGTCCCAGGAGGCAAAATCGGACAGCTGCATCCGCACCAGTGCGGTGATCTCGTTGGAGGAAAGGCTGGTGACAAAGTTGTCCGCCACCGCCGCCAGCAGTTTGCTGTAGCTGGTCAGCAGGGCCGGGCTCTTGATCTTGTCCAGCATGGCGTCGATCACCTTCATCTGGTTGATGCCCCGCTGGATGTCGCCGGTGGCAAAGGCGTGGCGCTCCCGGGCAAAGGCCAGGGCGGCGGCGCCGTCCAGGTGGTTCCAGCCCTCTTCAAAGGTGGTGGGGTCATAGTAGCCGGGGCTGCCCACCGAGGTGAAGGCCTGGTCTGAATAGACGTCCACGCCCCCCAGGGCGTCCACAATATCGATGAAACCGGCAAAGTTGATCCGGACGTACTGGTCCACCTCAATGCCGTAGAGGTTGCCCAGGGTGTCCATGGAGGTCTGCACCCCGTACAGGCCGGCGTGGGTCAGCTTGTCCTTGCTGTCGGTGCCGGCCAGGTCCACATAGTAGTCCCGGGGGGTGTTGATGAGGGCCACCCGCTTGGTGAGGGGGTTCACCACCGCCAGGATGTTCACATCGCTGCGGGCATCCTCGGTGAGCTCGCCCCGGTTGTCCACGCCGCTGAGGTAGACCACAAAAGGTTCGGTGGTGATGGCCATGGCCTGCAGGTCGGTGACGGGCTCCTCCCCCACCGTGACCTTGTCCAGGGCGGCCAGGCCCTGCTGGGCCCAGACGCAGCCCACCGCCATGCCGGCGCTGAGAACCAGGGACAGCACCCGGGTCAGGAAGCCCCGCACCGGGTACTGCTGGCACCGGAACACCAGCAGCCACACCAACAGCAGCAGCACGCCCAGGATGATCAGATAATAGATGGGCAGCATCTGGGTGCGGTACAGCTGGAAGAGGGCTGCCGCGCTCAGAACGGCCTGAATCAGGAGGATCAGCATAAGGAAACCTCGGTTGGGTGTAGATTGGGTCCTGGCAGGGGCGGGCCGCTCAGCAGCGGGCTGCCGGGCCGCCCGGGGCTGTTCCGGGGCGGGGGCGGCAGGGGGCGGGGCGGCCTCCTGGGCCGGCTGGAAGAAATCCCGGCTGTCCACCGGCACCGGATCGCTGGAGGACATCTCGTCGCTGCGGCGGATCTTCCGCGGCATCTGCCGCTTTGACCCCGACCGGCGCTCCTCCGGCTCAAAATCAAAGTCCATAGGGCAAGCTCCTTTGCATCAGTCGGCGGGCACAATGGCCAGCACGGCGCGGGCGGGCAGGCAGGTGGCGGTCTGATCCTCCAGGGTCAGCCAGCCAAAGCCCTCGCAGATGTGGTCGGGACAGGGAGAGTCCACAAAGCGGGCTGCCCCATCCTTCACCTCGATGTGGACGGTGAGATAGCCTGTGTCCACATCGTAGGTTTTGTCTACGTCCAGGGGCAGGTCCAGCACGGTGTTCTTGTCGCCGTAGACCAGCTGGGCTTTCAGGGGCAGGGTGGTATCCTTGCCTGCGTCCCGCAGCCGGAACAGCAGCGCCGCCGCGGCCAGGATCACCACCGCAAAGAGGATATTTACAAGCAGTTTTTTGCGCTGCATACAGACAACTCCTTACTGGATCTGCAATTCCTCCAGCTGGGCCAGCCAGGCCGCAGCCGAAGCATCGCTGGGCATCCGCCAGTCCCCCCGGGGAGACAGGGTGACGCTGCCCACTTTGGGGCCGTCGGGCAGGCAGCTGCGCTTGAACTGCTGGGCAAAGAACCGCCAGTAGAAGCTCCGCAGCCACTTGTAGAGGACGGCGTCGGGATATTCAGGCCGGCCCGCAAAGGCGGCTTTGGCCAGACGGAAAATCTTGCGGGGGCCAAAGCCAAACCGCAGCACATAATACAGGCAGAAATCGTGGAGCTCATAGGGTCCCACCAGCTCTTCGGTGCGCTGGGCGATCTCCCCGTCCTTGGCAGGCAGCAGCTCGGGGGACACCGGGGTATCCAGGATGTCCAGCAGCACCTTCCGCAGGGCCTCGTGGCGGGCGATGTCGGCCTCATACTGCACCAGATGGCGCACCAGGGTCTTGGGGACGCCGGCGTTGACGCCGTACATGCTCATGTGGTCCCCGTTGTAGGTGGCCCAGCCCAGGGCCAGCTCGGACAGGTCCCCGGTGCCCACCACAAAACCGCCGTTGTAGTTGGCGATGTCCATCAGTTCCAGGGTGCGGACCCGGGCCTGGCAGTTTTCAAAGGTGACGTCGGGGGTCTTGCCGTCGTGGCCGATGTCCGCAAAGTGGCTGCGGACGGTGTTGGTGATGTTGACCTCCCGGAAGGAGACCCCCAGCTCCTGGCAAAGGATCTCGGCGTTGCTGCGGGTGCGTTTGGTGGTGCCGAAGCAGGGCATGGTCACCGCCAGCACATCGGCGGCGGGCCGGCCCAGCTGGGCCATGGCCCGAGCCGCCACCAGCAGGGCCAGGCAGCTGTCCAGGCCCCCCGAGATGCCGATCACCGCCGTTTTGGCGTGGGTGTGCTCGATGCGCTTGGCCAGGCCGTCGGCCTGCATCCGCAGGATCAGCTCGCACCGCTCGGCCCGGCGCTTGGGATCCCCCGGCACAAAGGGGGCCGGGTCAACCCACCGGGTCAGCACCGTCTCGGTGACTTTCAGGTCAAAGTACACCGTCTGGTACCCCTCTTCCGAGGGGACAAAGCTGGTGTTCCGGGCCCGCTCGGCCAGCATCCGGGCGCAGTCCAGCTCAGTCTCGGCGTTCCCGCCTTCAAAGGGCAGGGCCTCGGCCAGCATGGAGCCGTTTTCCGCAATCAGGTTGTGGCCCGAGAACACCATGTCCTGGGTGCTCTCCCCGTGGCCTGCCGAGGCGTACAGGTAGCAGCACAGCAGCCGGGCCGACTGGTTGGACACCAGGGCCCGGCGGTATTCCGCCTTGCCCACCGTCTCATCGCTGGCCGACAGGTTGGCGATGACGGTGGCCCCGGCCATGGCGTGGAAGGTGGAGGGGGGCAGGGCGCTCCACAGGTCCTCGCACACCTCGATGCCCAGCACAAATTCCGGCATCTGCCGGCAGGCGAACAGCAAAGAGCTGCCGAAGGGCACCTGCCACTTCCCCACCTCCACGGTGCGGACCCCTTTGGGGCCGGGGGTAAAGTGGCGCTTTTCGTAGAATTCCCCGTAGTTGGGCAGATAGGTCTTGGGGACCAGGCCCAGCAGCCGGCCCCGGCTGACGGCGGCAGCGCAGTTGTACAGCTTGCCGTTCACCAGCACCGGCAGGCCCACCAGGGCCACCAGGTCCATGGACTGGCTGGCCTTGCAGACTGCATCCAGCCCTTCCAGGGCCGCCTGCTGCAGGGCCTGCTGGAAAAACAGGTCCCCGCAGGTGTAGCCGGTGAGGCACAGCTCGGGGAACACCGCCAGCTTGACCCCCCGGGCCGCGCAGTCTTTCAGGGCCGAGACAATCTGCCCGGCGTTGTAGGCACAGTCCGCCACCCGCAGGGCGGGGGAAAGGGCCGCTGCTTTCAGAAAACCATCCTTCATAAAAGACACATCCTGTCCATCTTCACACCAAAATCTGCGGCCCAAAGGAGCCGATAACGAATTTAGTATAGCACAGTTTCACCAAAACGAAAAGAAACAATCTGTTAAAAGCGCAGAAAAAAGGGCCTGCGCGATGCAGGCCCCCTACCTTCTCAAGTGGAAAACGAGATAGACCGTAAGCCGGGTTCTGTATTAAACGACGATCTGTCTAGGCCCGCCATTGCTGGCGGGCTCGTGCCGCCTTCGGGACACGCGAGCAGCGCTGTACGTCCCATATAGGCGTTGCTTCCGGTAGGGTTTACAAAGCCGGATGGTCACCCATCCGCTGGTGAGCTCTTGCCTCGCCCTTTCATCCTTACCGCGCCAGAGGCGCGGCGGTTTCCTTTCTGTTGCACTTTCCCTGGGGTCACCCCCGGCTGCCGTTAGCAGTTACCGTGCTCTGCGAAGCCCGGACTTTCCTCAGGGCGGTCAAGCCGCCCCGCCGCCGTATGTTCCACTCGTTTTCCACGCAACATGATACCATACTCGGCCGTTATTTGCAAGTCTTGGGATTTTTTGTTATACTGAATAAACATATCCTGCCGCCAAAGGAGGTCCAGCCATGCGGCTCTATCTGCCTGTTCCCCCTGCCGCCGGGCCGGAGGGGATGCTGCTGCGGAACCTCCTGCGGGGGTTCGCCCTGTCCACCGACCTGCTGCGGGGGATCAAATTCCACAGCGGCGGCTTCTTTGCCGACGGCCGGCCGGTGCTGGCCAACCAGCGGGTGTTCCCCGGCCAGGTGGTCACCTTTTCCCTGCCCGTGGACGAGGGGGGCTGCCTGCCCCAGCCTGAAATCCCGGTGCAGACGGCCTATGAGGATTTTTTCGCCATCGTGCTGGACAAGCCCGCCGGCCTTGCCGTCCACCCCACCCTCAACTATCCCGGGGGCACCCTGGCCAACGGCTACGCCGCCCGCCGTCTGGCGGAGGGCCGCAGCCCGGTGTTCCGGCCGGTGAACCGGATCGACAAGGACACCAGCGGCCTGGTACTGGCGGCCCAGAACGCCTATGCCGCCCCCCTGCTGGCCCGCCACGTGGAGAAGCTCTACTATGCGGTGGTGGAGGGGGAGCTGCCTTTGGGCTCCGGGGTGATCGACGCCCCCATCGGCCGCCGCCCCGACAGCATCATCGGCCGCTGCGTCACCCCCGACGGCAAACCCAGCCGCACCGAGTATACCATTATAAAAGCCGAAAAGGGCCTCAGCCTGGCGGCCTGCGTGCCGGTCACCGGCCGGACCCACCAGATCCGGGTCCACTTCGCTTCCATCGGCCACCCCCTGGCGGGGGACGGCCTCTACGGCGGCCGCCGGGACCGGATCGGCCGTCAGGCCCTACACTGCGCCCGCCAGCAGTTCCAGGTGCCCCGGGGCCATTCCATGCCGGACGGGTTCTGGCTGGACACCCCCTTGCAGCTGGAGACGGTGACGGTGGAAAGCCCCCTGCCTCCCGACATAATTGCGTTATTTTCGTGAAAAGTCGGTGAAAGGTTGATCCAAAATCTGTGCAAAACCTTGCCTCATGGCCTGCCGGGTGTATAATTTAGATAAGAACGCAGGGCCCGGCAGCCGCTGGTCTGGCCGGGCCGTCTTTTTGTACATTTGCTTTCTGTTCAGGGGACAGGCCGTGGGCCTTGCTCCCCTTTTCCCGGTTTACCCGGGTTTTGCCGCTGCCCCGGGCAGCGCCCGGCCCCTGCAGGGGGTCCAATCCCACCGGAAGGAGAACCACTCTTTTGATTGACGATAAAATGCAGGAGCAGCAACAGGCCCAGCAGCCGGCTGCCCCGCCTCCCATGACAACAAAAGAAAAACTGCGTGCCTTCTGGGCGCGGATTCAGTGCAGCAGCCTGCTGCACCGGCATCACTTCCGCGCCCGGACCCGCCACCGGATGGAGGGATTCAGCGCCATCCTGCGCCATATCCCCCTGGCCCGCCAGGCCGGCGCATTTTTGTATTCCCTGGGCTTTGCCGGCGAATACACCATGATCCGCGCCGGCCGCACCACCCGGGCCGCCGCCCTCTGGCTGGCTGCCGCCTTCCTGGCGGCCTGGCATCAGGTGGCCGAAATCGCCTTCCCCGGGGCCCGTACCGTCCTGCGGGAGCTGTTCGGCCCCATCTATGTGTTCTGCCGGGGCATCCGCAACATCTGGGTCTACGGCAACACCGTCCGGCGGGAAAAAGGCTTCTGGGCCGGCATCGCCGCCGACATCGCCTATCTGGGCCGGGGCATCGCCCGCTATGCCCGGCTGCTGCCCCGGATGGTGGTCTACTTCCTGCCCCTGGGGGCCCTGGCCATCCTGCTGGCTGTGGTCCAGCTGATGGTGGGCAGCCCCTACACTTTGGCGGTGGACGTCAACGGGGTGACGGTGGGCCACGTGGCCAACGAGGATATCTTTGATTCCGCCCGGGAGGACGTGCTGCAGCGCGTCAACTATGCCGGCACCAGCAGCGACACCCAGCTGACCATCGAGCCCACTTACCGGCTGGCCATCTCCACCGACGTGCTGGACGAGAGCCAGATGGCCGACGCCATCCTGTCCGCCGTCAGCGACGAGATCACCGAGGGCACCGCCCTCTACCTGGACGGGGAACTGACCGCCGTCTGTGCCGAGGGGGACCAGCTCCAGATGTACCTGGACGGGATGCTGGACGCCTACAAGGATCCCAACGATCCCGACGCGGTGGTCAGCTTCAACCGCACCGTCACCCTGGAGGACGGCCTCTACTTCACCGACAGCTTCATGGACTATGCCGACGTGGTGTCCCTGCTGTCGGGGGTGCGGCAGGCCCAGCAGGTCTACACCGTCCAGCAGGGGGACAGCATCAGCCTGATCGCCACCAAGAACAACCTCACCACCGCCGAGCTGTGCGAGCTCAACGGCATCACCCCCGACGCCTCCATCTTCCCCGGGGACGAGCTGATCGTCACCCGCGAGGAGGCCATGCTGGAGGTCCATATCACCAAGAACGTCACCTGGACCGAGGAAATCCCCTTCACCACCGAGAAGACCCAGTCCAGCGAGTACGCCTACGGCACCACCCACACCGTCCAGCAGGGCGAGAACGGCGTGCGGACCATCACCGCCCAGAACGTCTACGACACCCAGGGCAACCTGCTGTCCCAGACCATCACCAGCAGCGAGGTCACCAAGGAGCCGGTAACCCAGAAGATCGTGGTGGGTACCAAGCTGCCCAGCGGCAGCGTGGCCCAGGTGGGCAACGGCACCTTCATCTGGCCGGTGCCCAAGTATACCTACTGCTCCCGCTGGTATTCCAGCAGCCACAAGGGCGTGGACATCTGCGCCCCCGCCGGCACCCCGATTTACGCTTCTTCCAGCGGCGTGGTCAGCAAGGCCGGCTATGAGCGCTCGGGCGCCGGCACCGGCTACGGCTACTCCATCATCATCAACCACGGCAATGGCTACAGCACCGTCTACGCCCACTGCCTGTCCCTGACCGTCAGCGCCGGCCAGTCGGTGAGCCAGGGCCAGCTGATCGGCTACGTGGGTTCCACCGGCCAGTCCAGCGGCAACCACTGCCACTTCGAGATCCGGTACAACGGCCGCTACCTGCCGCCCCAGAACTACTTCAAGAAATAACCGGGCGGTTGCTTTTGCACCAGCCCTCATCCACCCATCAACCAAAAGGAGGTCTTGTTGTATGTCTACTCCCCACATTGCAGCTGAACCGGGCGATTTCGCCAAAACCGTCCTGATGCCCGGCGACCCGCTGCGGGCCCAGTTCATCGCCGAAACCTTTCTGAAGGACGTCCGCCAGGTCACCGCCGTCCGCGGGATGCTGGGCTTCACCGGCACCTATGAGGGCCGGCCCATCAGCGTCATGGGCAGCGGTATGGGCATGCCTTCCATCGGCATCTACTCCTACGAGCTGTTCAAGTTCTACGGCGTGGACAACATCATCCGCATCGGCTCCGCCGGCAGCTACACCGAGAAGGCCAAGCTGTTCGACGTGGTGCTGGCCACCGGCGCCGTCAGCGAGTCCAGCTACGCCAAGACCCAGAGCGGCTTTGAGGGCCACATCACCTTCCCCAGCCAGGAGCTGAACAACAAGCTGCGGGCTTCCGCCGCCGAGCAGGGCATCCCCCTGATCGAGGGCAACATCCACTCGGCCGACGTATTCTACCGCCAGCCCTCGGATGAAAAGCCCACCTACTGGGAAAAGCTGCGGGACCAGCAGGGCTGCGTCTGCGTGGAGATGGAGAGCTTCGCCCTCTTCGCCAATGCCCAGGTCCTGGGCAAGCACGCCGCCTGCCTGCTGACCATCTCGGACAGCTTTGTCTCCCCCGAGGTCACCACCGCTGAACAGCGCCAGAAGAGCTTCACCGACATGATGAAGGTGGCCCTGGGCGCCCGCTACTGAGGAGGGGCCCCATGGCAGGATTGACCCGGGAGGAAAAGCAGGAACTGATCCGTCTGGCCCAGCAGGCCCGCACCCGGGCGGTGGCCCCCTACAGCCGGTTTACGGTGGGGGCAGCCCTCCGCAGCGTGGACGGGCAGGTTTTCACCGGCTGCAATATCGAAAACGCCGCCTTCACCCCCACCAACTGCGCCGAGCGCACCGCCCTGTTCAAGGCGGTCAGCGAGGGGGTCACCAAATTCACCGACATTGCGGTGGTTGGCGCCCGCATCGGGGAGGTCAACGAACTGGTCACCGGCCCCTGCGGGGTGTGCCGCCAGGCCCTCTATGAGTTCTGCGGCCCCAGCCTCAATGTCATCATGGCAAAGACCCCCGACGACTTCATCGAGCGCACCCTGGGGGAGCTGCTGCCCTTCGGTTTCGGCCCCGCCAACATCTGACACAAATTCCCTAAAATTCCTGTTGGAAAATGCCGGAATTGTGTTGATTTTCTCCATTTTCCCGGCAGATTTGTAAAGATTTTGTAATGGAAAACCGCTTGCACCCGGTTCCCTTTCCCGTTATACTGGAAAGGTAGAGAATTGCGGCGGCATTGCCCCGCTTTTCTCATTTCGTACCTGTCACAAATGGTTGCATACAAGTGTGAAAAGGAGAGTATTCTTATGCATATGATTTCGCGTCGTAACTTCATGGCTGTGGTGGGCGCAGCCGCTGTTGCTTCTGTTCTGACCGCCTGCGGCGGTTCTTCCAGCACCGCATCCAGCACCGCATCCAGCACCGCATCCAGCACCGCTGCCTCTTCCGCCGCTTCCGGCGCAGCTTCCGAGGCCGCTGAGGGCTCCAACGTCTCTTATGTGGCTCTGTGCTGCGACACCGGCACCATCGACGACGAGAGCTTCAACCAGGCCTGCTGGACTGCCGTCCAGAACTACATGGGCGACAACTGCCAGTACTACATCCCCGAGGCCGACGCTTCCGATGAGGAGCGCGAGACCATGGTCCGCCGTGCCGTCAGCGACGGCGCCGACACCGTTGTCTGCGTGGGCTACCTGTACGGCGCATCCCTGGCCTGGGCTGCTGAGCAGTACCCCGACATCCGCTTCATCGCCATCGATGTGACCCAGGCCGATATCGGCACCGACTCCATCCCCGCCAACTGCTACTGCATCACCTTCAAGGAGGAGCAGGCAGGCTACCTGGCAGGCTATGCCATCACCAAAGACGGCTTCACCAAGCTGGGCTTCCTGGGCGGCATCGCCGTCCCCGCCGTCATCCGCTACGGCTACGGCTACATCCAGGGCATCGACGCAGCTGCACAGGAGACCGGCAACCCCGTTGAAGTCAACTACTTCTACGGCGGCCAGTTCTACGGCGACGCCAACATCACCTCCCGTATGGAGGGCTGGTACTCCAACGGCACCGAGATCGTCTTCGCCTGCGGCGGCGGCATCTACACCTCCGCTCTGGAGGCTGCTGTCAAGAACAACGGCTATGTGGTGGGCGTCGACGTCGACCAGAACTACATCGGCGCTGAGGGCGTGGCCGACGGCAGCTACAGCTACAACCCCTTCGTCACCTCTGCCATGAAGCAGCTGACCGTGGCCGTTGAGGCCGCCCTGACCGACATCGACGAGGGCAACTGGTCCACCATCGCTGCCACCAACGGCAACTTCGGCCTGCAGGAGGGCGACTACATCGGCCTGCCCACCGCCGAGGACAGCTGGAACTTCCGCACCTTCACCGTGGAGGAGTACGAGGCTGTCAAGGACAAGATCGCTTCCGGCGAGATCGTGGTGGACAACTCCAGCGAGGACAGCGTCAAGCCTGTCACCAGCGACCTGGTCACCGTCAACTACATCCAGTAATCTCCGTACATACCAAGGGCAGGGCACCTTCCAGGGTGCCCGCCCTTTTTGTTTTGCCCTGGTTTTGGGCATTGTGCCAGAAAAGCAGGGCGCAGGTTTGGCTGGTTCGACGGTTTCAGAATCTGGTGTTTTTGACGGGGATAAAATCTCTTTCTTTTTTGCAAAATGCCAGATTTTGGGACATCTTTTCCTTGCAAATCAGCATGAGAATACGTTATAATGGGTAAAGTGATAACAATGCGTCACCACCATGTGAAAGGAGAGTGAGCAGATTGGCCGAGGATTATGTGATCGAGATGCTCCATATTACCAAGGAATTCCCTGGAATCAAGGCGAACGATGATATTACCCTCCAACTGCGCAGAGGTGAAGTTCACGCCCTGCTGGGCGAGAACGGTGCCGGCAAAAGCACCCTGATGAGCGTGCTGTTCGGCCTGTACCAGCCCGAACAGGGCAAGATCCTGAAGGACGGCAAGGAGGTCCAGATCCGCAACCCCAACGACGCCAATGCCCTGGGCATCGGCATGGTCCACCAGCACTTCAAGCTGGTGGAATGCTTCACCGTTCTGGACAACATCATTCTGGGGGTGGAGCCCAACAAGATGGGCTTCCTCCAGAAAGCCGAGGCCCGGAAAAAGGTGATGGCCCTCAGTGAAAAGTACGGCCTGCGGGTGGACCCCGATGCCCTGGTCAGCGATATCTCGGTGGGCATGCAGCAGCGTGTCGAGATCCTCAAGATGCTGTACCGGGACAACGAGATCCTGATCTTTGACGAGCCCACCGCCGTCCTGACTCCCCAGGAGATCGACGAGCTGATGGAGATCATGCGGGGGTTCAAAAAAGAGGGCAAGAGCATCCTGTTCATCACCCACAAGCTCAACGAGATCATGGCGGTGGCAGACCGCTGCACCGTCCTGCGGAAGGGCAAGTATGTGGGCGTCACCAACATTGCCGACACCACCCCCGAGGAACTGTCCCGGATGATGGTGGGCCGTGACGTCCAGCTCCAGGTGGAGAAGGCCCCCGCCCACCCCGGCGAGGTGATCCTGGATGTCCAGCACGTGGACGTGCCCGGCTCCACCCACAAGAAGAATGCGGTGCAGGATGTGTCCTTCCAGGTGCGGGCCGGCGAAATCGTCTGCCTGGCCGGCATCGAGGGCAACGGCCAGACCGAGTTTATCTACGGCCTCACCGGCCTGGAAAAGGTCACCAAGGGCACCATCAACTTCTGCGGCAAGGACATCACCCACGCCTCCATCCGGGAGCGGTCCAAGACCGGCATGAGCCACATCCCCGAGGACCGGCACAAGCACGGCCTGGTGCTGGACTACACCCTGGAAAAGAACATGGTGCTGCAGCGCTACTGGCAGCCCGAGTTCCAGAGCCACGGCTTCATCCGGGCGGACAAGGTCCGGGAGTACTCTGACCGGCTGATCGAGCAGTACGACGTCCGCAGCGGCCAGGGCAGCCTGACCATCGCCCGCAGCATGTCGGGCGGCAACCAGCAGAAGGCCATCATCGCCCGCGAGATCGACCGCGACCCCAAGCTGCTGGTGGCAGTCCAGCCCACCCGCGGCCTGGACGTGGGCGCCATCGAGTATATCCACCGCCAGATCGTGGCCCAGCGGGACGCCGGCAAGGCGGTTCTGCTGGTGAGCCTGGAGCTGGATGAGGTCATGAACCTGTCCGACCGGATCCTCGTGATGTACGAGGGCGAAGTGGTGGGCGAGTTCGACCCCAAGAAGACCACCGTCCAGGAGCTGGGCCTGTATATGGCCGGCGCCCGCAAGCAGGGGAAAGGAGAGTAAGCGCTTTATGGATACCAAGAAGAAGAAACTTTCCCGCGGCGCCAACGGCCGGGCGGCCTTCATCAGCGTGCTGGCAGCTCTGCTGTGCATTGTGATCGGCCTGATCTGCGGCTACCTGGCGCTGATGGTCATCAACGCCCAGCACGCCTGGAGCGACGGCTTTGTCCGGATTCTGCAGGGCGGCTTCTATGACGCCCCCTACGGCGTGGGCCGCACCCTGGCCAACGCCGCACCCCTGATCATGACCGGTCTTTCGGTGGCCTTCGCCTTCAAAACCGGCCTGTTCAACATCGGCGCCGCCGGCCAGTACACCCTGGGCGCCTACGGCGCTTTGTACTGCGCCATCATCCTTCACCTGCCCTGGTACCTGAGCCTGATTGTGGCCACCATCCTGGGCGGCCTGTGGGGCGCCATCCCCGGCCTGTTCAAGGCCTACCTGAACATCAACGAGGTCATCACCTCCATCATGTTCAACTGGATCGGCCTGTATCTGGTGAATGAGATCATCTACGGCAACGGCTCGGGCGCCATGTACGATTCCCGCAACACCCGCACCTGGAGCCTGCGCCGGATGGACGACGCCGCCAAGATCCAGATCCCCGACTTTGGCCTGAACGACCTGTTCCAGACCAACAGCACCACCATCGCCATCTTCCTGGCCATTGTGGTGGCCATTGTGGTCTGGATCATCCTGGAAAAGACCACCTTCGGCTATGAGCTGAAGGCCGTCGGCCTCAACAAGAACGCTGCCCGCTACGCCGGCATCAACGAGAAAAAGAACCTGGTGCTGTCCATGGTGATTGCAGGCGCCCTAGCCGGTTTCGGCGCAGGCCTGTACTACCTGGCCGGCGTCTCCGAGTGGAACCCCCTGAACTCCACCACCCTGCCTGCCATGGGCTTCAACGGCATTTCGGTGGCCCTGCTGGCCAGCTCCAACCCCATCGGCACCATCTTCTCGGCCCTGTTCATCTCCCACATCACGGTGGGCGGCTCGTTCCTGTCCACCCGGTACTATCCCACTGAGGTGGCCGACCTGATCAGCGGCATTATCATCTACCTGTGCGCCTTCTCGATGCTGTTCCGCGGCAAGATCGCCAAGCTCCTGTCCGGCAAGCATTCCAAGGCCGCCAAAAAGGAGGACTAAGCCATGCTGTTACTGATCAAATATACCCTGCTGTACGGCATCGTCCTGATGCTGGTGGCCCTGGGCGGCATGTTCAGCGAGCACTCCGGCATCATCAACATTGCCCTGGAGGGCATCATGGTCATCGGCGGCGTCGCCGGCGTCCTGGCCCTGACCATGCTTCCCGCCTCCATGCCTGCCTGGATGATTGTGGTGCTTTCGATCCTGATCTCGGCCCTGGCCGGCATGGTGTATTCCCTGCTGCTGGCCTTTGCCTCCATCAACCTGAAGGCCGACCAGACCATCGGCGGCACCGCCCTGAACCTGCTGGCCACCGCTCTGGCCGTGGTGTTGTCCAAATATTTCAGCGAGAGCGGCAGCGCCAAGCTGAACTACACCAACCGCCCCTTCCTGTTCTCCATCGGCGGGCTGGAGCTCAGCGTCTTTGTGCCCCTGGGCCTGGTGCTGCTGATCATCAGCTTTGTGGTGATGTACAAGACCCGCTTCGGCCTGCGCCTGCGGGCCTGCGGCGAGCATCCCCAGGCTGCCGACTCGGTGGGCATCAACGTCTACAAGATGCGCTACGCCGGCGTCCTGATTTCGGGCGCCCTGGGCGCCATCGGCGGCATGGCCTATATCGTGCCCCCCGTCCAGACCTGGAACTTTGAGGTGGGCGTGGCCGGCGCCGGCTTCCTGGCCCTGGCTGTTATGATCTTCGGCCAGTGGAAGCCCTTCCACATCTTTGGCGCCGCCATGTTCTTCGCCATCTTCAAGAGCCTGGCCAACATTGCCGACTCCACCTTCCTGGCCAACCTGGGATGGTCCAGCAACATCTACAATATGATGCCCTTCATCGCATCCATGATCATCCTGGCTTTCACCTCCAAGAACAGCATGGCCCCCAAGGCCGAGGGTATCCCCTACGACAAGGGTTCCCGCTAAACACATTCGGCATCAGCGGCGGCAGGCAGCACGGCTTGCCGCCGTTTTTGTTCCCTGCCTTTGAATGAAAGGAGGCGCTTCCCATGCAGAAGATTCTGGTGATCGGCTGCCCCGGCGCCGGCAAGAGCACCTTTGCCCGCCGCCTGCGGGATATCACCGGCCTGCCCCTGTACTACCTGGACAGGCTCTGGCACAAAGCCGACCGCACCCACATCACCGACTACAGCCGCACCCTCCCCCAGCGGCTGGAAGCCTGCGACACCGTCTTTTTCCTGGACTTCCCCCTGGAAGTCTGTCTGGCGGGGGTGGAAAACCGCCGGGGCGCGCAGCGCCCGGACATGCCCTGGGTGGAGGAGGAGCTGGACGCAGAGTTCCTGCAATACATCCTCGACTTCGGCCAGGCGCAGCTCCCCGCCATCCGCGCCATGCTGGAGCCATACCGGGGGCGCCGGCAGGTCTTTGCCTTCCACAGCCGGGCCGAGGCGGACGCCTGGCTGAACGCCCTGGCGGTGACCCTCCGCCCCTACCGCCCTGGGGACTGCCCCGCGCTGGCGGCCCTCTTTTACGAGACGGTCCACACCGTCAATACGGCCCACTATACCCCCGCCCAGCTGGACGCCTGGGCCCCCGCCTGCGGCCCCGACCTCGCTGCCTGGGACAAGAGCTTCCGGGCGCATCGGACCCTGGTGGCCGAGCTGGACGGGCGGCTGGCGGGCTTCGGGGATCTGGACCCCGCCGCCGGCTACCTGGACCGGCTCTACGTCCACAAGGACCTGCAGGGCCAGGGCGTCGCCACCGCCCTCTGCAACGCGCTGGAAGAGGCTGCCGCCGGGCCGGTGGTCACCCATGCCTCGGTCACGGCCCGCCCCTTCTTCGCCAGGCGCGGCTACCGGGTCCTGCGGGCCCAGCAGGTGGAGCGCAGAGGGGTGACCCTGGCCAACTACGTGATGGAAAAAGCGCAGACGGGCGATCTGTGAAGTTTCTGCCAACTTTCGGGCCGGGGCCTTGCCTTTGGGCAAAAGTCACACTATACTGGAAGCAACCTATCAATCGGGATTGGAGTGATCATCTATGCGTATCTACGACATCATTGCAAAGAAGCGGGACGGCGGTACCCACACCCGCGCCGAGCTGGAAACCCTCATCAACGGCTATGTGGCGGGCGACGTGCCCGACTACCAGATGGCGGCCTGGATGATGGCGGTGTACCTGCGGGGGATGACCGATGAGGAGACCGCCCTGCTGACCGACGTCATGGCCCACAGCGGCGAGATGGTGGACCTGTCCCCCATCGCCGGCATCAAGGTGGACAAGCATTCCACCGGCGGCGTCGGGGACAAGACCACCCTGGTGATCGCCCCCATTGCGGCGGCCTGCGGGGTGAAGATCGCCAAGATGAGCGGCCGGGGGCTGGGCCACACCGGCGGCACCATCGACAAGATGGAGAGCGTGCCCGGGACCCGCACCGCCCTGAGCCAGGAGGAGTTCTTCGCCCAAGTGAACCGCACCGGCATCGCCGTCATCGGCCAGAGCGAGAACATCGCGGTGGCGGACAAGAAGATGTACGCCCTGCGGGACGTCACCGCCACCGTCAGCTGCATTCCCCTGATTGCCTCCAGCATCATGTCCAAGAAGCTGGCCTCGGGGTCCGACGCCATCCTGCTGGACGTCACCACCGGCACCGGCGCCTTTATGAAGACGGTGGAGGAGAGCGTCCAGCTGGCCAAGCTGATGGTGTCCATCGGCGCCCATCACGGCCGTAAGGTGGCGGCCATGATCACCGATATGGACACCCCCCTGGGCCACAACATCGGCAACAGCCTGGAGGTCATCGAGAGCATGGAGGTCCTGAAGGGCCGGGGGCCCGCTGACCTCACCGAGGTATGCCTGCAGCTGGCCTCCTACATGCTGGTGCTGGCGGGCAAGGGCACCCCTGAGGAATGCCGGGCCATGGCCCAGCAGGTGATTGCCGACGGCAGCGCCTTTGCCAAGTGCAAGGAGATGTTTGCGGCCCAGGGCGGCGACGTCCGGGTGCTGGAGGATTACAGCCTCTTTGCCCAGCCTGCGGCCACCTGGGAGCTGCTGGCCGACGCCGACGGGTACATTGTGGAGAACGACGCCGAGAAGATCGGCACTGCTTCTGTCCTGTTGGGCGCCGGGCGCGAGAAGAAGGGCGACCCCCTGGACTATGCGGCCGGGATCATCCTGCACAAAAAGCGCGGGGACTACGTCCACCGCGGGGACAGCCTGGCCACCTTCTGCGGCGCGCCCGAGCGCTTTGCCGCCGCCGCAGCCTGCTACCGCGCCGGGCTGGTCATCGGGCCCAAAAAGCCCGCAGAGCTGCCCCTGATCTACGCCATCGTGACAGAGGACCACGTCTCTTACTTTTCTGAAGAAAAGTAAGCAAAAGACTTTTTACTGGGTACCGGGCAACTGCTCCCACTCACGTTACCCCCAGCGGGCGGCAAACCCCTGCATCTTAGTCGGCGTTTGTGCCTGCGGCACAGTACGATGCAAAGCGGTTCTTGGCCTGGATTGCAACAGCATATTTCAGCTTGTTTGACTGGCCCGTAAAAGAAAAAATCCTCGTTCCCTGAACCGCCCCATATTGTGCGGACAGTACAAAAAAGAAGCCTGCAAGGGGTGGAATAAACGAATCAAAGACTGGCCTGGCGAAGCGAGAGCGGAGCCA
>CAJFNF010000017.1 GCA_904394215.1 uncultured Faecalibacterium sp.
TTTTGCTTCCTTCATACCGGCGTCGTCCTTTGGTCATATAAAAACACCCCATTTCCTAAACAGTATACCATACTGTCTAACAAATGGGGTGCAGTTCAGAAGGCACAGGGGGATTTTTATTTCTTAATCGCGCTGCAGAATAAGACGGGTATTGCTCACCTGGGAAGTTTGACACTGAATTTGAAAGCCAAGTTTTTGATACAGTGCGAGGGCCCTTGTATTATTCTGAAAGACATACAAAAGAATCGGCTGGTTCGTTTCAGCATAACATTTCTGAATGACGGCAGTTCCAATGCCTCGGCTTCGGTAGGAGGGAAAAACATAAAGGTCATCCAGTTCCATTCGATGGCCGTCATGGGCGAAAAAATGGTAGTAGCCTGCTTTTTTGCCGTCAGAGAAAATGGAGGTATATTCCTGGATGTGTATTTCCAGCTTTCGATGAACCCACGCCATTATTTTAGCGGAATCAACTTGGTGCTGATCTTCATAAAGTTCGATCAACTCTTTGGTGAGAGTATAAAGAGCTTCAAGATCCTCCTGCCGGGCAGGCTGAAAGGTAAGATCCATGTTGAGCCTCAGAACGCAGTCTGATTTGAGGCCTGGTAGACCAGCTGCCCGCCCAGATAGGTAGCGCAAATGGGGATCGAATGCAGATCCTCTGAATCAACAGCAAAGGGGTTTTCTCCCAGCACAACAAAGTCTGCCAGGAATCCAGGGGCGATGCGGCCCTTGCGGGATTCCTCAAAACTGGCTCTGGCACCGGCAATGGTAAAACTATCCAGCGCCTCCTGAAGGGTAAAGCTTTGATTGGGAAGATAGGGGCCCAGATGGTCATGTAAGGTGGTGCGTGTAACAGCGCATTGAATGCCCGCCATCACATCAGGCCGTTCCACCGGACTGTCAGAGCCGTTGCTCACCGTTACCCCGCTGTTTAACAAGGTCTTCCAGTTGTAGCTGCTGGATGCAAGTTGGGGCCCCACCCGGTCCTGTACAATATGGATGTCGTAGTCCAGGAAGATGCTCTGGGCGTAAACGTGCAGATTCAGGCGGCGAATGCGCTCCAGCTGATCCGGCCGTGTAATCTGGCAGTGGACAATCCCATGCCGGTGATCGGCCCTGGGATGAGCCGTAAGTGCTTTTTCCAAGGCGTCCAGCACCCAATCCAGGCAGGCGTCTCCGATGGCGTGGGTGGCCGTCTGAAGGCCATGGGCGTTGGCGTATCCGATCATGCTTTCCAGTGTATCGCGGTCGTAGACCGGCAGCCCGCGGGTAGACGGGTCATCCTGATAAGGCCGGCTTAAGAGGGCAGTACGTGCTCCCAGAGCGCCGTCACCGATGATTTTCACTGGTCCGGTGCGGAACATGGAATCACCATTGCCGGTGTGCCCGCCGGCTGCAACAAATTCCTGCAGATCCTGATAAGTTGCAAAGTTGCATTGTTCGTTGACACGGACGGTAAGTCGACCCTCCGACTTCAATTCCTGATAGGCCTGATCAACCACTGACCAGGGGATGGCCCGGAATACGCAGTAATCATCGGTCTGGCTGCTGGTAATGCCGTAAGAATTCAGCGTCTGGCATGCAGTCAGAATCATCTCTTTCAGGGAATCTTTGTCCGGGGCAGGAATAGCACCATAAACCAGATCCATGGCGTTGTCAAAGAACCGCCCGTCCAGTTCACCGTTTTGAATGCCGATCCGCCCACCTGCAGGCTGGGATACGTCAGCGGTGAGCCCAAGCTGTTCCAGCGCCAGGCTGTTGACCACTAGGCAGTGCCCGCAGGCACGGATGATGCAGATGGGAACCTGGGTGGAAACCTGGTCCAGATCGTGCCGGTCCGGCATCCTGTGAAAGTCCGAAAAATGATCCTGGTTCCAGCCGCGGCCCATCAGCCAGCCTCCCATCCCTTTGGGATGCTTTGCGTGAAAGTCCCGCAGACATTCCAGCAGGTCGGCCAGGCTGCCTGTATGGTCGGCCAAAGGGGGCATCTGCAGGGTATATCCAAGTTCCAGCAAGTGCATGTGGCTGTCATTGAAGCCGCTGCACACAAATTTTCCCTGCAGGTCGACCAGTTGGTCGCCGTCCTGCTGCTGTTCCAGCGCATGACGGCTGCTGCCGGCGTCCACAAACAGCCCGTCCTGAACGATAAATGCCTCGGCCAGGGGCAGAGAGCCGGTATAAACAATGCCATTGTAATAGATGGTTTTCATAATCTACTTCCTCTGTGGTTTGGATTCTCTTGGTGTGATTATAGTTTCCCCGGCCGGGAAAGTCAACCGCAGGGCTGCGCAGACCATTAACTGAAAAAGACATCCTTTCACAGCCGGCAGGGCAGAAAGGATGTCCTTTTTCAGTCAAGTATTTGAGGCAGAGGTTGTTTCGCTGGATAAGCTGGCTTTCAGCTTCTCCAGTGCAGCGGTAAAATCGGAGCAGGCAAACAGGGGTCGATATTGTTTCTCGCTGGTGACAGTCTGCAGCAGCATTTGACGCAGAGGCTGTGGAGTGGCCTGCAGGTCCGAATGCTTTTGCGCGGGCAACCCGGGGGAGAAGAGTTCTTCGTCGGGATAGACCACCGGACCGGTGGCAACGTCTACATACCGGGCAAAACAGGCAGCGGCCTGCTCTGTTTCTCCCATCCTGATGTAATATTCCATCATAGGGGCAGAACTCATATCAGGGAGCCCAAAGGTTTGGGCCAGCGTTTGGTAGGCCTGGCAGAGCTTCAGCAGCTGCCGGGGTTGGGGAGAAAGTTCGGGATTCATCAGGGTGGTCAGGCAGGAGACCATTTGATTGGCCAGTTTGTACAGCTGCTTTTGTGTGAGCTTCAGGGCCTCTTCGGGCTGGCCCTTTTTGAGGTAATAGAGGGCCCAGATGGCACTGGGATCTCCGGGCCGCTCTGGAAGCTCCCGCAGCAGAGCTCCGCCCTGCTCCAAGTCGCCCTCAGCAATGGCCATGGTAGCCAGCTGGATGGTGGCAATCTGCCAGTAGGCGCCGCTGCCAGAGGCACGGACTTCTTCCAGCAGAGTCTGTTTCCGGCTTCTCCATTGATCCTGACCGGCGGGATTCAGCATCAAAAAGGTATCATAAGCAACTGCCGCGTTGAACTGCAGGGTGGTACAGTTGGGATAGCGGTGGAGAAGGGTTTCCAGCTGCGCTTCGGCTGCTGCGCAGTTCTGGCGCATGGCCGTCTGAAGGATGGCATTGATCTGTTCATTCACTTGTTGATCGGACAGCGTTTCCTCAAATTGAAGCAGGGTGTCCACATGCGTTCCCAGGGCTCGTGCCAAAGGGCACAGCAGCGTAATGTCAGGGTAGGAATTGCCTGTCTCCCACTTGCTGACCGCTGGGGCGGAGACGCCGATCCGGGCGGCCAGCTGCTCCTGGGTGAGGCCTTTTGCTTTGCGCAGGGCGGCAATATGGACGCCGATATTCAGAGATTGGGATTCCATGGTCTATTTCCTCCTTTGGCTGGATGCGGCGCCGCATGGATTGATTCCGGTACTTATATTGTATCGGACTGCTCCACAGGCTGCAAGGGAGGCGTCGTTAATCACAGGGCAAGATTTCTTAACCGTTGGTTAATCCCAAACAAAAAGCCCCTGCTCCAACCGGAAAGGCTGGGGCAGGGGAAGAAACAGGAGGACGAAAATCAATCGGCAAACCGTTCCCGGGCGATATGGGCCAGCAGCTTGGCTGCGCCCTCCACACCAAAGGAGCTGCTGTCCAGCATAATGTCGTGGTCGGTAAAGGGGTCCTTGACCTCAGGGCAGTAGCGGCGGTAATAGAGCTGGCGGGAGCGATCCACTTCCCGGATCATCTTGTGGGCGGTGTCCTCATCCATTCCCAGACGCTGGGTGCAGTTTTTGAACCGTTCGCTGTAGGGAGCGTAGATGTAGACGCCCAGGTGATTGGGATGATCGGCCAGGATGCTGCCGGCGCAGCGGCCCACGATGATGCAGGAACTCTTGCTGGCCAGGTCCTGGATGATGTTTTTCTGCACCAGGAAAATCTCATCCTTCAGGCTGGTCATGCCCATGCCCAGGGGATAGATCCGGCGGAAGTAGATGGACTTGGAATTTTCTTCCGAGTCGCTGATCACCGACACCGGCAGGCCCATCCGCTTGGCGGTCTGTTCCACGATGTCGCGGTCGTAGAAGTCCACCTCCAACTCCTTGGAGAGGGCCTGGGCAATAGAGCGGCCCAGGCTGCCAAACTGGCGGGAGATGGTGATAACATATTGCTTCATGGGAAAACTCCTTTCCGTCTCCGGTCATCAAAGGGTGGCAGGATGCATTTTCAGCTTCCGCTTCTGGATCGAGCGGACTACACAGGACAGAGCAAAATTGATGACAAAGTAGATGATGCAGGCAAAGCCGAACAGAACAAAGACGTCGGTCACGTTGGTGACGCCCAGGCCGTTGTACTGGCCGGCGGCACTCATGATCTGCTTGACACGGGCCATCAGCTCGATGACAGCCACGTTGGCCAGATAGGAGGAGTCCTTGATGGTGGTAATCACCTGGCTCAGCAGGGTGGGGATGATGTTGCGGTAGGCCTGGGGCAGGACGATGTAGATCATGATCTGCACCGTGCTGAAGCCCTGGGCGTGGCCGGCTTCAAACTGGCCGTGGGGCACTGCGTTCAGGCCGCCGCGGACAATTTCAGCGATGACAGAAGAAGTGAACAGGATCAGGGCCACAGCGGCCTTGTACATCAGCTTGACTTCCACCGAGGAAAGCCCCAGCATCTTGTGAGACATGAATTCGGGCAGGGGGAAAAAAACCATGCAGATGAAGATCCACAGCAACAGCGGCGTGTTGCGGAACAGCTCAATGTAAGCGGTGGCCAGCCACTTCAGGATGCGGGCCAGGCCGTGGTTGCAGTAGTTGCGGGCCAGGGCCAGCACCGAGCCAAGCACCAGGCCCAGCAGAACAGCCACTACGGAGATGACCAGGGTAAAGGCCACGCCCTTGAACAGGTAAGTCAGCACAGCAGGGTTTTGAAGAATGGAAAAACTTGCACTCCATGTATTCATCGTTTATACCGCCTCTCTTTCAGATGTTCAGCGAGCCGCAGCCTTGGTGGACTGGGCTTCCCGCTTTTTCAGGGAAGTCTCCCACAGGCTGGCCAGGGTGGACAGGGGGAAGCAGATGACGAAGAACAACAGGCCGCTGACCAGGTAGGCCGGCGCATAGGCACCGCCGGTGGTGGAACCGGTGACGAAGTTGTAAGTCACCGAGATCAGGTCCGAGCCGCCCACAATGTAGAGGCAGGAGGTGTTTTTGATCAGGTTGACCACCTGGTTCACCATAGGGGGAAGAATGATCTTGATGCTCTGGGGCAGGATGATGTAGTACATCCGGCCCAGATAGCCGAAGCCCTGGGCCTGGGCGGCCTCGGACTGTCCTTTGGGGACAGCCTGGATGCCGGCCCGGATGACCTCAGACATATAGGCACCGTGATAGACGCCCAGAGCGATCATACCAGTGGGAAGAATGCCGATGCTGTTGCCCGAGAAGGCAAGCAGGTAATAAAGAAAGCACATCTGCAGCAGCAGAGGCGTGTTTTGAATCAGCTCCACATAGATGCGGGCGATGGCGGTCAGCGGCTTTTTGCCGCTGGTGGACAGCAGGCCGAACAGCATCCCAAGCACCAGAGAGAGCAGCAGGGCCACGATGGCCAGCTCCACTGTGTTGCCCAGCCCGTGCAGGAAGGTGGCTCTGTAGGTCCACACTGTCTGCCAGGCATCTGCCGAAAACAATCCGCTCATGATGAAAATCCCTCCGTGTTCCTGGGGTGTTGATAATCAAAAAGAAAGCCGGACAGTGCAGCCTCGCGGGGGACTGTCCGGCAGGTGATGTGAAATTACAGTCCGTACTCGGCGATCAGGCCATCGATGGTGCCGTCAGACAGCCACTGGGTGACCAGCTGCTCGCACACATCCGACAGGCCCGAGCCCTTAGTGGTGGCGATGCCGTACTCCTGGGGAGCGAACTCGTCCTCAATGTAGGAGCGGCCGTCGGTCTTGTAGATGGCCAGGATGGAACGGTCCACACAGAAGGCGTCCACCTCACCGGCGCTCAGAGCGGTGGAAATGGTGGGATAGTCGTCGTACTGATGGAAGGTGACACCCTCGGTCCAGGTGGTGGCATCAAAGGTATCGGGGTTGAAGTTGTCGCCGCTGATCAGGCCTTTGTCCACCATAGCGCGGACCAGCTCACGGGCGGAAGTGGAACCGGAAGAGACGCCCACGGTCTTGCCGACCAGATCGCTCAGGCTGGAGATGCCGGAGGAGTCTTCCACCAGAACGGTGACGGCGTCGGTGTAGTAAGGCGTGGTGAAGTCCCAGGTCTCCTTGCGCTCATCGGTGATGGTGAAGGTTGCCAGGACACAGTCGATGTCGCCGGAATCCAGCAGCTCACCGCGGGTAGCAGCGGTGACGGTGGTGAACTCCACATCCACGCCCAGGTACTCGGCGATCTTGTTGGCCAGGTCAATTTCCAGGCCGCTGTACTCGCCGGTCAGGGGGTCCTGATAGCCGAAACCGGGAACGGCGTTCTTGACGCCCACCCGCAGGACACCGCGGTCTACGATCTCCTGCACATCCTCAGGCCACTCGGTGGTGGAAGCGGCGGCGGTGCTGCCGGCTACGGAGCTGGCAGCGGTGGAAGATGCTGCGGTAGAGCTGCTGGTGGACCCGCCACAGGCGGTCAGCATTGCCAGAGACATCACTCCGGCCAGCAGAGCTGCAAATTTCTTTCTCACGATAAATTTTCCTCCCCTAAATGAATTCTATCTTAAAACGCCGGAATGCACCGGTCAGTGGCCCGGCGTTCAAAGATCAGCGAATGATCTTGCCCAGGAACTGGCGTACCCGCTCGTTCTGGGGGTTGGTGAAGAAGTGCTCGGGTGCGCCTTCCTCGATGATCTGACCGTCAGCCATAAAGACCACCCGGTCGGCCACCTGGCGTGCAAAGCCCATCTCGTGGGTAACCACCACCATGGTGATGCTCTTTTCATTGGCCAGCCGGATCATGACGTCCAGGACTTCCTGAATGGTCTCAGGGTCCAGAGCGGAAGTCGGCTCGTCAAACAGGATAATCTTGGTCTGGGCGCACAGGGCGCGTGCAATGGCAATGCGCTGCTGCTGGCCGCCCGAAAGGGTGGTGGGGTAGGCGTTGGCTTTGTCCACCAGCCCAACCACCTCCAGATAGTGGTAAGCGGTCTTTTCTGCCTCGGCCTTGCTCTTGTGATGGAGCTTGATGGGGGCCAGGGTCAGGTTTTTCAGCACCGTCATATGGGGATACAAGTTGAATTGCTGGAACACCATCGAGGTGGTTTCCCGCACCAGCTTGGTCTTGTTTTTATGGGTCAGCTCTTTGCCGTCGATGTAGACATGGCCGCTGGTGGGCTCTTCCAGGAAGTTCATGCAGCGGACGGTGGTGGATTTGCCGGAACCGGAAGGTCCGATAATCACCAGCTTTTCGCCCTCTTTGACTTCCAGATTGACATCTTTGAGCACATGCAGGTCTCCGAAATATTTGTTGATGTGTTCGAGCTTGATCATCCAATCTCCTCCTAATCCCGTTTGCCCGCACAAGCCGACAAAATAGAAAAAGGCGCTCTGCTCCTGTGGAGCAAAACGCCTTTGTTTAAACTATCTACAGTATACTCACTTTTACCAAATTGTCAACCCTCTTTTTGGCTGATTTAACAAGGGATTGGCTGAAAAACCATATCAAAGCAAACTGACAGGCCCCAAATATAGCGTTTTTACTTTATTTTGTTTACCGCTTGAAGTTTACTTTGAAAGGGTGCATGGCCCGGAGTCCTGGCTTTTCAGCTCCCGTCTTGGTTTTAGCGCTGTAAAAGGAAAGCAGAAATAGACAATTCGGATGAATTTGAAAAAAATTTGTATCGACCCCGAAAATGGATCCCTGCCTCCGTATCCTGCATACAGAAGCCCGGAGAAAAGGGGATTTGCGAAAAAACAAAAAAGTTTTTCCAAAAGACCCCGGTTTCAGAAAAAGCCTTCCGTATCCTACAGACAAAGAAAACAAACACCCAACAAAACATAAAGGAGACAACTATTATGAAGAAGATGAACCGCAAGTCGATCCTGACCCTCACCGCCGCTGTTGCCCTGACCGCAATGACCGCCTTTGGCTCTCTGTCCGCATCGGCTGCCTCCCTGAGCTTTGAAGATGCCCTGAAGATTGCCGCCCAGCACCTGGGGCGGGATGTCAGCGAACTGCAGATCATCGAGCAGGAATACGACGACGGCAAGTATGAGTTTGATTTTATCCTGGACGACGTGAAGTACGAATTTGAGGTGGGCGCCTCTTCCGGCAAAATCCTGAAAGTGGAGCAGGAGCGCCCCGACTGGGAGGACTACTACGAAGCCGAACACCGCCGTTGATTGAAACCATGCTCTCCAGCTGATGGAAACAGACTGCCCCCGGATCGTCCGACTGTCCGGGGGCAGTGGTTTGTTTTGGCACAAAAAGATGTTTTCCAAGCAAATCGACAAATTTCCCTGCCCATACTGCGGAATTTGTAGTATAATAGAAAAAAGTGACGGCGGAGGAGAGCAAAATGGCGCAGTTGACATTCAGCGACCTGGAATACAGCAGGCGAAAGAAGCAGACCCGGCGGGAAAAATTTCTTGGAGAGATGAACCGCCTGGTTCCCTGGGAGAAATGGGTTGCGGCCATTGAGCCCTATTACCCCCAGGGACTGCGGGGCCGCCCGCCGGTGGGGCTGGAGAAGATGCTGCGGATGTATCTGCTGCAGGAGTGGTTCCATCTGTCTGCAGCGGCTGTGGAAGAGACCATCTATGACAGTTACGCCATGCGGACTTTTATGGGGGTGGATTTCCTGGAGAGCGGGGTGCCGGATGCATCCACGCTCCTGAAATTCCGGCGGATGCTGGAGAAGAAGGGACTGCACCAACAGTTCTGGGTGGAGCTGCGCCACCGTCTGGCCCAGAGCAACCAGATCCTCAGACCTGGCACCATGATTGACCCGGCCCTGGTCCATGTGGTCACGTCCACTGAGAATGGGGGGAAAAAGCTGCATCACGACCCCAATCAGCAACCAGAAGTGGTTCAGCTGGAAATGCAGTAAAGGAACAGAAAAAAGCCGCCCGTACCGGAATCCTTTGGGATGCTGGCGCGGACGGCTTTTTCTATGGGAAAGGCAGGAAGGGAAAACCGGGGCAGGCCGGCTTTCTCAGCTGCGATTGGGTAGCGTTTTTATTCGCGGACAGTCTTCTTCAGCAGGCTCAGCAGGACGGCGCCCACCACGCTGCCGACGACCAGAGCCACCACATACAGGGGAGCGTTGCCCACCACAGGGAAAACGAAGATGCCGCCGTGAGGTGCCCGCAGAGTGCAGCCGAACAGCATGGACAGGGCACCCGATACAGCCGAGCCGATGACGCAGCTGGGCAGGACGCGGAGGGGATCGGTGGCAGCGAAGGGAATAGCGCCTTCCGAGATGAAGCACAGGCCCATGATGTAGTTGACGAAGCCGTTCTTGCGCTCTTCACTGGTCCACTTCTTGGGGCAGAAGGTGGTGGACAGGGCGATGGCGATAGGAGGCACCATGCCGCCCACCATGACGGCGGCCATCACATCATAGGTGCCGGAGGACAGGGCAGCGGTGCCGAAGACGTAGGCAGCCTTGTTGAAGGGGCCGCCCATATCGATGCTCATCATGCCGCCGCAGACAGCGCCCAGCAGGATCTTGGAGGTGCCGCCCATGGTGTTCAGCCAGGCAGCGATGGTCTCGTTGATCAGGCCCATGATGGGGTTGATGGCGCACATCACAACGCCCATCACCAGCATGCCGCCCAGAGGATAGATCAGCATGGGACGAATGCCGTCCACGCTGCGGGGAAGATGCTCGGTGATATTTTCCAGGAACTTGACCAGGTAGCCGGCCACAAAGCCTGCCAGCAGGGCAGCCAGGAAGCCGCCCGAGATGCCGGTGGTGCTGCCTTCCAGCAGACCCGAGAAGCTGGTGCCGTTCATGGCCAGAACGCCGCCCACAAAGCCCACAGCCAGGCCCGGCCGGTCAGCAATGGACATGGCGATGTAAGCCGAAAGGATGGGCAGCATGTAGCTGAATGCTGCGTTGCCCACCGTCTTGAAGAAGGCGGCCAGAGGGGTGTTCATGCCAAAGTTGGAGGGGTCGATGGAGAAATCATCGAACAGGAACGCCAGGGCGATCAGGATGCCGCCGCCCACCACGAAGGGCAGCATGTGGGAAACGCCGTTCATCAGGTGTTTGTAGACGGTGTGGCCCACGGTGTCGTTGCCGCCGGCTTCGGCTGCAGGCTTGCCGCCCTTGGCATGGAAAACGGGCACTTCGCCGCTCTCAATCCGCTGGATCAGTTCCTCGGGCTTGTGGATGCCGTCATCCACACGGGTGAACAGAACCGGCTTGCCGTCGAAACGGGCGGACTCCACGTTCTTGTCGGCGGCCACAATGATGCCGTCGCAGGCAGCGATTTCCTCGGCGGTCAGGATATTTTTGGCGCCGCCCGAGCCGTTGGTCTCCACCTTGCAGGGCAGGCCAAGCTTGTCGCCGGCCTTGACCAGAGCTTCGGCAGCCATGTAGGTATGGGCAATGCCGGTGGGGCAGGCGGTAACAGCCAGAATGCGGTAGCTCTGGGGAGCAATCTTTTCCTGGGTAAAGCTCTCGGAACCGAATTGCTTCTGCTCCTGGGCGTCAATCAGGTCCAGAAATTCCTGGGGCGTTTTGGCGGACCGCAGCTGTGCCACAAAGTCCTCGTGCATCAGCATCTGCATCATCCGGGCCAGCATATCCACATGGAGGCTGCCATTTTCGGGGGCTGCGATCATGAAGAACAGGTCGCTCTTCTCATCGTCCTCGGGGTTGTACTGGACAGGGGTGGTCAGCCGCAGCACAGCCAGGCTGGGCCGGGTGACACAGGCGGCCTTGGCGTGGGGAACGGTGATGCCGTTGTCCACGTAGGTGGATGCCTCCTTTTCACGGGCGTAGATAGCAGCTTTGTAGGCTGCCTTGGCGGTGATATTGCCGTGGGTGCACTGCAAATCCACCAGCTTGTCAATCACCGCGGCCTGATCGGCGGCTGTGCTGTCCAGCGCGATGGCCTGCACAGAAAACAGTTCGGTAATCCGCATAGAAATCTTCTCCTTTTTCAGTTACGTATGTATCAGAACTCTGTCAGCAGGGAATCAATTTTTTCACGGGTGGCCAGGCCCAGAGAGAAGGCGGTGGCGCTGCCTGCAGCAGTGCCCAGCCGGAGGGCCCAGTCATAATCGCCCTTCTGGAGGTAGCCTGCCAGAAAACCGGCCACCATGCTGTCGCCGGCGCCTACGCTGTTCAGGACCTTGCCCTTGGGCACGCCCATCCGGTGGGTCTTGCCGGTTTCATCCAGCAGCAGGGCACCGTCCCCGGCCATGCTCACCAGCACGTTCCGGGCGCCGCGGCTCTGAAGCAGGGCAGCACAGGCAGTGATTTCGGAGTCGGTGGTCAGCTCCCGGTCAAAGATCTCGCCCAGCTCGTGATTGTTGGGTTTGATGAGGAAGGGCTTGTATTTCAGAACGTTCACCAGCAGGTCGCGGGTTGCATCCACCACAATCCGGACGCCGCGGCCTTCCAGCCGGGCCATGATCTTTTCATAGGTGTCGCCGGACAGGCAGGAAGGAATACTGCCGGCCAGCACCAGCGCGTCGCCCTCGCCCAGCTTATCCAGCTTGGCGTAGAGCTGTTTCATGTCCGCTTCCGCGATCTGGGGCCCCATGCCGTTGATCTCGGTCTCCTCAGTGGCCTTGATCTTGACATTGATCCGGGTGACACCCTGATTCAGATGGATGAAATCGGTCTTGACGCCCTGAGCCTGAAGCCCGGTTTCCAGCCAGTGGCCGGTGGGGCCGGCCACAAAGCCCAGTGCAGTGTTGTCGCAGTCCAGAGCCCGCAGCACGCTGGAAACGTTGATGCCCTTGCCGCCAAAGAGGTATTCCTCCTGGACGGTGCGGTTGACGGCATCCAGTTCCAGGCTGCCGGGAAGATGGACCACATAGTCGATGGCAGGGTTAAAGGTAACAGTGTAGATCATGATTGACTCTCCTTTTCCTGATGGTTGGATGAATCGGAAACGCCGCTTTCCTGGATGAGGACGTACTGGCGGTATTTTTCATTGGGCAAATGGTTGGTGACGATGGCCGCATCGGTGAGGGGGCAGATGACTGCCGAATAGATTTTGCCGAACTTGGAGTCATCCACCAGAAACCAGGTTTCCATGGACCGGCTGACGGCCAGAGATTTCAGGGCAGCCTCTTCCACATCGGGGGTGGTAAAGCCGGTGTCAAGGGAGACGCCGTTGGCGCCCATAAACGCCTTGGTAAAGTTGTAGCGGCTTACGCTGGACATGGCGGCCGTGCCCACCACAGCTTCGGTGCTGGGCCGGACCTGGCCCCCCAGGGTGTAGACCCGGCATCCCTTTTGGGCCAGCAGCCGGGTGTGGGCGATGCCGTTGGTGACAAAGGTGGCCTGCAGGGCCTGGCCCTGCAGGGCTCGGACCAGCTGCAGTGTGGTACTGCCCGCATCTATAAAGACGAAGTCGTCGGCATGGATGAAACTGGCGGCCAGCTGTCCAATGCTCTGCTTCTGGACCACGGCCTGGTGTTCCTTGGCGGACATGCTCTCCTCATTGGTGAGAAAAGCGTTGTCCGGCAGGGTAGCGCCGCCATGGACCCGGTTCAGCCGGCCCTGCTGATGGAGCAGCACAAGATCCCGCCGGATGGTAGACTCGCTGGCGTCCAGTGCATCGCACAGCTCCTGCACCGTTACCGAACGCTTTTGTGCCAGCAGCTTGAGAATGTTGTCAAATCGCTCCTCTGCTAACATGGGGGTCTCCTTTCTGAACCACCATCCCTGCACCGAATTGAGAATGAAATTGAAGGGTTATGACTGAACGGTGAAGGAATTTGATTCGATTTGTTCTTTCTGACCTGAGTATAGCAGCAAAAGCAATCAAAGTCAATCATAAACATCCAAAATGATGCACAAAGATGAAGATCGGAAACCGCCATTATCACCAAAATGAGGAGAGAATTGAGCAAGTCCAATCAAAATCAGTCACTGTACAAAAGAAAAACCCGCAGGCCGGCGGGGCCCACGGGTTTTGGTGAAGACAAAAATGGAGTAATCAGAGGAACAGTTGATTCTCCTTGCGGTCGGAACAGACTTTTTTCAGCATGGCATGGGCAGCAGTCAGCATCAGCGGATTTAGTTTCCGGGCATGCCGGGGGCATACTGAGATACACCGCATGCAGGAAATGCAGAGATGCTGGTCCACTTTATGAGGGTCGTTGGGGTCAATGGCCTGTACAGGGCAGCTCTTGGCACACAAGCCGCAGCTGTCACAGTCTTTGGTGGGTTTCGGGACCATGCCGGTGCCGCCAGCTTTTTTGTAGGGGCGATTGCCGGGGATGGCCGGCTCGGTAAGATGGCCCGCTGCCAGCTTTTCCTGAATCCGGGCAGCAAAGGCGATAAGCTGGGCTTGGTCCTGGGCATCCGGCCGCCCGGCAGCAAATTCCCGCACGATGGAATGCTCGGCTACAGCGGCCACACCCGCCACAATCCGGAAGCCCGCCTGCTTGGTAGCGTCTTCCAGCTCCACCATGGTGTCTTCAAAGGCGCGGTTGCCGTATACCACCATCAGGATGGCAGGGGCGCCGTTGCCGTGGACGGCGGCCAGCCGCTGGATGGCCGCCGCAGGGACCCGGCCGCCGTAAGAGGGGACAGCAATCAGGGCCAGATCGTCGGATGCGAGAGAGACTTCGCTGAAATGGGCCTGGCTGTCGCAGAGGTCTACCGTCTGAACGGAATCAGACAGGGCATGGGCCAGGAGATCGGCGGCCTTTTGGGTGCCGCCGGTGGGGCTGAATAAAAGCTGGGTGATCTTCATAGCTGCACACTTCCTTGATGAAATCAAATTTTCAGTTGCATTTTGGGCTGGATGTTGTAAAATGTAAGATAAAAGATTACATCTTATGGCATCCATGATACCACCAAGGAAATGTAAAGTCAATTCTTACATCGTATATTTCGACCATTGGAGGAGGCAAACAGCATGCAGCTCAGCATGAAGTGCTCGATTGCAGTGCACTGTCTGATTTTTATCTACGAGGCAAAGGGCAAAGCAAAGGTGACAAGCGGCCTGCTGGCCCAGAGTACAGGCTGCAACCCGGTGATTATCCGCAATATTCTCAGCGCTTTGAAAAAAGCAGGGCTGATTACGGTGGCCCGTGGCCCCGGCGGAGCGGAACTGTGCCGTGACCCCTCCGAGATCACCCTATTTATGATTTACAGTGCACTGGAACCCGGCGGCGTTACAGGTCTGATCGGGATCCATCCCTGTGATGGCAGGTCCTGCCCGGTGGCGCAGAACATCCGCGCTGTGCTTCAAGGGCCCTATCATCAGATCGAGGCGTCCATCCGGCAGACCATGGAGCAAATCACCCTGGCATCCATGCTGGAGGATTTTCATCAGCGCCTGGCAGAAAACCAGCAGAAAGAGTAATAAAAGTTCACAGGCAGTGCAGGCCGGCGTCTTTCCCAGGGAAAGATGCCGGTTTTTTTCTGCAAGCGACCCCAAAAGTAAAAAAATTGTGATAACCCAAACGAAATGGAGTCCAGAGACAGCCGGGATTCGTTTTGATGGTATCGACCGCAAACTGTCAGCATTTTCCAGGCCAGAACCTTCCCAAATTCAAGGAAAACACAAGGGGAAATCAAGAAAAACTCAAGATTGGCGTGTTATGCTGGGGACATCATCAAAAGGAGGAATTACACCTTGTTTAAAAAGAAATCATTGCAGGAGGCCGCGGAAAACAGCCGCATTTTGCCGGGCGCAGAAACCGGAGGCCCTGCAGATCGGAAGGCCTTCCTAAAGAAGGACAAAAAGAAAATCATCGCTGTGGTGTGCATTGCTGCGGTGGCAGGTGCCTTTGCCCTGTCCCGGATGCAGGCCGGCAAGCCGGCTGCCAGCGTCTCCTACTTGGAAGTGACGCCGGAAAAGCGGAGCATCACCAATGTGTTCAGCGATTCGGGCACCATCACGGCGGCCAATACGTATGAAGTCAAGGCGCTGGTACGGGGCAAAGTGCTGTCCGCGAATTTTGAAGAAGGGGATGTGGTCCAGGCCGGGGATGTGTTGTATACCATTGACAGCGCAGACGCCGCCAATGGAATTGAACGGGCCCAACTGGCCCTGAATCAGGCCCAGCGCACCTATGAGGACGCCGTGAACGCCCAGTACGTACGCACCGATATTGAGGGCACCGTGGTGTCCATCAAGGTGGCGCCGGGGGACGCGGTGGCCGCCGGCCAGGAAGTGGCGGTGATCCGGGATGATGCCACCGTCCTGTTGACCCTCCAGTTCCCGGCCGCCGACGCCGCCGGTTTCAGCGCAGGGCAGACCGCCCAGGTCACCCTGGACGGCACCTATGAAAGCCTGAACGGCACGGTTCGCTCGGTGTCGGGCACCGACACCCTGAGCAGCGGGAACCTGCTGGTGCGTTCGGTGGTGATTGCCGTCCCCAACAATGGAAGCCTCACGGCTGCCCAGGCTGCCACCGCCTCGGTGAATGGGGTCAACGCGCTGGGCTCAGCCCGGTTTGCTTACCAGAAGGAGCAGACCCTGACCGCTGCCGCTGCAGGCACGGTATCGGGCCTTTGCGTCAAGGAGAACGCCCGGGTAGGGGGCGGCGCTGCCATTGTCCAGCTTTCCAGCGAAAGCTTGACCCGGCAGATGGAAACCGCGTCGGATAATCTCCGCAGCGCAGAGCTCTCCCTGGAGGACGCTCAGAACACCATGAACAACTACACCATCACGGCACCCATCAGCGGCACCATCATCCAGAAAAACATCCAGGCAGGGGAGACGGTGGGCAGCGACAGCACAGCGGCTGCCAGCCCCATGTGCATCATCCACGACCTGCGCTATCTGGAATTGACCCTCCATGTGGACGAACTGCAGATCCTTTCCATCCAGGAAGGGCAGAAGGTGACCATCACCGCCGATGCCGTCCAGAACAAGAAATTCGACGGTGTGGTGACCAATGTGTCCTCGGCGGGATCCACCACCGGCGGGACCACCACCTATCCGGTGACCATCCGGATTGAAAACTACGGGGAACTTCTGCCGGGGATGAACGCCACCGCCGAAATTGTGGTGGCCGATGTCAAGGATGCCCTGTCCATTCCCAACGCCGCTGTAATCCGGGGCAACTATGTTCTGGTGACCGAGGATTCCCCCAGCGCATCCCATGCCGTGGCGGATATGATGGCGCCCGAAGGCTATGTGTACGTCAAGGTGGAAACCGGTGTCAGTGACAACGACTACATTGCTGTGACCAGCGGCCTGCAGGCCGGGGACACGGTAGCTTATGATGCGGACGCCATTTCAGCCGCGGACAGCACAGCTGTGCCGGCGGACGAGGGTGAACTGTTATGAGTGTGCTGATTGAGTTCGACTCGGTCTGCAAGTATTACCAGATGGGGGATACGCTGGTGAAGGCCGCCGACCATATCTCGATGACCATTCAAAAAGGGGAATTTGTGGCCATTGTAGGCCAGTCTGGTTCGGGCAAATCCACCTGCATGAACATCATCGGCTGCCTGGACGTCCCCACCTCCGGCACTTACCGGCTGAACGGCCAGGATGTGGGCCGGATGGACAAAGACAAGCTGGCCGAGATTCGCAACGAGCTGCTGGGATTTATCTTTCAGCAGTATAACCTGCTCCCCAAGCTGACCTTGCTGGAAAATGTGGAGCTGCCCCTGATTTATGCAGGGCTGCCCCGCAGTGAGCAGTACCAGCGGGCCAGAGCTGCCCTGGAACAGGTGGGGCTGGGGAATAAGCTGGATAACAAACCCAACCAGCTGTCCGGCGGCCAGCAGCAGCGGGTGTCCATTGCCCGGGCCCTGGCAGGCCGGCCGGCAGTGATTCTGGCAGATGAGCCCACCGGCGCCCTGGACAGCCATACCGGCCGGGAAGTGCTGGGCATTCTGCAGCAGCTTCACAAACAGGGAAACACGGTGGTTTTGATTACCCACGACAACTCCATTGCGGTTCAGGCAGACCGGATCATCCGCCTGGAAGACGGCAGGATCGTCTATGACGGGGATGCCCACGCGCCGGAGGCGGTGGTCCAGCCAAACTATAGCCCGGAACTCGAAACAGACGGACAGGAGGAAGCCCTATGATGTACGAAACCTTCCGTCAGGCCCTCAAAAATATCTTGAGCAATAAGTTCCGCACCTTTCTGACCATGCTGGGAATCATCATCGGCGTGATGGCAGTGATGGTGATTGTGGGTCTGGGCAACGGCCTGACCCTCAGCATGAAAGAGAGCGTTTCCTCGCTGGGAATGAACCTGCTGCAGGTCAACATTCTGGGCTACGGTACCCGCACGGTGGAGGTGGACGATTTTTATGCGGTGGTGGAGAGCCGCCCGGATCTGTTCTCGGGCATTTCTCCCATTGTCAGCATGACCGGCACAGTAAAAGTAGGTACCAAAACCTACAGGCGCACCAGTGTTTCAGGGGTCAGTGAATCCTATTTTGGAATGAGCGGAGCATCCATTGCCCAGGGGCGGCTGCTCCAGTATGTGGACTGCACCAACTATAAAAAGGTGTGTGTGGTGGGCGACTATGTGAATCGGGTGGCCTATGGCGGCAACGCCCTGGGCCAGACCATCAAGGTGGGCGCCGATCAGTTTACCATTGTGGGCGTGCTGAAAGCCGAGGTCAAGGACCCCAGCCTGCAGCAGGGCAGTGCAGATGATTACATCTATCTGCCCTATACCACTGCCCTTCGCCTGAACCGCAGCAGTGTGGTGGGCTCCTACGGCATTACCACCGTCAGTGAGACCCAGGTGTCTGAGGGCAAGGCAGTGCTGGAAGCTGCCCTGAAAAAGCTGCTGAACTCGGATGAAGGCTTTTACGTCACCAGCCTCAGCGAGATGCTGGCCACCCTGGGCTCCATGATCAACATGGTGGTGATGGTCCTGACGGCCATCGCAGCCATCTCGCTGCTGGTGGGCGGCATCGGCATTATGAACATCATGATGGTGTCGGTGGCGGAACGGACCCGGGAAATCGGGATCCGGAAGGCGCTGGGAGCCAAGGAACGGTCCATTCTGGCCCTGTTCGTCACCGAAGCCGCCACCACGTCGGCTCTGGGGGGCCTGATCGGCATTTTGCTGGGCTATCTGATTTCGGCCGGCGTCAACCAGATTATGACCATCACCAAAGCAGGTATGACCATCCAGCCTTCCGTGGGATCTGTGATGGTAGCCTTCGGCATCTCGGTGGGCATCGGCGTCCTGTTCGGCTATCTGCCGGCCAAGCGCGCCGCCCGGCTCAATCCCATTGAGGCCCTGCGCTATGATTGAAGAGGAGGACGATCCATGATCAAACGTTTCTTTGCATCGCTGCTGGCAGTTTGCCTGGCCTGCTCGATGCTGTTTGTGCCGGCGTCAGCCGCCAGTGCCAACACCGCTGTTCAGACGGCGGTCCTGCTGGGCGGTATGACGGCCGGCCAGGCTGATAGTCTCAGTGATCCCCTGACCCGGGGCCAGCTGGCCCGGATGCTGGTAGCTTTCTCCCCCGAGCGGGAAAGCGCCGGCGCACAGGGCACGGCCGGGAATCTGTTCAAAGATGTGGGCGGCGATGACCCGCTGGCCCCCTGGATCCGGATTGCGGTCCAGCGGGGCTGGATGAGCGGCTACACCGACGGCACCTTCCGTCCCGGCAATCCGGTGACCCTGGAAGAAGCCTGTGCGGCGGTGCTCAACCTGCTGGGATACGATGTGACCACCCTCAGCGGCACCTTTCCAACCGCCCAGCTGAACAAAGCCAGTGAACTGGGACTGCGGGCCCGCCTGAACTGTGCGCCCGGCCAGGGCATGAACCTGGAGGACGGGGCGGTGCTGCTCTACAATGCCCTCACTGCCAAGACCGGCAGCGGGGAAGTCTACGCCGTGACCCTGGGCTTTGCCGTCAATGAGGGCCAGGTGTCGGTGCCCTCGGTGCTGCTGGGCAGCCTGGAAGGCCCCTTTGTGGCGGGAGAGAATACCCAGCTGCCCTTTGCGCCGGCTGTGGTCTATCGAAATGATACAGCCTCTGCCTCGGCAGAGCTGGCCCCCTATGATGTCTATTACTACAGCCCCAACGCCCAGACCGTCTGGATTTATAACCGCAAGGCGGCAGGCCGGATTACAGCGGTGGCCCCCTCGGCCAGCGCACCCAGCTCGGTGACGGTGGCAGGCACCGAATATGCCATCGGTACCCCCTCGGCGGCCTCGGTTTTGTCCTCCCTGAACGGCGGCGGTGTAGGCCAGGTGGTAACCCTGCTGCTGGGTATGGACAATCAGGTGGTACAGGTCTTGACCGGTGCCCAGGCCGATGAGGTCTTTTACGGTGTAGTGCAGACGGCTTCCCGGAACCTGGTGGAGGGCAATGGTGCAGATGTCCGCCAGAGTGTAGCTGTAGCCTGTACCGATGGCGTGGTGCGGACGGTCAACGTGGACAAGAGCCTGAACTTTCCCGCAGGCACCCTGGTGAAAATCACGGTGGATGGAACCGGGGAAGCGGTTGAAACCATGGATGCCAGGCATCTTAGCGGCACCTTCAACGAGACAGGGACAGCCCTGTCCGGGACTCCCCTGGCGGAAAACGCCCAGATTCTGGATACGACGGCGGAGGGCGTGGCTGGGGCGATAAGCCCCAGCCGACTATCGGGGGTGACGCTGAAGGACAGCGATGTCCGGTATTATACCACCGATGGTCAGGGCCGGATTGACCGGATGATCCTGAACAATGCCACCGGTGACCTGTGGACTTACGGCGTGCTGGATGATGTCCGCAACCTGGCCACTACAGTGGGAACGGCTGTGGACCAGTCGGCAGGGCGCCCCAGCGCCCTGGCAGGGGCGGCAGCGGGTACGGCCTCCACCGGCAATGTGGCGGTGGATGTGGCCGATCTGGTGCTGCCCAGCACCAGCGATATCCTCTATGGCATCATTGATGGCAGCATTGCAAGTACGCTGTGGGAGAGTCTCACCAGCAGTACCGGACGGGTGGCCGCCTATACCCTCCAGCTTGCTTCCAAAAACACCAGCGGTATCCTCAGCAATATTCTGGGCTATCTGGGTAGCGGTGCCAACTATGTCTGCCTGATTGACGGCCAGAATACCACACTGCAGACAGCGGTCAAGTATCCGGTGGTAGCGGGGGGCATTGCGGTGAGCAAAAGCCCTGCAGGAGCGGTCAAATCCATGATCCAGCTGATGCCGGTGACAATTGACAAGATCGGCGCCGCATCGGTGATGAGCGGTGACCAACGCTACGAAACCGCCGACCACATGCAGGTTTATCTGTGGTACAAAGGCCAGTACTTTGCCACCAGCCTTTCCCAGGTCAACCCCCGGGATTATCATCTGATCGGCTGGTACGATAACCTGGGCTGCGCAGCAGGCAGCAAGATCCGGGTTCTGGTAGCCGTCAAAAAGAACTGAACCGCCGACACAATTAAAAGAACCCCGCCGGGACGCTGCAGTCTCTGCGGGGTTTTACGGTATAATGGTTATCCCACCATCTGAGCCACCAGCTGGGCGATGGAGCGGACTGCCTGGATGATCTGGGACAGAGCGTTGATGTCCTCGTCCCGCATCACCGAATCAGGCAGCTGGATGTCATACGTCCCGGGAAGGGCTTTGCCGGTCATTTCCAGGTGGAGGCCCTGGCTGGGCAGATCCACAATAACATGGCAGCGGAAAAACTCAGTCCAAAGGCTCTGGATGGGGAAGCCGATGACGACATCGGCGCCTCCCAAGGTCTGCTTGGGGGTGAAATAAAAGTAACCCTTCAGGCCATCCTGGGGATGTACCTGCTGCAGGTCAGAAGGGGAAAAGGCGCTGACCGAGTAGTTTTCCATTTCAGAAACGGCAGGCTGGGTACCCAGCAGGAGGGCCAGCTGATCCTGGGTGATGTAGTCTCCCAGGGACCAGTCCGGGATCAGAGAGCCCACCAGGGGATATTTGGCGGTCAGACCGGACAGGAAGGTGCGGTAGATCTGCCGGACGTTCAGCAGGACGGTGCCGTCCTGGACGTAGATGTCGGTGAAAGGCTCTTCCTGTCCGGCGGCATACAAGGCGAGATACAGGTCGCTGCCGCTGCTTTGTCCTGATAAAGTCCCGGTCAGGCCGTTCATGGCTTCCAGGGTCTTGTAGGCAGCAGAAGGCTCTGCCGCTGTGGAAGTGACCTGGTATTCAAAGGAAAAGGCGGACCCTTTCTGCAGGGCCCCGGCCCGGCTGCGAACGATCAGATAGAACACCAGCAGAAATACAGCCGCGATGGCCAGCAGAACAAGGCCAACCCGGATGGCCAGCTTGGCCGGACGCGGAAAAGCAGAGGGGGAATGGCTCATCAGAACAGCCTCCTTTGTCAAAATGGCAGGGCCGGCGCCGCTGAAATGCCGGCTGGATGGACGTGAGAACGTGACGATTCTGTGCACAGCGACACAATTTACTTGTCTGTAGAGGAAAGATATGGTAAAATAATCCCGTCCGCAGCAAGAGCATCCTTTGCTTTTGCCACTCATACGACAGAAGGAGCGCTCCCTATGAAACGACGGTTGGTTTCCCTTGCCCTGTGCGGGATGATGCTGCTGACAGGATGTCAGCCCACAGCAGTACAGGAGGAAATCTGGGAGCTGGAGCAGGAGAATGTGGTGTCCTTCACAGATGGCGAGACGGTGGACTGCTGGCGCGGCTACCAGAACGGCGTGCGGGAGTCCTGGGCGGTGTATGAGCTGTCGGATGGCACCGTGATCCTACTGGAAGACGATCCCACCGGGCCTGAAAGCGACGATGGCTACAAGGCGCTGGGCGAGGACGTGCAGGCCGCCGTCTCGGCTTGGTATGAGAGCACCGGGAAGCGCTATGATCTGCATCCCCTGCTGCAGGCCGCTTATACCCGCTGCAAAGAAGAGGGAAAAGAACAGTTTCAGCCAGGCCGTGTGACCCAGTCCATTGCCTCCACGGCATCCAACGATGCAGTCATCTGCTTTGCCACCACAGTCAATGAGGCGATTGACCCGGACCAGGCACAGACCGTCCGTTACAGCGCCTTCTTTGACCGGGCCAGCGGGCAGCGGCTGGAACTATGGTCCTTCTTCAGTCAGCCTGAGGCGACGGTGCGACAGGCGCTGGCCGCATCGGCCAGTACCGATCCTGCTGTCCAGGAGCGGCTGGCTGCCGCCATTGACCCGGAGCATGTGATTTTGCTCCCGGATCACCTGGAAGTGGACTTCCCGGCGGGCGCCTTTGAAGGGCAGAGCAGTTCCTATACCTTGTCGGTAGATTATACGCAGCTGGCCGGCCTTTTGGACAGCCGTTCCATGCCTGGCAGCGATTGATTCCAGCCTGATTATACCATGTTTTGCAGATGGGCACAATCAATGTCAGGGTGGATTCTGATCAAAACAGAAACAGACCATGATTTCCAATCGGGATGCTCCGGCTCTGTTTTACAGCCAACAGAGCCGGAGCATTTTGTGTACAAAAGAAGAGATTTCAAGCGGCCCGGCAGGGCGGAACATCCCCGGCCTGTGTGCCCGGCGGAAATGAGAGGTTTCAATGCATGGCGATTTTTAAAGCAGTTTACAATATTCTGTGGGGAGACCTGGTGCGGATTCCGCTGCCGGGCGGCAGCGTTCTGGGCCTGTCCCTGCTGGTGATGATCTTGATCCCGGCCGGACTCTATTTTACCATCCGGACCCGGGTTTTACCCTTCCGGCTCTTCCCAGAGATGATCAAAGTGACGCTGGAAAGCCATCAGAAAGACGAGAAGGAGAGCATTTCGGGCCTCCAGGCCCTGATCGTCTCCACAGCCTGCCGGGTGGGTATGGGCAACCTGGTGGGTGTGGTGGCGGCCATCTCGGCCGGCGGCGCAGGAGCCGTCTTTTGGATGTGGGTGATTGCGCTGCTGGGCTCTTCCACTGCGTTCATTGAGGCCACCCTAGCCCAGCTGTACAAGGAAAAAGACCCTCTCTACGGCGGCTATCGGGGCGGCCCGGCCTACTACCTGCACCATCTGTTTGTCCGGGAAGGCAGCAGGCGCAAGCACTCGGTGGTGGCCTGCCTCTTTGCACTGTCGGGCCTGATCTGCTGGTGCGGCATCAGCCAGGTGACCAGCAATTCCATTTCCGCCGCGTTTAAAAACGCCTTTCAGATTCCTCCGCTCTGGTCCACGACCGTGCTGGTGGCGCTGGCCGCCGTGGTGGTGCTGCGGAAAAAGGCCACAGTCAAGGTCCTGGATATCGTGGTGCCGGTGATGGCTGCCTGCTATTTTTTCCTGACCCTGTTCATCATTGTAAAAAATGCAGCTCTGCTGCCGTCGGTGTTCCAGAGGATCTTTGCAGAGGCCTTTGGCCTGCGCCAGGCGGTGAGCGGCGGCATCGGTGCAGTCATCATGAACGGCGCAAAACGGGGCCTGTTCTCCAATGAGGCTGGTTCCGGCTCGGCGCCCTGTGCAGCTGCTGCGGCCGATATCAGTCACCCCGCCAAAGAGGGACTGCTCCAGTCCCTGGGGGTGTTCATCGACACCATTGTGATTTGCAGCTGCTCCGCTATGGTAATGCTGCTGACGCCGGAAAGTCTCACCCATGGGCTGGAAGGAATGGATCTGCTCCAGACCGCTATGCGGTATCATCTGGGAACCTTTGGCGTCATCCTGATTGCGGTGATTCTGTGGCTGTTCAGCTTTTCCACCTTCCTGGGCATTCTGTTCTATGCGCGGTCCAACATTGCCTATCTGTTTGGCGACCACTGGCTGCCCCAGACTTTGTATAAGGTGTTGGCGTTGGCAATGCTGTTTGTGGGCGGCCTGGCGGCCTACCAGTTTGTCTGGGACCTGGGGGATGTGGGCATCGGCCTGATGACCATTTTCAATATGATTGCCCTGATTCCGCTGGCGCCCAAGGCACTGCAGTCCCTGCAGGATTACGAGAACCAGCTGGAGAAGAATCTCCGGGGAAGGAAAAAATAAGGCAATCCGGCTGCTCTTATGGCGCCGGCTTGCTCCATGGTCGGCATCTTATTAACAAATAAACAAAGACAGGCTTTCTTTGGATCGAAAGCCTGTCTTTTTCTCATTCAATGATCTGTGTGTCGATGTCTGTAACACCGCAGTATTGCCGCAGCATCCCGGCAAATCGCTCCAGCCAGGGAGTCAGCCCTGAAGGTCCGTCAAAACTGTAGAGGACAGACAGGATTTCCCGTGGGCCTTCCTGGACCATGGCCCGCTGGCTGTCACTGGTGGGATTGCCGAAAGGACCTTCTGTATCATACAGGACCGGGAGGCATCCGATGTTGACGCTGCCCTTGCCGATGCCCGGATAATGGGTGCCCTCGGGAGCACGGCGCAGTTCAACGCTGCCCTTCAGGCGGGCAGCATCATAGGACCCGATGGAATACCCCGACGAAACCGAGATGCAGTTGTTGACCTCCACAACGTTGTTGATGTGGTACAGCCCGGATTGTTTGACCACCCGGCGCAGCATGGCTTCTGCTGCGTTGCGGTATTCGTGGGGAGATTTGCCCAGGGCCTTGTAGGCGCCGCGGGTGGAGGCAATGTGGGGATTTTTTGCGATGGTGTCCATCTGATAGGAAGATGCCAGCGCTGCCATGGTTTCCTCAAAGGCTTTCAGCAGTTCTGGAGAGTTTTGCTCTACGCTGGCCCTGTAATGAAGAATACCCAGCGCTGTGTCCGGACAAGTGGAGCGAATTTCTTCCGAAATAGAAAAATACATTGTCTTTTCTCCTTTCGTGGATCACCGGCCCGTTTGGCGGCGGGGAAGAGCAAAGGGGCTGCCGCCGGGCAGAACAAAAGCAAAAGCCCCACAGAACAGTATAGTTCTGTGGGGCTTTCTTTGGCGGAAAGATGGGGATTCGAACCCCAGAACGCTTTTACACGTTACACGATTTCCAGTCGTGCGCCTTAGACCAACTCAGCCATCTTTCCATCTGTTTGATTTAGGGGATGCCGGACAGTGTCCCACAGCTCCCGCAGTATTATCTCACAAGAAAGGCAAAATGTAAAGACCCCAAAAAAGATATTTTGTGAAATGAAAAAAATTGAATAAATCAATGGTTGCTTCTGCATAAAAACAAGAAACCCGCAGAAAAGCTGAATGCTTCCTGCGGGGATTTCTGGCGGAAAGATGGGGATTCGAACCCCAGAACGCTTTTACACGTTACACGATTTCCAGTCGTGCGCCTTAGACCAACTCAGCCATCTTTCCACATATTCTATTGGTGCGCTCGCCTGGGCTTTAATGCCGGGACGCTTCAGAGCGCTTCCCTATAATACCTGAATTGACGGGTTTTGTCAAGACTCTTTTTAAAAAAATTTGAGATCTTTTGATCTTGACGCAGCCGCCCGCTGGGCGTATCATGGAAACGAAAACAATGCGGCGGCCAGAATGCCCGCTATGGTGACAAAGGAGGATGTTTCCATGACCTACACGGATGTACTGAATCATGCCCGGGAGTGCCTGGGCGAAACCTGCAAGGCCTGCCCAGTCTGCAACGGCGTGGCCTGCAAAAACCGGATGCCCGGCCCCGGTGCCAAGGGCGTAGGGGATACCGCCATCCGCAACTATAACAAGTGGGCGGAGATCCGGCTGAATATGGATACGCTCTATGAGGGCGGCAGCCAGGATACCAGCTGTGAGTTGTTTGGACGGACTTTCCGTTATCCCTTCTTTGCGGGCCCGGTGGGTGCAGTGAACCTCCACTACTCCGAAGCCTACAACGATATGACCTATAACGATGTGCTGGTTCGCGCCTGTGCAGCCAACGGCATTGCTGCCTTTACCGGCGACGGCACCGACCCCAACGTGATGGTGATGGCCACCCGCGCCATCAGCGCAGCGAATGGCTGCGGCGTGCCCACCATTAAGCCCTGGGATATTGACACCATTCGCACCAAGATGGAACTGGCCCGTGAGAGCAACTGCTTTGCAGTGGCCATGGATGTGGACGCTGCCGGTCTGCCTTTCCTGAAAAACCGCAACCCGCCGGCCGGCAGCAAGAGCGTGGCTGAACTGCGGGAGATTGTGGGCATCATGAACAAGCCCTTTATTGTCAAGGGCATCATGACCGTGAAGGGTGCCCTCAAGGCCCAGGAAGCCGGCGCAGCTGCCATCGTGGTGTCCAACCACGGCGGCCGTGTGCTGGATCAGTGCCCGGCAACGGCCGAAGTCCTGCCCGAGATCACTGCCGCCCTCCACGGCAGCGATACGGCTGTCCTGGTGGACGGCGGCATCCGCACCGGAACCGATGTCTTTAAGGCGCTGGCACTGGGCGCCAAGGGCGTTCTGATTGCCCGTCCCTTTGTCACGGCTGTTTATGGCGGCGGGGAAGAGGGCGTCCGCCTCTACATTGAGAAGATTGCCGGTGAATTGGCAGATGCCATGCAAATGTGCGGCGCACGCACCCTGGCTGATATCACACCGGATATGGTTCGGATCTGCAAGTAAATTGCGCAAACAGACAGGCCGCTGCACCCAGGAGTGCAGCGGCCTTTTTACAGCAAAGCGGCAGCCGGGGAACCAGCTGCCGCTTTTGTTCGGTCTGTTTATTTGAGGGTGCCGTCCAAAATCTGGCCGTAGTACCAGGGCTTGGGGGCGTGGAAGGTTTTGCCGCTGAGATCCGCCAGGATGGGCTGGCTGAAGGCAGGCAGGACCAGCTCCCAGGCGCACAGGGCCTGGTATTTCAGCCGCAGCTCCCGGTTGGCAGCATTGTTGCCATATTTGCTGTCACCCAGAATGGGACAGCCAATGCTGGCCATGTGAGCTCGAATCTGATGGGTCCGTCCGGTCACCAGATGAACTTTCAACAAGGCCAGACGACCCGAAACGGCGATAGTCTCGTATTCGGTGCAGACCTCTTTGGCGCCGGGCTTTTTTTCGGGCAGAATCTGGACCTTGCCCAGATCGGCGTCCTTCAGCAGCCAGCCGCCCAGGGTCCCCTCGGGGGGGATGGGCCGGCCAAAGGTGACGCAGAGGTAAGTCTTTTTGACCCGCCGCTCTTTGATGGCCTCCAGCAGAATCTGCTCAGCCTCCGGGCTCTTGGCAATCAGCACCAGGCCGCTGGTACCGGTATCCAGCCGGTGGCACAGGGCAGGCTGGTAGAGGCTGTCTTCATTGTATTCGTTCTGGCTGTTCAGATACAGCAGCGCACGGTTCAGCAGGGTGTCGTTGTCGGGACCGTCCACAGCCAGACCGGCAGGTTTGTTGACCACCAGCAGCTGGGGGCTGTTGTAGATGACTTCGGCAGGGCAGCGGGCCCGCTTCCAGGCGGGGCCGGCCTCGTCCTGATTGTCGTCCAGCTGATCATCCAGAATGAACAGCTTGATTTCATCTCCCGCCATCACCCGGGTGGAAAGGGGCTGCTTTTTCCCGTTGAGCTTGATCTTGTTTTCCCGCAGGGCCTTGTTCAGACGCCCCGGATTCAGGGAAGGATACTGCTGCATCAGATAATGGTCCAGCCGGGTGGGGGCCAGACATTTCACTTTCAAAATTCTCAAGAAAATTCCTCCGTCGTATGGCACAATCAATGGTTCCTGCCTCATTGTATCTGATTGAGACCGGGTCTGTCAAGATTCCTGCTGCCAGAAAGCGGCCAGGGCCTGCCTGAGCTGGTCGGTGCCGGACAGATACCGGATGTGGGACCAGTGATGGGGAAAAAGCCTGCGGTATCCCTGCTGGGCAAAGCGATCATCCATGAACAGCACAACGCCGCGGTCGGATTCGGTGCGGATCACCCGGCCGGCGGCCTGAAGCACCTTGTTCATGCCTGGGAAGCGGTAGGCGTAGTCAAAGCCGCTGCCCTCTTTTTCTTCAAAGTAGCGGCGGAGCATTTCCTGCTGGGGGTTGACCTGCGGCAGTCCCACCCCCACAATGGCACATCCGATCAGGCGGGTGCCCGCCAAATCCACCCCTTCGCCAAAGACGCCTCCCAGCACCCCAAAGCCCAGCAGGGTTCGGTCCGGGTTGGGGACAAAGTGTTCCAGGAAGGCGGCCCGTCCGGCGTCGTCCAGGCCATTTTCCTGGGCGATGGTGCAGATCTGGGGATAACGGGCCTTGAAGTCCGCGTACACCTGGTGCAGATAGGTATAACTGGGGAAAAAGGCTAGGTAGTTTCCTGTCTTGCCCGAAGCCAAAACTGCCAGCGCGTCCGAAATGGGCTGGACGCTGGCCTCCCGGTGGCGGTAGCGGGTGGAGATGCCGGGCAGGCAGTACAGACCCAGATGCTCCTGGGGAAAGGGGCTTTCCAGCGCCACGGCCCGGGCCCCGGCGCATCCCAAAACCTTTTTATAGTAGCCGGGTGGAATCAGGGTGGCGCTGAACAGAACCGTTGTGCGGCCGCAGGCCATGCTCTCGTTCACAAAATCGGAGGGGTCCAGGCAGAGAAGCCGGATGGTCAGGTCGCTGCCGTGGGCTGTGAGCTGGGTGACATAGTGGCTGTCGTACCGCTCTGCGGTGCGGAGAAAATCGTGGACTTGGAAGTACAAGTCCAGAAGGGGCTCATGGAAGAGGTCATCGGGGTTGTTTTCCAGCCAGTCCTGCAAGCCGGCCAGAAGGCCCTGGAAGGGCCGCACCACAGCGGGGCACAGCTCTTGCAGAAAGACCGTGCCGTCCTGGGCATAGAGGGGCTCCGGCAGGGAGGCGGCGGGGGTAGCCGCCCTGGATGGAGCCGCCGGGGTGTCCTGGTCAAAGAGCCCCAGCTGTTCCGGCTGCTGCTGCGGTTCGGCTGTAGGGGTGTCGCTCTCTGCCTTTCCCCTGCGGGGAGCCAGAGCCTCGCAGGCCCGGCGCAAAGCCAGCAGTTCTTTATCGGCACGGATGATCCGGCCCTTGATGGCGTGTTTGCTTTTCAGCAGGGCGCGTCGCAGCTCGCTGATGGTGCTTTTGGAGAAGGATGCTGAGTACATGTCCCGGGCCCGGTCGGGAAGGTTATGAGCCTCGTCAATCAGAAACACCCAGTCGCCGCTGCCCTCAAAAAAGCGGCGCAGCCGGACGGTGGGGTCGAACAGGTAGTTGTAGTCTCCGATGATCAGGTCGGACCAGTCGCTCAGATCCAGGCCCAGCTCAAAGGGGCAGACGGTGTATTGCCGCGCCGCTGCTTCCAGGGCCGGGCGGTCCAGCTGCCCCTCGCCGTCCAGCAGGGAGGCCAGAGCAGTCTTGATCCGGTCATAATAACCCTTGGCATAGGGGCAGGCGTCGGGTGTGCAGACCGGCCTGCCCGCCTCGTTTTTGCACAGGCAAACCTTCTCTTTGGCGGTCAGGGTCACCGAGCGGAAAGCAAGATCCGGATTCTTCTGCCGCAGCAAGGAAACGGCCCCTTCTGCGGCCGTTCGGGCCGTTGTTCTAGCTGTAAAGTAAAATATCTTTTCATATTTTTCTTCTCCCATTGCCTTCATGGAAGGGAAGAGGGCGCTCATGGTTTTGCCGGTGCCGGTGGGAGCCTGGCAAAACAGCCTGAAACCGCCTTTTCCGGCCTCCCGGCCGGTGCGGCAGGCACGGTAAATTTCCCCCGCCAATGCCCGCTGTCCGGTTCGATACTGCGGATAGGGAAACAGGAGGTTTTGCAGGCTATCCCGCCGCCTTTGCGCCCACTGGATCTGGCGCTGGGCCCAGGGTGTATACTGCCTCAAAAGGTCCAGAAAGAAATTTTCAAGCTCCTGCGATGAAAATCTGCGTGTAAAGTAAAATATCTTGTCAGTATTGACCTGATAATAGGTCAGCCGGACCGCCACTTCCGGAAGGCTGTTCTGGGCGGCATAGATGGCCCCGTAGACCATGCCCTGGGCCCAGTGACAGAAATTCAGGTCCGGGGTAATCTCCTGGTCGGGGACACTGGTGGTCTTGATCTCGTCGATGACGGTGCAGCCCTCCGTGTCTTCGAAAATCCCATCGGCCCGGCCTTCCACAGTATACCGGATACCGTCGGCCTCCCGTGTCCCGGAGAGAAAGACCTCGGGCCGGTAGCCTTCACCTGCCTGCTTTTGGAGTTGGCGGTGGATGCGGGCCCCCTCGTTGGCCCGGTCAAATCCTGCAAAACGGCTGTCAATGTCGCCGGACTGGAGCAGGAACTCCACCAGCTGGCGAACGGCCAGACGTACTTGCTGCATCCTTGCACCTCCTGTTTTTTGTAAATTCCAGCGATTTGTTTTCAGTCTCCCAGTTGCTCCGGAGCGTGGGGCGAAACCAGGCCCAGCATCCTGGCGCAGTCCCGGGTGACCTGTTCCACTGCAGTGAAGTCCACAGCAGCCCGGTAGTAGCTTTCCAGTTCGTCGTGGCAGCTCTTGGCGCTGGCCATCAGGGCGGAGGCCTGCTGGATCAGTTCCTGGGCAGCCCGGGAATTGAACCGGAGCCGGGCCCGGAAGCCGGACAGGTTGGTCCGGTCCAGAAACCGGGTGCAGCGGACTGCCTGCTGGCCGGGCAGAGAGACCGGGTGCCAGCTGTTGTCGGTGACAAAGGCCAGCCGCAGTTCGGGGATCAGAATGTGGTCAATTTTGTCCTCGGGATGGAGGGCACAAGGGCAGGTGATGATCTGGTAGCCCCGGGCCAGCGCCTCCCCGTGAATCTGCTCCATCAGGAACCGGGAAGCGGCACCGTATTCATCCCGGAAGATCACGTACCGGTCTGCCATGGCCCGTATGGTGCCCCCGTAGAAAACAGGCCCCTGGGGCGTGATAGCCGACAGCAGCCGGATTTGTTCGCTGCCGGTGCCGTTTTTACGGGGCATCAGCCGGGCACAGAGCCGCTTTACATACTTGCGGGCCTTCTCAAAGTCGGTACTGCAGGCCTCGGCCCGGCGGCTGTCCAGCAGCAGACTGCCGGCCGAAGCAATATACCGGGCGGCACGGCTGCGGAGGGAGGCGTTGCGGGCGAAAAGAGCTCGGATTTCCTCCCGGTGAGGATGGAGAGCCTCCACCGAAATGGTGTGGTAGAGACTCACCACGATCTCATCGGCCCCTGGCGCCAGCGGCTCCATGGTGTGGGGGGCTGTGGCATCCAGGATGGCGGCCTGCTTGTCGCAGAAGACCACCCCGTCCAGGCTATTGGGGTCACTGGAGCAATGGATGCGCTGGACCGGCCCCTGGGAGAGCTGGGCCAGCTGTTTCATCATGGTGGACTTGCCGCAGCCCGGGCCGCTTTTGATCAGATAGAGCTGCATGCCCGGCTCCTGGCCCAGTTCCCGAAAATAGCCGTGGAACCCGGCCGGCGTTGTGGTTCCAAGGAAAAAATCGACGGTTTGCGGATGATATGCTTCCATAGTAGAACACCTCGCTTTTGGCACAAGGTATGCAAAAGCGAGGCGGAATGCCACAAAAGCAGGGCAAAGATTAGAGATAGGTGTGCTGGCAAAGCTCCCCGATCTTATCCCGCAGGGCCACAAAATCCCCAAAAGCGGCCGGTTTGTTCTGGGGCTGGCGGAGCAGAGCCGCCGGATGGAAGGTCCCCATAAAGGCAACGCCGCCCTTTTCGATGAAAACACCGTGTTCCTTGGTAACCGAAAAGTCGGGGCGGATCATCCGCTGGGCAGCGATTCGACCCAGGCACACCACGATCTTGGGCCGCAGGATACGGAACTGCTCCCGCAGCCAGGGCATGCAGGCTTCGCTTTCGTCGGGCAGGGGATCCCGGTTCTGGGGAGGCCGGCATTTAACAATGTTGGCAATATAGCAGTTTTTGGTCCGGTCCAGGTCGATGGCAAACAAATATTTGTCCAGCAGTTTGCCGCTGCGGCCCACGAAGGGCAGGCCCTGTTCATCCTCGCTTTGGCCGGGGCCTTCGCCCACAAACAGAACTTCGGCATTTTCGACACCCTGCCCAAAGACCACATGCTGGCGGGTCTTGCACAGGGGGCAGCGGGTGCAGGCCAGGCAGTGGGCCTCCAAAGTGGAAAGATCCATACGATACGCTCCCTCTCCATTGCATTTCTGTCCTATACTATAACACAAAACCGCAGCTTTGTCCCGCAAAGTTTCATAGTATAGGCTTTCCGGCGGGTGCAGGGCAGGGCTGCAGCCGGCTTTTTGCTCTGGCGTCCACAGAAAGTTCAGACAATTGACAGGTATAATGTATTGACCTGAGAGCAGAATCCGTGCATAATGAAAGTAACATCCTGCTGCAAGACTGCGGCAGCACACCGAACAATCCCTTAGAAGCAAAACAGGAGTTATGGGATGGATAAACAAAAAGAACGTTTTGCTGCCATTCTGGTGTTTGGCGGCATTGCTTTTTACTTTGGGCTGACCCACTTCAACACGGTAGTTCGCTGGATTTACGGGCTGCTGGGACTGTGTACCCCTGCCCTGGTGGGCGGCGTGCTGGCCTTTCTGCTGAATGTGCCCATGTGCGGCATCGAAAACCTGCTGAAAAAGCTCTTTCGCCGGAATGGCGCTGCCAAAAAAGGAAAGGGGCTGCGGATTCTCAGCCTGCTGTTGACCTTTGTCAGCATCCTGGTGGTGGTTGCGCTGGTGGTTTTGATGCTGATCCCCGAGCTGCAGAAGTCGATTTCCAGTGTGACCCTGCAAATTCAAAAGAATCTGCCCGGCTTGGTCGATTATCTCTACAGCCTGGGCATTGACACCACTATGCTGGAACAGCAGCTGGCCTCCATCGACCTCAAGGAACTGGCAGGTCAGATGATCACGGGTGCCACCAATATGGTGGGCACCGTGGTGGGGGCAGTGTCTGCCACCATTTCGGTGCTGGGCACAGCGCTGTTCTCCCTGGTCATTGCGCTGTATATCCTCATCGACAAGGAAAACCTCTCCCGCCAGACCAAAAAGCTGCTCTACGCCTTTGTCAAAGAGCCGGTGGCAGATAGAATTTACCATGTGGGAATCCTGACCCGGGAAGTCTTCGGCAAATTCCTTTCAGGCCAGTCCATCGAGGCTGTGGTGCTGGGGATCCTGATGTTTGTGGCTTTGTCCCTGTTCCGTATCCCTTACGCCAGCCTGATTGCCGTATTGACATCGGTTTGCGCCTTTATACCTTTTATTGGCGCTTTTATTTCCTGCGGCATCGGCGTGGCACTGATCCTGATGGTGAACCCTCTGCAGGCTATCCTTTGCCTGGTGGTGTATCAGGTGGTGCAGTTCATCGAGAATCAGTTTATCTATCCCCGTGTGGTGGGCAGCTCGGTGGGCCTGGAACCCCTGTGGACGGTGATTGCAGTCCTGGTGGGTGGCGAGGCCTTTGGTATCCTGGGCATGATCTTCTTTATCCCGGTGATGGCAGTGATCTATATTCTGCTGAAAGAGACGGTCAACGGTCGGATCGAGCGCCGCAAGGCGGCGCAGCAGGCTGAATCCATGGAATCGATTCTGGAAGAGTCCATCCAGGCCATGGATGAAGAAGACGAGCAGGAACAGTAATACAACAAAAAGTGTGCCGCAGATTCCGGGAAAGGAGCCTGCGGCACACTTTTTTGCAGAATGTGGGTTAGATGAAAAAGTTCTGGACCAGCACCATATAGAGGATGGTTCCTCCTGCAATGCTGAGCAGGGTATTGCTGCGCCATTTGTGGATCACCACAATAAAAACAATGGAGATCAGCTCGGGCAGTCCGTGCCAGGAGGTGAATACTGCATCTTTGAGGCAATAGACCACCAGCAGCCCGATGACGGCGTAGGGGAGGACGGCGCCCAGATAGGTAATGACAGCGGGCGGTTTTTTGCCCTCCGGGAAGACCAGGAAGGGGAGAAAACGGGTCAGCATGGTGGCGGCAACCACGGCCAGGATGGTGAGAACGCTCTGGGTAACCGTCATGATTTCGCCTCCTGTTCCAGCCGGCTGCGGCCCAGCAGAAAGCTCAGGACGATCAGCGCCATGGCGGGCACAATAAAGCTGCTGCTGCCGAATACCAGCAGGCAGACCAGGGAACAGCCTACCCCGATCAATGCTGGCCGGTGATCCCTGGCGTGGTCCCACTGGTCGATGAACATCACCACAAAGAGGGCAGTCATCACAAATTCAATGCCGGTGGTGTCAAAATGGATCACATAGCCCAGCAGGCCGCCCAGGGTGGCCCCGGCGACCCAATAGAAATGATTCAGCAGGGTGACAAAAAACATAAACCAGCCCCGATCCACCCCTTCCGGGGGGGTGACCGTGCAATTGATGGTAAAGGTTTCGTCACACATGCCAAAAATCAGGTAGAGCTTTTTGAATCCGGTGTGGCGGTACCTGGCCAGCATCGAGATGCCGTAGAACAGATGCCGGGCATTGACCATCAGCGCGAGCAAAAAGGCGTGAAGGGGGTTGAAGGCAGAGACCAGCAGCTCTGCAGTCACAAATTCCATGGACCCGGCAAAAATAAACAGGCTTGTGCAAAAGGGATAAATCCACGAAAAGCCCTTGCTCTGCATCAAAAAACCATAGGACAGCCCCAAAAACAGAAAGCCGATGCAGATTGGGAGGGTGTAGGGAAAGGCCGCTTTCAGGGCCTTGCGCTTCATCTGAATTCCTTCTTCCTCAAAAAATTTCCGGAGACAACGCCCCGGAGCCGCAGCTTTTATTTTGCTATAACCAACAGATTCTGTCAAGGGAGCGGCCCTTTCGATGGGGCGGCGCCGGAAAGAAAAGAACTTCATAAACCGGAAAATTTTCGGAAAAAGCAGAATTATATATTGAAGTTTCGGCTCCGTGTGCTAAAATAAAAAAGAAAGAGTCTTCTTGTGTCCAACACAAGAAGTGAATTTTGATCGGAGGTAATCAATATGGCAGATATGTTTGCGCCGCTGGTAGAGCAGCTGAAGGCAAATCCCAAGACCATCGTTTTCACGGAGGGCAATGATCCCCGCATTCTGGAGGCAGCCAGCAAGCTGCTGGCCGAGAAGATCCTGAAAGTTGTCATGGTTGGCAGCAAGGAAGAGTGCGAGGCTGCAGCTGCTGCAGGCGGCTTTGACATCTCGGGCGCTGAGATCATCGACCCCGCAAACTACGAGGGCTTTGAGGAAATGGTCAGCACCATGGTGGAGCTGCGCAAGGGCAAGATGACTCCGGAGGAGTGCCGTGAGCTGCTGAAGAAGTCCAACTACTTCGGCACCATGCTGGTGAAGATGGGCAAGGCTGACTGCCTGCTGGGCGGCGCTACTTATTCCACCGCTGATACCGTCCGTCCTGCTCTGCAGCTGATCAAGACCAAGAAAGGTGCACACCTGGTGAGCTCCTGCTTCATCCTGGACCGTGACTTCGGCGATGAGGGCTTGAAGCGGATCGCCATGGGCGACTGCGCCATCAACATTGACTACCAGGATACCGTGGACAAGGCTACTGGCGAGGTCAAGCTGTCTGCTGCTGACAAGCTGGCTGAGGTTGTGGTTGAAACCGCAAAGACCGCTGCCGTGTTTGGCATCGACCCCAAGGTTGCTGTGCTGAGCTTCTCCACCAAGGGCTCGGGCAAGGGCGGCACTGTGGCTCTGAGCCACGACGCCACCATCAAGGCACAGGCCATGGCTCCCGATATGGCCATTGATGGTGAGCTGCAGTTCGATGCTGCCGTCTCTCCCGCTGTGGCCCAGACCAAGTGCAAGGGCAGCAAGGTGGCTGGCCAGGCCAACACCTTCATCTTCCCCTGCATCGAGGCCGGCAACATCGGCTATAAGATCGCCCAGCGCCTGGGCGGCTATGCCGCATATGGCCCCATCCTGCAGGGCCTGAATGCGCCCATCAACGACCTGTCCCGCGGCTGCAATGCCGATGAGGTCTACAAGATGAGCCTGATCACTGCTTGCCAGTCCTGATGGTTTAATCTGAATCAGACAATCAAAAGTCGCCCGGTTTTCCCAAAAGGGAAGCCGGGCGGCTTTCTGTCTGCGGGTCAGTCAAAGACAAAGAGGGCCTCGATGGGGGCGTCCACTGCCCGGGAGAGATCCACTGCCAATTTGAGAGAGGGATTGTACTGAGCTTTTTCCAGCCGCATGATGGTTTCCCGGCGAACCCCCACCATGGAGGCCAGCTGCTCCTGTGTCAATCCCTTGGCCTGGCGGTATTGTTTCAGGTGGCAGACAAAGTCAGGCATGGTTCATTCCTCCTCGGGCTGTTCGTCGTGGTCGTAGTGATAGAGCAGGTATTCCCCCAGAAAGAGATTTGCTGCCAGCGCCAGGGACACAACTGCGATGTAAGCGGCAAAGGAAATGGCAAGGCTGCCCGCCAGGGCGCCCTGGCCCAGAAGGACCGTGGCGAGAAAGATGGAAGTCAGCGCAATCCGGTTGGCTGTCAGCTGTGCCCGCATTCTGTTTTCCTGAAAGCGTTCATCCATCAGGGTGTGGGACAGCTTTCCCTCATAAAAGAACCCGAAAAAACCGAAAAAGATAAAGAACACAAAGGGGAAGGGATTGCTGTCCAGCCGGCAGGTATGGATTCCAGCCAGGCCCAGGAATCCCAGCAGCCCAAGAAATCCCAGCTTTGGATTCACCGAACGGCTGTAGCCGCTGCCCGCCTGGAGGCGGCGCTGGGCGATGGCATGCCGAACAGCGAGGACTACAAGATAGAGGGCATACAGGGTCACCAAAAGGGTGGAACCCAGCATGGGCAGATCCTGGGGGCGGAACACATAAGTGGAAAGGTTCATGGGCTTCACAAGCCGGGCATCGTTCCATCGGACCGCATACCAGAGGGAAGCCGCCAGGCACCCGGCGCAGACCAGGCCCGGCAGGATGATTTTCTTGAACCAGCTGCTTTTCATTGAAATGCCTCCTGATAAGATGTATTTGTATCTTTATAAGATAAATATATCTTATTTTGGGGGCTCTGTCAAGGCAAAAGTGACAAATAATTCTCTTTTTACCCTGCAAAGAAGCTCTGCAGAAAATCATCCTGCAGGGCTCATAAGCCACAAGATCAGTTTTTGGACTGGATGTAGGCATCAATGGCCTTGGCGGCAGCCTTGCCGGCGCCCATGGCCTTGATGACAGTGGCTGCGCCGGTAACTGCGTCGCCGCCGGCGTAAACGCCTGCACGGCTGGTGTCGCCATCGTCACCGCTGGTGACGATGCAGCCATGCTTGTTGGTCTCCAGGCCGGGGGTGGTGGAACGGAGCAGGGGATTGGGGCTGGTACCCAGGCTCATGATCACAGTGTCCATGTCCATGGTGAACTCGCTGCCGGGAATCTCAATGGGACGACGGCGGCCGGAGGCATCCGGCTCGCCCAGCTCCATCCGGATGCAGGTAATTGCACGAACAAAGCCGTTGTCGTCAGAGAGAATCTCCACGGGGTTGGTGAGGATCTTAAAGATGATGCCTTCTTCTTCGGCGTGCTCGATTTCCTCTTTCCGGGCGGGAAGTTCTTCCATGCTGCGGCGGTAGACAATATACACCTGCTCGGCGCCCAGCCGCAGGGCACTGCGGGCTGCATCCATGGCTACATTGCCGCCGCCTACCACGGCCACCCGTTTGCCCACATAAATGGGGGTCTTGCTGCCGGGCAGATAAGCCTTCATCAGGTTGGAGCGGGTCAGGAATTCGTTGGCGGAATAGACGCCTTTCAGGCTCTCACCCGGAATACCCATAAACCGGGGCAGGCCGGCGCCGGACCCGATGAAGACGGCCTCATAGCCGTACTGGCCCATCAGCTCATCGATGGTCAGGATTTTGCCGATCACCATGTTGCACTGGATGTCCACACCGATGGCTTTCAGGCCGTCAATTTCCTGCTGGACGATGGCCTTGGGCAGACGGAACTCAGGGATGCCGTACATCAGCACACCGCCTGCTACATGCAGAGCTTCATAAACGGTGACCTTGTAGCCCATCTTGGCCAGGTCGCCGGCAGCGGTCAGGCTGGCGGGGCCGGCGCCGATGACCGCTACCTTGTGGCCGTTGGGAGCGGGAATCTTGGGGTCGGTATGTACATTTTCCCGGTGCCAGTCTGCCACAAACCGTTCCAGCCGGCCGATGCCGACGGGTTCGTTTTTGATGCCGCGGGTGCAGCGGCCTTCGCACTGACTTTCCTGAGGGCAGACACGGCCGCAGACGGCAGGCAGGGCAGAATCCTCGCTGATGATCTGGTAGGCTGCTTCAAAGTTGCCCTCAGCCACCTGGGCAATGAACTCAGGAATTTTGATGCCCACGGGGCAGCCCTCGACACAGGGCCTGTTTTTGCAGTGGATGCAGCGCTTGGCCTCGCTGACGGCCATCTCAGCGGTATATCCCAGGGCCACCTCGCTGAAGTTTTTGCTGCGAACCTTGGGGTCCTGGGTGGGCATGGGACACTTTTTGGGATCCATATTGAAAGCCATGATTACTTTACCTCCATCTGCAGCAGGTTGCATTCCTTTTCGCGGGCATGTGCCTCAAAGGGGCGATACATACTGCCGCGGGCCATGGCCTCGTCAAAGTCTACCAGGTCGCCGTCAAAGTCGGGCCCGTCCACACAGGCAAACTTGGTCTTGCCGCCCACCGTCAGGCGGCAGCCGCCGCACATTCCGGTGCCGTCGATCATGATGGGGTTCATAGACACAACGCTCTTAATGCCATATTTCTGGCAGGTCTTGACCACGAACTTCATCATGATCAGGGGACCGATGGTGATGACTTCGTCATACTGGTTGCCGTCGGCAATCAGCTGTTCCAGCGCATTGGTTACCACGCCTTTGGTGCCGTAGCTGCCGTCATCGGTCATCACCCGCAGAACATCGCTGCAGGCGGCAAATTCCTTTTCCAGGAGCAGCAGATCCTTGGAACGGAAACCGATGACGCTGTGTACCACACAGCCCTGGTCATGGAGTTTGCGTGCTACAGGCAGGGCGATGGCGCAGCCGACGCCGCCGCCCACCACACAGACCTTTTTCAGGCCCTCGGTGGCAGTGGCGCGGCCCAGGGGCCCCACAAAATCGTGGACGCAGTCGCCCTCCTGCAGAGTATTCAGCTCCATGGTGGTGCCTCCCACGATCTGGAAGATGATGTCCACCGTGCCCGCCTGCCGGTCATACCCGGCGATTGTCAGAGGAATGCGTTCACTGTCTGCAAAGGGGCGAATGATGATAAACTGACCCGGCTGTGCCTTTTGGGCAATCAACGGTGCCTCAATGACCATCTTGGTCACCGTAGGGTTCAGAACAACCTTTTGGATGATCCGGTACATGGCAATAACTCCTTTATATACTCATACTCGGCTCCGGCGGACAGAAAAACCATCCATTACCGTAGCGTTCCTTATTATACAGTTTTTTGCAATAAATTACAATAGAAACTGTAATTTTCGAACAATGTTAAAATTATGGTTGACAATACCACCCGAATTGAGTATAATACTTTTCGTCGCCGGTTCGGAGTCCGGCGCACCACATGGAATATGCGGCCGTAGCTCATCTGGTAGAGCGCCACCTTGCCAAGGTGGAGGTAGCGAGTTCGAGCCTCGTCGGCCGCTCCATTCTGTGGAAGTTTAGCTCAGCTGGGAGAGCATCTGCCTTACAAGCAGAGGGTCAGCGGTTCGAGCCCGTTAACTTCCACCATGTGGCCCGGTAGCTCAGTTNATTCCGATCGGAGGCACCATATGCGGCCGTAGCTCATCTGGTAGAGCGCCACCTTGCCAAGGTGGAGGTAGCGAGTTCGAGCCTCGTCGGCCGCTCCAGCAAAACCTGTTCCTGACGTTTGTCAGGGACAGGTTTTTGTTTGTCCCAAACAGGCAGCAGCCGGGCATTTTACTTTTATTCCGGGGGGCACGCCGGCGCTGCCGCGCGGCGGACAGCCTTTTTATACAGACTGATTCAAACGCTGGTTGACAAAATCCGCCCTGCGGGGATATACTGAAAAAACCTGCGGCAAGTAAAAAACAGGCCGTCTGCCTGGGAAGATAGGGAGGAATCTGATTTGATCTTTGGCAAGTACATCAACCGTTACTATTGGAAGCATGCGCCCACTTTGCTGTTGGGATTGGCGGCGCTGATTCTGGTGGATTATATGCAGCTGATCATCCCTGAGTTGTACCGGATGCTGATCAACGGTGTCAACAGCGGTGCAGTCCTGGTGGATGGAGTGTCCACCCCGTTTACCAGGGAAGTCCTGCTGCAAAACGTCTGCCTGCCCATGATCGGCATCATAGTGTCCATGGTGTTTGGCCGGTTCCTGTGGCGCATCTGCTTTTTCGGCGCGGCCATCCGGGTGGAGACCGAGCTGCGCAACCGGATGTTTGACCACAGCAAGGAACTGTCCCAGGCTTACTATCAGGTCAACAAGGTGGGCAATCTGATGAGCCTGTATACCAACGACCTGGATACCATCCAGGAATGTTTTGGCGACGGCGTGCTGATGTTTTGCGACGCCTTGTTTCTGGGCCTGCTGGCTTTTATTAAAATGTGGCGGATGGACCGCTCCCTGACCATGATGGCCATGATCCCCGCCTTCCTGATGTTCCTGGTGGGCAGCATTGTAGGGCGGGTGATGACCCGCCGGTGGGAAGAGCGTCAGCAGGCTTTCTCGGATCTGTCTGATTTCGCCCAGGAAAACTTTTCCGGCATCGCGGTGGTCAAAGCCTTTGTCAAAGAGACAAAGGAACTGATGGCTTTCCGAAAGCTCAACCGGGAAAACGAAGAAATCAACGTCATTTATACCCGTATTTCCACGCTGCTGAACATTTTGGTCACTCTGTTTGTGGAGTCGGTGACCTGTGTCATTTTGGGCTACGGCGGCTATCTGGTGTATGTGGGCCGGTTCAATGCGGGCCAGCTGGTGGAGTACATCGGTTATTTCTCGGCCATTGTGTGGCCCATCATGGCTGTGTCCATGCTGATTGAGAAGACCTCCCGCGGCAAGGCATCCCTGAACCGGATTTCCGAGCTGCTGGATGCTCCGGTGGATGTAGCCGACCGCCCCGGGGTCCGGGACCTGACCGACGCCAGAGGTGAGATCGAATTCCGGCACCTGACCTTCCGCTATCCCGATGGGGAATTCGATGTCCTGAAGGACGTCTCCTTTACCATTCACAGCGGCGAGCGGGTGGGCATTGTAGGCAAGACCGGTGCCGGCAAAACGGCGCTGGTGGATCTGATTCTCCGGATCTACAATGTGCCGGACGGCACTCTGTTTATGGACGGTCAGGACGTCAACACCCTGTCCATCCGGTCGGTGCGCTCGGCCTGCGCCTACGTGCCCCAGGATAACTTCCTGTTCTCGGATACCATTTCCCATAACATTGCCTTTGGTGTGGACGCCGCGGGCCCCGAGGCCATCGAGCACGCAGCCCGGATGGCTGATGTCCATGACAATGTAGCTGCCTTCAAGGAAGGCTACAATACCATACTGGGCGAGCGGGGCGTGACGGTGTCCGGCGGCCAGAAGCAGCGCATTTCCATTGCCCGGGCCCTGCTGATGGATGCCCCGGTGCTGATCCTGGATGACTCGGTTTCTGCGGTGGATACCCGGACCGAAAAAGTGATTCTGGACAACCTGAATACCGAGCGGGCAGGGAAGACCACCATTCTGATTGCCCACCGGATTTCCACGGTGGAGCGAATGGACAAGATCATCTTCATCGATGACGGCCGCGTGGTGGATGTGGGCAGCCATGATGCCCTGTATGCCCGCTGTGAGGATTACCACAAGATGGTAGACCTGCAGCGTCTGGAAGAAGAGCTGGGAGGTGGAAATCATGATTGAGCTGAATCCTCTTGTGCTGGCAGGCGGCATCATCGGAACGGTGTCGGTTCTACTGATTCTGGCTTACGCCCTGGTAAAGGATAAGAAAACCGCCATGGGCTTTGAGCGCAATATTTCGGATGGCGAGATCGTCCGGCGCCTGGCCCATTATGCGCGGCCCTATGCGGGCAGCTTTGCAGTGGCCGGCCTGCTGATGCTGTTTTCCATCGTCTACGATATTGTTTCGCCCCTGATTGTGGGCGCCGTGGAAGAAATGCTGGTACGGGATTTCTCCCTGAATGCCCTTTTTGGGATGGTGGCTGTCTATGCGGGCATCCTGGTCTTTTCGATGATCAGCTCCTATTTCCAGGCAGTGATCCTCCAAAAGGCCGGCCAGCGGATCATCTCGGATTTGCGAGAGGACCTGTTTACCCACATCGAGTCCCTGGCCCATCAGCAGCTCAACGAGATCCCGGTGGGCAAACTGGTGACCCGCGTCACCAATGATACCAACGCCATCTCGATGATGTTCACCAATCTGCTGGTCAACCTGGCCAAGAACTGCTTTGTGATTCTGGGCATTCTGGGGGCCATGCTGCTGGTGAACTATGAGCTGACCTTGATGGTGCTGTGCTTTGTGCCCTTCATCGTCCTGTTCACCACCATCTTCCGCAAATTCTCCCGCCGCGCCTACCGGCGGGTCAAGGATTGCACCACCGACATCAATACCTATCTGTCCGAGAACCTTTCGGGCATCAAGATCACCCAGATCTTTGGCCGCGAGGATGCCCGGATGGAGGACTTCCGCCGCCGCAGCGAGGCGCTGGGCAAGGCCAAGCGGGATGAAATTTTTGTCTTTGGCGTGTTCCGTCCCCTGGTGTATATGCTGTATGTCAGCTCGGTGCTGTGCCTGTTCTACCTGGGCGGCATGGGGTACCTGGACGGCCATTCCTTCCTGGGTCAGACCATTTCAGGCGGCACCATTGTCACCTTCTATATGTACATCTCCAAGTTCTATAACCCCATTCAGAACCTGGCAGAACAGTTCAACTGGCTTCAGTCGGCCATGGCTTCCTCTGAGAAGGTGTTTTCCATTCTGGATCTGCAGCCTGCCATGACGGATGACCCGGACGCCATCGACCTGCCTGAAATCAAGGGTGAGATCGAGTTCCGGGATGTCTGGTTCAGCTACATCCCCGGCGAGTGGGTGCTGAAGGGTGTGTCTTTCCATGTGGAGCCCCGCCAGACGGTGGCCTTTGTGGGCTCCACCGGCTCGGGCAAAACCACCATCCTGTCCCTGATTTGCCGGAATTATGAGTTCCAGAAGGGCCAGATCCTGATCGACGGCATCGACATTCGCAAGATCAAGATCTCCTGCATCCGGCGCCACTTTGGTCAGATGCTGCAGGATGTGTTCCTGTTCTCGGGCACCATCCGCAGCAACATTGTCCTTCGGATGGAAAACATCCCTGATGAACGGATTATGGAAGTGTGCCGTTATGTGAATGCTGACCGCTTCATCCAGAAACTGGACGGCGGCCTGGACGAGCCGGTGCGGGAGCGGGGCAATAACTTCTCGGCGGGCCAGCGGCAGCTGATCTCCTTCGCCCGTACCATCCTGCACAACCCGTCGGTGATGATCCTGGACGAGGCAACCGCCAACATCGACACCGAAACCGAACAGCTGATTCAGGATTCCCTGGAAAAGATGCGTTCGGTGGGCACCATGCTGATTGTGGCCCACCGGCTGTCCACCATCCAGCATGCGGACAACATTGTGGTCTTGTCCCATGGCCGGATCATCGAGCAGGGGACCCATCAGGAACTGCTGGAAAAGCGGGGACGCTATTACCAGCTCTATACCCTCCAGTATCACCGGGAACAACTGAAAAAGTAAACCCAATTCGAAAGGCCTCTGTCCTGCATTTTGTGTGCGGGACGGGGCCTTTTTTGACTGTGATTTGTGGAATTTATCCAAAAAGGTTTACTTCTTCCAGCTGCGCTGGTAAAATGAAAGCAAAGGCAAGTCAAAATGTTTTCGGTTGAGAAGGAGTGTGATCCAATATGATCGAAACTCTCCAGCGGCTCACCATTGCATTTGCGGTGATGCTTTCTGTGGCTGGCGCTGTCCGGGACTGGTCCCAGGAGGAACCCTCTGTGGCCGCGGATTACTACCAGCAGACCCCGGTCTGCGGCACCATTGAGGCGGAATATACAGCCATGGGGGACTATGAGGTATCCTACGCCGAATATCCGGCACTGGATGTCTTGATCAAGCAGTACAAAGTCTGGTATCCCTCTGCCCTGGAAGAGGGAAGCCAGGAATGGCCCATTGTGGTGATGGCCAATGGCACAGGGGTGCCGGCCTCCCGTTATGAGCCCATCTTCCAACACCTCGCTTCCTGGGGCTTTGTGGTCATCGGCAATGAACAGCAGGCGTCCTGGCAGGGCGACGGTTCAGAGGGTGCACTGGAGCTGCTGATCCGGCTCAATGAGGACCCGGAAAGCGCGTTTTATCAGAAACTGGATCTGGAATGTGTTGGCGCAGCGGGCCACTCACAGGGCGCCATCGGCGCCATCAACGGCGTTACCAGCCAGCCCAATGGCTGGCGCTACAAAGCACTGTATACGGCCAGCACCCCTTCCAGCCGCTACGCGATGACGCTGAACTGGAACTATGACGTCTCCAAAATCCAGATCCCCTATTTTATGGCGGCCGGTACCGGCCTGCTGGATGCCGGGGAAGAAGGGCTCCCTGAAGTGGTGGAAGACACCCAAGAAATTTCCATTTCGCCCCTTTGGTCTCAGGAGGAAAACTACAGCCTGATTCCCAATACCACGCCGAAACTCCGGGCCCGCCGCACCGATGCGGACCACGCGGAGATGCTGCCCTGGGGAGACGGATATATGACAGCCTGGTTTATGTACTGGCTGCAAGGGGATCAGGAGGCCGGCGAAGCCTTCGTTGGAGAGGGTGCAGAGATCCTTTCGAACCCCTGCTGGCAGGATTTGGAGAAAAATATCTGAACAAGTAAAATGGCGCCGGGACGTGCTTTTTGAGCGTTCCGGCCCATTTTTTGGCAAAAAATGGATTGACAATTCTCCGCTGGATTGGTAGACTAAGAACGCACCGGGCGGGAGTGGCGGAATGGCAGACGCGCTGGTTTTAGGCACCAGTTCCGAAGGAGTGAGAGTTCGACCCTCTTCTCCCGCACCAAAATAAAAATCCGAACCCTTTCCTTTTTGGGAGGGGTTCGGATTTTTGCTTTATAAAAAATGGTGGAAGCGGGGCGCCTCTCAAGCGGTTTTATTGGGCGTTGAAAACATACTTGTTGAGACGTTCAAAGGCTTCCTGGACCCGGGAGAGGGGCAGGGCCAGATTCATCCGGATGGAGCAGGGGCCGTGGAACATGCGGCCGTCCTGAACGGCAACGCCCACAGCCCAGGCTGCCTTCTCCACATCCTCGATGGTTTTGTTGTGGGCGGCGCACCAGTCGGTGCAGTCCACAAACAGCATATAGGTACCCTCTGGCTTGCTGACGGTGACACCTGCAAAATGATCCCGGATATAGTCACAGGCAAAGTTGATATTGCCCGACAGCACCTGGCACAGCTCGTCCACCCAGACATAGCCCTCCGGTTTGTAAGCGCCGATGAGAGCGTGCATCGACAGGACATTCATGTCATTGTAGTGGCACTTGGAGCTCTTGGCAGTGACACGGTCCCGCAGATACTGGCTGTAGATGATATGATAGCTGCCCACCAGGCCGGCCAGGTTGAAGGTCTTGCTGGGAGCATAGAGGGCGATGGTACGGTTGCGGGCGTCCTCGCTGACCATCTGGGTGGGGATGTGCTTATGGCCGTTCAGCATAATGTCAGACCAGATTTCATCCGAGATCACCACGCAGTCGTTGGCCTTGTAAACTTCCATGGCCTTTTCCAGCTCCCAGCGTTCCCAAACCCGGCCGCAGGGGTTGTGGGGACTGCAGAGGATGGCAGTGTGGATGTGGTACTGCTTCAGCTTCCGGTCCATGTCCTCATAGTCCATCCGCCAGACACCCTTTTCGTCCTTTACCAGGGGGGAGTGGACGATCTTGTATCCGTTGTTGGTCAGAGATTTGGTGAAGCCGATGTAAGTGGGGCTGTGTACCAGGACCGGGTCGCCGGGGGCGGTGCAGCAGGTCAGCGCACTGACCACGCCGCCCAGAACGCCGTTTTCGTAGCCGATGCATTCCCTGGTCAGCAGGGCGGGGTCACAGCCGTTCCGGGTGACATGCCAGCGGATGATGGAATCATAATATGCATCGGTGGCTGCGAAGTAACCATAGGCGGGATGCTTGGCCCGCTCTACCAGTGCCTCAGTCACGGTGGGGACGGTGGGGAAATTCATGTCCGCCACCCACATGGGAATGGCATCGAACCCCTCACCAGGGGCATCGGGAGAAAAACCGGGATTTTTGCCCAGGCCATCCACGGCAATGGCGTCCTTCCCATGCCGGTCCAGGATGGAAGTGAAATCGTACTGCATGTCGAATCCTCTCCTTTGGTAAAACGTTTTGAAATCCTGTAACAGTGTAGCACACCCAACCCGGCGGGTCAATGCTGCCGTGCGGTGCAGGAGGATGGCTTCATATTCCTCCGGGAGACAGCGCATACTATTAACCGTGCGCGATGAACAATCAAAGGAGGCGGGAAAAATGGCGAGCCGCGGAAGGATCCTCAAATATCTGGCCGCCGCCCTGCTGGCGGCATTTTGCCTGGCCTTTGCCCGGACAGATACCACTGAAAAAAGCATGGTCCGGGCGATTTTGCTGGAACCGGGGGAGGAGGAATGGACAGTCGGCCTCCTTTATCAAGCGCCGGAGGCGTCGGCGGATTCCTCAGAGGCGTCGGACGGCATTGGCTTTGCGGTGGCTCAGGGAACAGGTCTGGAGCGGGCGCTGGACAATGCTGCATCCCTGCTGCCGCTGGAGGCCAATTTCCGGTTGTGCGATTATTTGCTTTTGATGCCGGGTGGAAACTGGCAGACCTTGTCCAGCTACGAATCCCTGGTATTGGCCCGCCAGTGCGGGCGGACCAGCGCCCAGCTGGCAGCCTGTGATTTTACCTGTCAGGAACTCTCTGAAGCAACAGAAGAAGGAGAGGATCTGCTGACCTCCCTGCTGCAAACGCTGAAGCGGTCCAAACGGGCTCTGCCTCGGCTGTACGAAACCAGGACAGATGAAGGATTGCTGATGCCCTGCCTGACCATGGAAGAAACAACGTTGTCCGTAAAGCCGGAGGGCTGGTTTGTGTCAACCGACAGTTCAGAAGAGTGGGATGCCCAGAAAACAGCGGTTTATGGGCTTCTGACCGGACAGGGTGATACGTTCACTTTCTGGCTGGGGGAGCACCCGCTGACGCTCCGCCGGCCTCTTCTCGGGGTTGAGAAAACCAAAGACGGCAGCTTTGCAGTGCATCTGGACTGCCAGACGGCAGCAGACAGTGCAGAACCCACGGATACTGATTTGGCCCGGCTGGGGGACCTCTGTACCCAGCTGGTGCAGGAGAGATGGTCGGCAGGGCAGGACCTGATCGGACTGGGGGCCTGCGCCGCCCTGCGGGATGGGCAAAATGCCTGGCTGAGTCCAGCAAAAAACGCCTGCCCGCAGCTGCGGACAGACGTGGCAATTTACTGATTCTGTTTGACGGGCTGGAAGGTGATGGTAACGGTAGTGCCTTTGCCCAGCTCGCTTTCCAGATGAATCCGGGCACCGTGAATCCGGGCAATCTGTTTGACGATGGCCAGCCCCAGTCCGGTGCCGCCGGTGGCTTTGCTGCGGCTCTTGTCCACCCGGTAAAACCGCTCAAAGACGCTGGACTGGGCCTCTTTGGGAATGCCGATGCCGTTGTCTTGTACCGTCAGGTAGGGATGGCCTTCCTGATCGCGGCCGGTTTCCAGAAGCACCCTGCCGCCGGGCTGGTTGTAACGGATGGCGTTGTCGCACAGGTTCTGGCACAGTTCCTCCAGCAGGCTGGGGGAACCCATCACCTGGACGCTGTCCCCGCGGAAATTCAGGGTGACGTAGGCCCGGCGGGCATTCATCTTGAGGCGCTCCTCACAGTCTTTGGCCAGCACCGACAAATCCACCGGCTGCATCACAGGGGCGTCGTGGGTATTGCCGGAGGAATCCAGATGGGACAGCTGGATGATATCGTTCACCAGACGAATCATCCGGTTGGCCTCCTTGTGGATCTTCTGTCCGAAGGAAGCAATATCCTCAGGCCGTGCGATGCCGGTCTCAATCATTTCAGCATAGCCCGAAATGCTGGTCAGCGGCGTCTTCAGTTCGTGGCTGACGTTGGCTGTAAACTCCTGGCGCAGTTTCTCGTTGCTCTCCCGCATGGTGCGGTCAGAATAGATAGCGTCTGCAAAGGGGATCAGCTCGGAATAGGGGACTGTTTCCTGGATGCGGTCCAGATCGTTGGCCATATTGAGCATGGGCTGGACCAGACGGCGGGTTAAAACTGCAGCCAGCAGAGCCCCCAGCCCCAGAATGACCAGGCAACTGACCAGGATGGCCGGAAGGGCATCGTTGTACAAAGACCAGATGCTTTTGGCCTCCTGGGCGGTGCGCAGCACGTTGCCGTCTTCCAGCAGAACGGCATAATAATAGGTTTCGTATCCTGTGGTAACAGAGTCCCGGATGTCCTGCCCGGTCCCCGTCGAAAAAGCCTGCTGCACTTCGGGACGGGAGAGATGGTTCTCCATGGGCGTCTGTTCATCGGCGTCGGTGGATTCGTACAGCACCGTCCCGTCAGGGGAAATCAGGGTGATACGCACTCCATCAATGGAAACAGCCTGCAGGCTCTGGGGATCGTGGCTGTACTGTGCAGCCATGATGGCGGATTCATTTTGGAGCGCCCGCCATGCCTGCATGGTGAAGGCCCTGTGAAAGACAAACACACAGACGGCTACAGCCAGCACCAGGCTGACAAATCCCATCAAGTACAGCCGCCGCCCGATGGTTTGTTCCATGCTGCAGGTCTTCATTCCTCGCCGCCCTCTTCGGGGTCGGCCAGTTTATAGCCCACCTTGCGTACAGTCTGAATATAGCTGCCGGCGTTGCCCAGCTTTTTGCGCAGGGTCCGGATGTGCATATCCACCGTCCGGCTTTCCACCGAAATGTCGGTGCCCCAGACCACCTGCAGGATGGTCTCGCGGGTCACCACCAAATTGGTGTTTTCCAGAAGCAGGCGGAGCAGACTGTATTCTTTATAGGTCAGATCTACCGGCGTGCCGCCCACTGTCACGCTGTGACGGGCGTTGTCCAGCAGCAGCTCGTGGAAGGAGTATACATTGGGCTTGGCCGGGGGAGCGGACCGGCGCAGGGCCGCCCGCACCCGGCTGAGAAACTCCATAATGCCAAAGGGTTTGGTGATGTAGTCGTCGGCGCCGCAGTCCAGGCCCCGGACCGTATCCAGTTCGCTGGATTTGGCGGTGACCATGATGATGGGGAGCTGGCGCAGGGTGGGGGAGCTGCGGAGCTTCTTCAGAATGGAAAAACCGTCCTCTCCCGGCAGCATCACATCTAGAATGACCAGTTCAGGTTCCGAGACCCGCATGGCGTGCCAGAAAGCCTCTGGTTCCTCAAAGGAGCGCACATCGTATCCGCTGGACTGAAGGGCGTACTGTTCCAGTTCCCGGATCGAAGCATCGTCCTCTACAATATAGATCATTCTTTCTCCTCCTTTTGAGCCTTCTGAGGCTCAGCAGACTTGGCGGCAGCCGGGTTGGCACCGGGGAAGGTATAGCGGGCCCGGTAGCGATCCACCCGGCGCTGGAAAGCTTCGCTCTCCTCAGCAGCGCGGTTGTGCCGCAGATCAGACAGATAAGCGTGGGTATCAAAGCTGTCCTGTGCCACTTCGATCTGTGCCACTGCGATGTTGCTGCAGTGTGCGCTGATCCGCGAGTAGCTGGTCAGCAGGTCATCCAGTACAAAGCCATAAGTGATGGAGCAGTTGCCGGCCTGCAGGCGGGCGATATGCCGGGCCTTGATGGCACGGATTAGCTCGTTGACAACCGACTCCATGGGCTCCACCTTGCTGGCCAGATGCAGGTCGCCCTGACGGAAGGCCTCGGTGGTGCGGTTGAGCAGGTCCTGCACAACATCTTCCAGAACGCTCAGTTCTTCCTGAGCGTCCACCGAGAAGGTGATGGACTTGTCATGAATTTCCTGGGCGGAGTTGAGCAGGTTGATGGAATAGTCGCTGATCCGCTCAAAATCGCTGATGGTGTGGAGCAGGGTATTGACCTGCTGGCTGTCCTCGTGGTTCAGCTCATAGCTGGACAGTTTGACCAGGTAGGTGCCCAGTGCATCCTCGTAGCGGTCCACCTGTTTTTCTTCTTCCTTGACCTTCTGGGCCAGGGCAGGGTCCCACTTGCGGGTCAGGCTCATGGACTGCAGCACGCCGGTGCGGGCCGTCTCGGCCATCCGGGAAGTAACAGTGCGGGCCTGATCGGCTGCCACCGAAGGGGTGTTCAGCAGGCGGTCATCCAGCAGGGTAAAGCGCTCTTTCTTTTCGTCGTCAGGAATGGTGATATAAGCCAGCTTCTCCAGCAGATTGGTGAAGGGAAGCAGCAGGGCGGTGGCACTCAGGTTGAAGACAGAGTGGACCACAGCGATGCCCCAGGGCTCAATCACATCGGTGATGAAGGAGAAATGCAGTACGGCGTTGAGTCCGTAAAAAGCTGTCAGGAATACGGTCACACCGATGATGTTGAAATACAGGTGCACAAAAGCGGCACGGCGTGCATTTTTGTTGGTGCCCACCGAGGAAATCAGGGCAGTGGCACAGGTGCCGATGTTCTGGCCCATAATGATGGGGATGGCGCTGCCGAAGGTGATGGCGCCGGTGGAGCTCAGCGCCTGCAGGATACCGACGCTGGCGCTGGAGCTCTGAATAACGGCGGTGACCAGTGCGCCCACCAGCACGCCCAGAATAGGATTGGAGAAGCGGATGAACAAATCGGTGAACCAGGGCTCGTTCTCCAGGGGGGCCACCGAGTCAGACATGGCAGTCATACCGGTCATCAGAATGGCAAAGCCGATCAGGATGCCGCCAACGCCCTTCTTGCGCTCGCCGCCGAACATGAACAGGAGAATGCCGATAAAGGCCAGCAGGGGGCTGAAGGTGGAGGGCTTCAGCATCTGAATCAGAAGGCTGTCGCCCTGCAAGCCGGTCAAGCTGAGAATCCAGCTGGTGACGGTGGTGCCCACATTGCTGCCCATGATGATGCCGATGGCCTGGTGCAGCTCCATGATGCCGCTGTTGACAAAGCCGACCACCATGACGGTGGTGGCACTGGAGCTCTGGATCACCGCGGTGACCACCAGGCCCAGCAGGAAACCTTTCAAAGGGTTGTCCGTCAGACGGCTGAGAATTTTCTGCAGCTGGCTGCCTGCCTGCCGCTCAAGGGACTTGCCCATCAGATCCATTCCGTAGAGGAACAGAGCCAGGCCGCCAAGAAGAGAAAATAGATTCGTGATTGTCATACATATCCTCGTTTCTGCGGTGTGACCGGTTCTCAACCCAAAACAGCGCTCGTATAATCAAACTGGCTCGCGCAGTGCCTGGCATTGAGTTTTTTCTTACAAGAATTTTACTTGTCCTTGCATTTTCAGTATAATGTGGCAATGTAAAATGTGAAATCGGGTCAATGTAAAATATACGTAAAGGCCAGTTTACATAAACCGATGCATCACGACCGCCTTTCACAGTATACCGTAGAATGGCCGGTTGCGCAATACGACAAAAATGATTCTGCATGAATTATCATCCCCCGATTGTAATCCCCGGCGGTTTTGATTATAATATAAAAAATGGGAAATTTGCGCACAGCATGCAAATCCCGGCCGAAACGGACGGCTGCCGGAATCAGCCCGTCACAGGGAGGAAATAAGGATGGAGAATTTTACCGTATCACTGGCCAAGCTGGCTGAGCGGGTTAATATGGAAGTGGTCTATACCCCGCGGGAGCTGAGCGAAATCAACGTGGAAATCGCTGAGGTCAACCGCCCCGGTCTGTTCCTGGCGGGTTACTATGAATATTTTGACAATCTGCGGCTGCAGATTATGGGCCTGGCCGAGATGAACTTCCTCTCGGTCCAGACGCCCGAGCGCCGGTATGAGGCACTGGACCACCTGTTTGGACAGATGCCGCCGGCCGTGATTGTCTCCCGCAGCGATGAACTGACCCCGTTCCCCGAGATGGTGGAGCTGGCCCAGAAGTACAAGGTGGCCCTGCTGCGTTCCAACGAGGCTACCTGCGTGCTGATGGGCAGCCTGATCAGCACCCTGAACCTGGCGCTGGCCCCCCGCATCACCCGGCATGGCGTCCTGGTGGAAGTGTACGGCGAAGGCATCCTGATCCTGGGAGACAGCGGCATCGGCAAGAGCGAACTGGCCATTGAGCTGGTCAAGCGGGGCCACCGTCTGGTAGCCGATGACGCTGTGGAGCTGCGCAAAGTTTCCAACCGCCAGATCATGGGCACGGCACCTGAGAACATCCGCCACTTCATTGAGCTGCGGGGCATCGGCATTGTAAACGTGGCCCGGGTCTATGGTGTGGGCGCAGTCAAGGTGAACGAGACGGTGGATCTGGTGGTCCAGCTGGAAGCCTGGGACCCCACCAAGAACTACCAGCGCACCGGCCTGGAGACCGAATATTACGAGATTCTGGGGGTCAAGATCCCCAGCACCGCTATTCCGGTTTCCCCCGGACGCAACCTGGCTGTGGTGCTGGAGACGGCCGCCATCAACAACCGCCAGAAGAAGATGGGCTACAATGCAGCCAAGGAGCTGCTGATCCGTCTGGGTCTGGACGATACGGTAGATTGAGAGGACAACATTTTGGAATTGCATACCATCCAGGCGCTGAAAGAAGGGCTGGACGCAGCCGGTATTTCCTACCGGGAGCAGGAGCCTCTGTCGGCGCATACTACTTTTAAGATTGGGGGGCCGGCGGCAGTGTTTGCCCAGCCGGTCCAGGAAGACCAGCTGTGCGGTGCCATTGCCCTGTGCAAAGAGCTGTCGGTGCCTTATTATGTTTTGGGCAACGGCAGCAATATCCTGTTTGGGGACAAAGGCTGGTCCGGCGCTGTGATCTGCCTGGCCAAACTGCGGGGCGAAGTGCACCAGGAGGGAAACACCCTCTGGGCCCCGGCGGGAATGCCCCTGAACATGCTGTGCATGGCGGCCCTGCGGGCCGGCCTCGCTGGGCTTGAGTTTGCCTACGGGATTCCCGGCACAGTGGGCGGCGCCGTCTATATGAATGCCGGCGCCTATGGCGGAGAGATGAAAGACGTCCTGGTGTCGGTGCGCCATCTGAACGCACAGGGTGAGATTGTGGAGACGCCGGCCTCGGCGCTGGATCTGAGCTACCGCCACAGCATTTTTGAGGAGAGCGGAGACTGCATCCTGTCGGCCAAGGTGTCCCTTACACCGGGGGATCCCGAGAAGATCAGCGAGCAGATGAACGAGCTGATGGGCCGCCGCCGCGACAAGCAGCCTCTGGATAAACCCAGCGCCGGCAGCGCCTTCAAGCGGCCGGCGGGTGCCTTTGCAGGTGCTCTGATTGATCAGTGCGGTCTGCGGGGCTATCGCCACGGCGGCGCTGCCATCAGTGAAAAGCACTGCGGCTTTGTGGTGAATCTGGGGGGCGCTACCTGTGAGGATGTGCTGGCCCTTTGCCAGGAAGTACAAAACATCGTGAAGGAAAAAACCGGCTATACCCTTGAAAAGGAGATCCGGGTTGTAGAAGGCTGAAAGAAGTGGGGGAGCGGCTATGAAGCTGTTGATTGTAAGCGGGCTTTCGGGATCGGGAAAATCGGTTTCGATGAACGCCCTGGAAGATATTGGCTATTTCTGTATGGACAATATTCCTGCCTGGCTGCTGCCCAAGATTGTGGCCTTTTCCCGGGCTGGCGACAGCCAGCTGGACCGGGTGGCCATCTCGATGGATGTGCGGGGCTGCCGCAGCCAGGAAGAAATCCGGGAAGCGCTGGCCCAGCTGGATCTGCAGCAGACACCCTACAAAATCCTCTTTTTGGATTCCTCGGATGACGTGCTCTGCCGCCGCTACAAGGAGACCCGCCGCCGTCATCCCATCAGCCAGGCGGAGGATATCCCCACCAAAGAGGCCCTGGCCCGGGAACGCCAGATTCTGCAGCCCCTGCTGGACCGGGCGGATTACGTGATGGACACCACCCTTCTGTCCACTGCCCAGAACAAGGAACGGATCTGCGATCTGTTCATGCCGGGCGGCGGCGCCAAGGCGGCCATGAAGCTGAATGTCATGTCCTTTGGGTTTAAGTTCGGCCTGCCGGGGGAGGCGGATCTGGTGCTGGATGTCCGGTGCCTGCCCAACCCCTTCTACGTGCCGGAGCTGAAACACAAAACGGGTATGGATCAGGAAGTGGTGGACTACGTCATGAAGTTCGACGAGTCCAAAGAACTTTTGAAGCGGATCGAGTACCTGCTGGACTATGCGATCCCTCTCTATGTAAAAGAGGGAAAGAGCGAATTGACCATTGCGGTTGGGTGTACCGGCGGGAAGCACCGCTCCATCACGTTTGCGAGAAAAATTGCAGAATACTGCGAAAAACTCGGGTATGCCGTCAGCGTCCAGCATCGTGACGCATCCCGGTAAAATTTGATCAAAGGAAGGAACAGAGATGAGCTTTGCCTCCGAGGCCAGGTGCGAGATCGCCGGACGGGAGCTTGCAGGAGACAATACCGTTCGGGCGGCCTGCTATGGGCTGGCCTGCTTCGCGAAGCATTTTGATACCAAAGGCCTGGTGATCCAGACGGAACAGGCCGAGACTGCCGGCTATGCCCAGCAGTGCTTTGCACGCTGCGGCATCCGGGGGGAGATTACCTGCCGGGAACATACCACTGGTTCAGTGTACGAATTTATCATCAGCCAGCCGGATCAGGTGGGTCAGATGCACGGCTTGTTTGGAACCCATGGCAACGAGACAAGCCTGCAGATTGACCCTGACCTGATCCGCAGCCGGGGAAGCGTCAGCGCCTATGTGGGCGCTGCCTTTCTGTGCTGCGGCACTGTAACCGATCCCCAGAAAGGCTATCATCTGGAATTTACCACGCCCCGGACCAACTTGGCCCGGGATTTTGAGGCCCTTTTGGCAGAACACGAATTTGCACCCCGGCGCAGCCGGCGCAAGGGTGTCAATGTGATCTATCTGAAAGCCTGCGCCAATATCCAGGAGCTGCTGACGTTTATGGGGGCCGAGCAGGCCGCCGCTCTGATGAATACCGAGCGGGCGGTCAAATCGGTCCGCAACCAGGTCAACCGCTATACCAACTGTGAGACGGCCAACCTGGGCAAAATGGTCCGGGCCAATACATCTGCCATCAAGGCCCTGCGCTATCTGGAAGAGCAGGATGCACTGGCGACGCTGCCGGAAGTCCTGCGGGAGACAGCGGTCAAAAGGCTCCAGTATCCTGAGCTGTCCCTGGCGGCGCTGTGCGAAACCTTTGAGCCTAAGCCCAGCAAGTCGGGGCTGGCCCATCGGCTGAAACGGCTGGAAGCCCTGTCTGCCGATCTGCGGGCCCGGAAAGAAAGAGGAGAGATGCACCGTGAGTGAGACCACCGCTGCCCAGCGAGGCTTTGTACACCTGCACGTTCATACCGAGTACAGTCTGCTGGATGGTGCCTGCCGGATTGACCAACTGATGGACCGGGTCAAAGAGTGCGGTCAAACGGCCATAGCCTGTACGGATCACGGCGTCATGTATGGCTGCGTCCAGTTTTATAAGGCTGCCAAAAAGGCGGGGATCCAGCCCATCATCGGCTGTGAGGTCTATGTGGCCACACGCACCCGGTTTGACAAGGTCAATAAAATTGATGGCAACAACCATCTGATCCTGTTGTGCAAAAACGAAACCGGCTACAAAAATCTGATCAAAATGGTGTCGGCGGCTTTTACCGAGGGCTTTTACTCCAAGCCGCGGATTGACAAACAGCTGCTGGAACAATACCATGAGGGACTGATCTGCCTGTCTGCCTGTCTGGCCGGCGAAATTCCCCAGGCTCTGTTGGCCGGAGACTATGAGCGGGCCAAGGCCTCGGCCCTGTGGTACAATGACCTGTTTGGACCGGGAAACTATTACATTGAGCTGCAGGATCATGGCCTGGCCCAGGATGAAACGGTGCTGCCCCAGCTGATCCAGCTGGCCCGGGACACCGGCATTCCCATGGCGGCCACCAACGACGCCCATTATCTGCGCAAAGAGGACGCCCGGATGCAGGAGATCCTGCTCTGCATCCAGACCGGCAAGACCATTCAGGATGCGGACAAGATGGAATTTCAAACCGATGAATTCTATCTGAAAACCACCGATGAGATGTATGACCTCTTTGCGATGGTGCCCGAGGCCTGTGCCAACACCGTGAAAATTGCCGAGCAGTGCCACTTTGATTTTGAGTTCGGCCATACCAAGATACCTTATTATAAGGCCCCCGATGGAATGGACAACCAGGCCTACTTTGAAAAGCTGTGCTGGGAAGGTCTGGAACGCCGCTACGGGCCAAACGTGGCGGAAGCCAACAAACAGCGCCTGTCCTATGAGATCGGCGTCATCAAGTCCATGGGCTATACCAACTACTACCTGATTGTCTTTGACTATATCAATTATGCCAAGAGTCAGAACATTCCGGTGGGCCCCGGGCGTGGCTCGGGCGCGGGCAGCATTGCTGCCTATTGTGTGGGCATCACCGACATCGACCCCATCCGGTATAACTTGATTTTCGAGCGGTTCCTGAATCCGGAACGGGTCAGTATGCCGGACTTCGATGTGGACTTCTGCTATGAGCGCCGCCAGGAAGTCATTGACTACGTCAACCGAAAGTATGGCTCGGACCATGTGGCCCAGATTGTCACGTTCGGCACCATGGCGGCCCGGAATGCCATCCGGGATGTGGGCCGGGTGATGGGCATGCCCTACCAGAGCGTGGACGTGGTGGCCAAGCAGGTGCCGATGGAACTGAAGATGACCCTGAAACGGGCGCTGGAAGTTTCCACCGAGCTGAAAAAGATGTATGACTCGGATCCCCAGGTCAGGGAACTGATTGACACGGCGGCCAAGGTGGAGGGCATGCCACGGCATGCTTCCACCCATGCGGCCGGTGTGGTGATCACCCCGGAGCCGGTGGATTATTATTTGCCCCTGGCTACCAATGACGGATTGCCGGTGACCCAGTTCAATATGACCGAGATCGAGGAACTGGGCCTGCTGAAGATGGACTTTCTGGGTCTGCGGACCCTGACGGTAATTCGGGATGCCGAGACGGCCATCCAGAAACAAAACCCGGATTTTGCAATGTCCAAACTGGACTACGACGACCCGGCCACCTATCAGATGCTGGGCCGCGGCGAGACCGAGGGCGTGTTCCAGCTGGAATCTACGGGCATGCGACAGGTCCTGATGGGGCTGCAGCCAGAGAATCTGGAAGATGTCATCGCTCTGATCAGCCTGTATCGGCCGGGGCCCATGGAGTCCATCCCCACCTATCTGCGGAACCGCCATGAGCCGGACAAGATCAGCTACAAGACCCCTCAGCTGGCCCATATCCTGGACGTCACCAACGGGTGCATTGTCTACCAGGAACAGGTCATGCAGATTTTCCGGGAACTGGCTGGCTTCTCCTTCGGTCAGGCAGACAATGTCCGTCGGGCCATGAGCAAAAAGAAGCATGATGTGATGGAGGCAGAGCGGGAGCATTTTGTCCATGGATGCACCGAGCCGGGGCATGAATGCCCCGGCTGCGTGGCCAACGGCATTTCGGAACAGGTCGCCAACGAGATCTACGATGAAATGTCCAGCTTTGCGTCCTACGCCTTCAATAAAAGCCATGCGGCCTGCTACGCCTATGTGGCGTATCAGACGGCCTGGCTCAAGTGCCATTACCCGGCGGAATTCATGGCTGCGCTGTTGACCAGCGTGCTGGACAATACGGACAAAGTCATCGAATATACCGCTGAGTGCACCCGGCTGGGCATTCGGGTTCTGCCGCCGGACATCAATATTTCGGGGGGCGGCTTTACCGCCGACGGCAAAGGGCAGATTCGATTCGGCCTCAACGCCGTAAAAAATGTAGGCCGCAATTTGATTGAAAATGTGGTAAAGGAACGGCAGGAAAAGCCTTTTGCCAGTCTGTACGATTTCTGCAAACGGATGCATGGCAATGAACTGAACCGCAGAGCGGTGGAATGCCTCATCAAAGCCGGAGCCTTTGACTGCACCGGCGCCACCCGCCGCAGTCAGGTGGAGGCCGTGGAGGGCATTCTTAAGAGCGTCGAAAACGATGCCCGGCGGAATCTGGACGGGCAGCTGGATTTGTTTGCTGTTCTGGCCGGCGGGGAGGAACCCGTCTCGGATGGATATCAGCTGCAAAATCTGCCTGAATATCCCCACGGGGAACTGCTTAAGATGGAAAAGGAAGTCAGCGGACTGTACCTGTCCGGCCATCCGCTGGATGCCTATCGGGAGCAGTCGGCCAAGATTGCGTCCCACAGCATCAAGATGCTGACAGGGGAGGACGCCCATAAGCTGGACAATACCAAAGTCCGGATTGTCTGCACGGTGGTAAAGAACCGGATGATGACCACCAAAAACAATTCCATGATGGCCTTTACCAGCGTGGAGGACCTGACCGGTACCATGGAGGTCATCGTGTTCCCCAAAGTTCTGGATCAATTCCGGGACTCTCTGGAGGAAAACGCCGTTGTGGTGATCGACGGCCGCCTGTCGGTGCGGGAGGATGAGCCGGCCAAACTGATGGCGGAATCCATCATCCCCATCGACAAGTACAACCCGGCAGCCCCGGGAGATTACCACCCCGACCCCCTTCGGGACGCGCCCCGGCGGATTTATATCCGCCTTCCGTCCCGCAGCTGCAGGGAATATGACAAAGTCATCAATTTGCTCGAAATTTTTGACGGAAATATTCCGGTTATCCTGTATTTATGTGACGTACAAAAAAAGCTCGCTGTACCGAGACGGTTGTACACATCCGGCCATCCGTTGTTCTATCAGGAGCTGGAACGGCTGCTGGGAGCAAAAAATGTTGCAACAAAATAACATGTATGTGAGTGAATCGGGCGGGGTGTACTGTTTTCAAACCGAGCAAAATGTGCTATAATGTCTTTAATACGGCATGGCCCTATGGGTCTTTTGCTGCATGACAGCCGGAACGGCAGGGTTCCGGCTGCGGCAGACTCTCTGCCCTGGAAGGGCAGGGAGGAGCCATTGGGAATGAGAAGGATTGAAACATTATAAAAGGGAAAAGGTATATGTGAATGGGAGGATTTCCACTATGGAGAGACAGATCAAATCCATTGGCGTACTGACCAGCGGCGGCGACGCACCTGGCATGAACGCGGCCGTGCGTGCAGTTGTTCGCACTGGCATCCACAAAGGTTACCGGATGATTGGCATCCAGCGCGGTTACAATGGCCTGCTGCATGGCGAGTGCTATGAGATGAACCTGCGCAGCGTTTCCAACATCATCCAGGACGGCGGCACCATCCTGTATACCGCCCGCTGCCTGGAGTTCAAGACCAAGGAAGGTCAGGACAAGGGCGCTGCCAAGTGCCGTGAGCTGGGCATTGATGCACTGGTTGTCATCGGCGGCGATGGCTCTTACCGCGGCGCCCGTGAGCTGGCCCATCGCGGCGTTCCGATGATCGGTCTGCCCGGCACCATCGACAACGATATCGCCTGCACCGATTACACCATCGGCTACGATACCGCTATGAACACCGCTATGGAGATGATCGACAAGCTGCGCGACACCACCCAGAGCCATGACCGCTGCAGCGTTGTCGAAGTTATGGGCCGCAACGCCGGCTACATCGCCCTGAACGTTGCCATTGCTTCCGGTGCTATGGCCGTTCTGCTGCCCGAGTATAAGTTCGATATGCAGCGCGACATCCTGGACCGCATCGAGATGACCAAGAAGACCGGCAAGAACCACTTCATCATCATCGTTGCTGAGGGTGTTGGCCATGCACAGGAGATTGCCAACGAGATCCAGGCCCGCACCGGCATTGATTCTCGTGCAACCATTCTGGGCCATGTCCAGCGCGGCGGCTCTCCCACCCTGCGGGACCGCGTCAACGCCTCTGCTATGGGTTACCGTGCAGTCTGCCTGATTGATGAGGGCAAGTTCAACCGCATCGTCGGTATGCGCGGTGAGACCCTGGTGGATTATCCTGTGGACGAGGCTCTGGAGATGACCAAGTCTCTGGATCCGGTTCTGCTGGACGTCTGCAACACGATCTCGATCTGATGGCTGCTGCCTGAAGCAAGATTACATTGCGTGCAGCGCACCGCGGCAGGTTTATCCTGCCGGGTGCGCTGCTTTTTTGTTGCGCAAAGAGGCGACGCTATAAAACAAACGATGATACGCTTGAAAAAAGAACGATAATACGAATTGTATAAACATAAGTGATTTTAAATCAACACCGGGAAATGAAAGAAAAGAAACAAAAATGCAAATGATAAGATTGTGCTATTCATCTAAAATGTGCACAAAAAGTGAGGAATTTTGAACGAATCGATGAAAGAGGCCGGACCTGACGGGAGATTTTGAAGCGATGCGTTCCCATGAAACTGAATTTGTGGTATCATGTGAATGTGTGCCCGACTTCAGCCGGGACTTATCAAAAGCAGGAGAGAAACTATGCTGGATCTGGAACAAGCAAAAAAACGCGTGGCAGAGCTGCGCGCTGTCATTGACTACAATAACCGGTTATATTACGATCAGGATGCCCCTGAGTTGGAAGATTTTCAGTATGATGCCCTGACCCGGGAGCTGCGGGAGCTGGAAACAGCCTACCCCGAGCTGGTGACCCCGGATTCTCCCACCCAGCACGTGGGCGGGACCCCCAGCAGCCGCTTTGCCAAGGTGACCCATGCGGTCAAAATGGAGAGCCTGCTGGATGCTTTCAGCTATGATGAGCTGCGGGATTTTGACCGCCGGGTGCGGGATGCGGGCGTTGAGCCGGAATACGTAGTGGAAATCAAAATCGACGGCCTGTCCTGCAGCCTGGAATACGAGGACGGCAAGCTGATTCGGGCTTCCACCCGGGGCGATGGCGTTGTGGGCGAAGACGTCACCGAGAACGTCCGGGCGATTCGCAGCATCCCCAAGACCCTGGAAGGTGCCCCCGCATACCTGGAGGTTCGGGGTGAGATTTATATGCCCCATGCTGCGTTTCAGAAGCTGTGCGAGGAACAGGAACTGCAGGGCGCTGCACCTTTTAAAAATCCCCGCAATGCGGCCGCCGGTTCCCTGCGGCAGAAGAACCCCAAAATCACCGGCAGCCGGGGCCTGGCCATCTTTATATTTAATGTACAGCAGATCCGCGGTGCAGAGGTGACCACCCACGCCGGCAGTCTGGACTACCTGAAAGGTCTGGGGCTGCCGGTATCGCCGCGGTATCACATTGTGCACACCATCGACGAGGCCATCGCCGAAATTGAGGAGATCGGCCAGGAGCGGGCGGAGCTGGGATTTGACATGGACGGCGCCGTCATCAAGGTGAACAACCTGGCCCAGCGGGAACGGCTGGGTTCCACTGCCAAATTTCCCCGGTGGGCCATTGCCTTCAAGTATCCGCCTGAGATCAAAGAGACCCGGCTGCTGGATATCGAGGTGGCGGTGGGCCGCACCGGCGTCCTGACCCCGACGGCCTCTTTTGAGCCGGTGTTCCTGGCGGGAACCACAGTGTCCCGGGCAACCCTCCACAATGAGGAGTTTATTCGCCAGCTGGGGCTTTGCATCGGCGACACCATCCAGGTGCGGAAAGCGGGGGAGATCATCCCCGAAGTGATCGGGGTCACGGCCCACGCCGAAGGTGCTGTGCCCTATCAGATGCCGGAGATCTGCCCCTCCTGCGGGGCGCCGGTGGTGCATCTGGCAGATGAGGCGGCGCTGCGCTGCGTCAACCCGGAATGCCCGGCGCAGTCCCTTCGCAACCTGATCCACTTTGCCTCCCGGGATGCCATGGATATCGATGGCCTGGGTGTGGCGGTGTGTACCCAGCTGGTGGATCGGGGCTTGGTGCGCTCGGCAGCCGACCTGTACACTCTGACCCGGGAACAACTGCTGACTCTGGACAAATTCAAGGACAAGAGCGCCGACAATCTGATGCAGGCCATTTCCAAGTCCAAAGAGAACAACCTGGACCGGCTGCTGTTTGGCCTCGGCATCCGAAACATCGGCTACAAGGCTGCGGCCCTGCTGGCAGAACACTTTGGCACCATGCAGGCAGTCCGGGACGCAGATGTGGAGGCACTGTGTGCCATCGACGGCTTTGGGGAGATCATGGCCCAGAGTGTGGTGGAGTTCTTTGCCAAAGAGGGCACGGCGGATCTGATCGGCCGCCTGGCAGAACTGGGGGTCAATATGAAGTGGACGGGGGAGGCCCGCTCCGACCGTTTTGCCGGTAAGACCTTTGTGGTGACCGGTACCCTGGCGTCCCTTTCCCGGAAAGAAGCGGAGGAGCTGATCGTCAAGAACGGCGGCAAGGCCAGCGGCAGCGTGTCCAAAAAGACTGCCTACGTGGTGGCCGGCGAGGCAGCCGGCAGCAAGCTGGACAAGGCCAACGCCCTGGGCATCCCGGTGCTGAGCGAATCGGAATTCCTCGCTATGATGGAACAGAAAAATAATACGGAAGGCTAAAATTCCCAAAATGTGGCAATTTTTGCTGTTGAAGATACTGGTAAAATATGGTAAAATCTATGGTGCAAGGACGGTGTGCATCTGAACCGCCGAAACAGCCATGGAATACGCGAAATCTGCGTTGAAAGGCAGATTCGCGTCAAGCCGGAGCCAGGCCTCTTATGCACGCCAAAGAAGGATACCGTGAACTCCCGGCTGCTGCCTGGGCAGTGGCGGGTTTGAATGGATACACGCATGGGAGGAACAATCATGGACAAGATCAAATTTTTGATGTCGGATACCGGAGCGGATATTACGCCGCTGTGCCGCGAGGCGCTGGAGCAGAAGGGCGTGGATGTCACCGTGGTGGAAAAAGATGGCACCAAGGTTCTGCAGAAGATGCTCTCGGTACGGCCGAACGTTGTGCTTCTGGATGCGTTTATGCCGGGCCTGGATGCGCTGACCATCAAGCAGCGCTACAACGCCGCAGGGGAGTGGCACACTTCCTTCTTTGTGACGGGGGCCTTCCAGAGCGAAGAGATGGTGCAGGAGCTTCTGGATGAGGGCTTTTCCTATTACTTCGTGAAACCCTTTGACGAAAGTGTCCTGGTAAACCGGGTGCTGAAAGCCGCCTCCAAGCCGGAACAGCATTTGACTTTTACTACGGCCGACAGCGATGAGGTGACCGTCACCGAGATCCTGCATCAGATCGGGGTACCCGCCCATATCAAGGGCTACCAGTACCTGCGTGAAGCCATCCTGATGGCAGTGGATACCCCGGACTATATCAATGCGGTTACCAAGCGGCTGTACCCAGATATCGCACAGAAGAACAATACCACCGCCAGCCGTGTGGAGCGGGCCATCCGGCATGCCATAGAGGTGGCCTGGGACCGGGGCGACGTGGATACCCTCAACCGCTACTTTGGCTATACCATCCACAATATGAGGGGCAAGCCCACCAACAGCGAATTTATTGCCATGATTGCTGATAAGATCCGGCTGGACAAGAAACAGCGGATTGGCTGATCATCCCATACACAGAGGGGAGAATTACTGCAGGCCAGCCCCCCGGAGGGGCGGCCTGTTTTGGTGTCCGGAAGGGATGAAGCGCAAAAAATTCTGTGCGAAAGAATAATTTCCTCTTGCTTTTTCTGGGATTCGTGCTATAATATTATAGCAATCGTTCCGAAGGCCGCTCGAGGGGGTAGCCGAAATTGAAGGTTGTGATGGGCACATACATGGAATATGGCCCCTATTTGTCAGAACCAGAAATGAGGTGAATCGAATGAAACAGGGTATCCATCCCGACTACGTTGACTGCACCATCACCTGCGCATGCGGCAACGTGATCAAGACCCGCTCCACCAAGCCCGAGATCCACGTGGAAGTTTGCTCCAAGTGCCATCCGTTCTACACGGGCAAGCAGAAGCTGGTTGATACCGGCGGACGTGTGGACCGCTTCAACCGCCGCTTTGGCCGCAAGTAATTTTTTGTAGCTGTTACGCCGTTCTCCCGATGGGAGGACGGCGTTTTTTGTTTGTGTTCTGTGTGGAAATTTACACCAGTCTGCCTTAATTTGAACACATTTGGATCCTATCATATTGTATGTTTCCAAACAAATTGAAAGGAGCATCTGCCAGTGATCGAAGTATCGCATCTAACCAGAGAATACAGCGGGCGGCCAGCGGTGAGTGATTTGTCTTTTACCGTGGAGGATGGCCAGGTCTATGGCCTGCTGGGCCCCAATGGAGCAGGCAAATCCACCATCATGAACATCATTATCGGATACCTTGCAGCCACCAGCGGCACAGTGACGGTGGAAGGGCACCCGCTGCCGGAGGAAGCCGACGCAGCCAAAGCCTGCATCGGGTACCTGCCGGAGACACCGCCCCTCTATACCGAGATGACGGTCAAAGAGTATCTGGCCTTTGCCGCAGAGCTCAAAGGGGTCAAGCGGGGCGAGCGGGCTGCACAGGTGGAAAAGGCAGCCCGGCGGACTGGTCTGACAGACGTAATGCCGCGGCTGATCCGGAACCTGTCCAAGGGCTACCGCCAGCGGGTGGGGATTGCCCAGGCCCTGCTGGGCCATCCCAAGATCATCATTTTGGATGAGCCCACCGTCGGCCTGGACCCGGCGCAGGTCATCGAAATCCGCCGCCTGGTCCGGGAACTGGGGCAGAGCCATACTGTGATCTTGTCCAGCCATATCCTCAGCGAAGTACAGGCGGTCTGTACCAAAGTGCTGATTCTGTCCCACGGTCATCTGGTAGCCGAGGGCACGCCCCAGGAGCTGAGCGCCCAGCTGAGCCCCCACGGCGTCCTGCATGCCACCGCCATGGGCAGCCGGGATACAGTGGTTGCTGCTGTGCAGAAAGTCAAGGGAATCCAGTCGGTCCAGGTGGAAGGGGAAGCAAATGGCGAGGTGACCTTTACGGCCAGCAGCGCTTCGGGCGAAGATCTGCGGGCGGCTGTCAGCCAGGCCCTGTCGGCTGCCGGCTGCGCCGTCCTGAACCTGACGGCTGAAACCCGCAGCCTGGAGGATATCTTCCTGGAACTGACCGAAAAGCCGGAAGAACCTGCGGCCGCCCCGGATCAGGATCCGGCAGAGAAGGAGGAATAAGATGAGGGCTATCTTCAAACGGGAGTTCTGCAGCAGTTTTTCCGGCATGATGGGATGGCTGCTGACCGCTTTTCTCACCGCCGCTTCGGCGCTCTATTTCTTTGCCAATAACCTTGGTTTTGGGCTGCCTGACCTTGGCTATTATACCCTGTACCAGACCCTCTTTGTTTTGCTGGTCTATGTGCCGGTGCTGGCCATGCGCAGCTTTGCAGAAGAAAAGCACAGCCGTACCGATCAGCTTTTGCTTACCAGCCCGGTTTCAGTCTGGGGGATTGTGCTGGGCAAATTCCTGGCCATGTGCGCCGTTTTTGCGCTGCCCTGCCTGGTGGATGGGGTTTTGATTGTGGTGCTCCGGGGGCTGGGCTGCTCCAATACAGCCCTCCTGTCCAACCTGTCCAGCCTGGTGTGCTACTATCTGCTGGGATGTGCGGCCATTGCCATCTGTGAATTTCTGTCCAGCCTCACCGAAAACCAGATCATCGCGGCGGTGCTGGGCTTTGGCGTGCTGCTGCTGACCTATCTGATGCCGGGACTGCAGAGCCTGTTCAGCGCCGGCAGTGTGGTGGCGCTGGTGGTTTTCACTGTGCTGGCAGCAGTGATTGCTTTCTGCGCCGGCCTGCGCAGCCGCAGTTTTACCTTTGGATGCTTCCTGTTCGCAGGCTTGGCAGTGTGCATTGCCGCACTGTTTACGTTCCGCAGCGCCTGGCTGACCACTGCCTTCAGCAGCGCTCTGGGCGGGCTGTCTCTCTTCCAGCCTTTTGAGGATTTTGTCAACGGCAGCTTTTCGGTGCCGACGCTGGTGTATTACATCAGTGTGGCAGGACTGTTCCTGTTCTTCACAGCACAGGGCATTGAAAAGCGCCGCTGGAATTGAGAGGAGGCCAGAACATGAAAAAAGAATCCAAACTGCGCAGCCTTCTGGCCGCGCCGGCTGACGGCGGCCGGATTTTCCGCAATGGCCTGTACTCCACTGCCATCCTGGCTGCTGCAGTGGTGCTGGTGATTTTGATCAACCTGATTGTGCAGGCGATCCCTTCCAAATACACCGAGTTCGACCTGTCGGAAAGCGGTCTGTATACCCTGGGGGATACCTCGGTCCAGGTGGCAGAGGGCCTGACCCAGGATGTGACCATCTACTATCTGTGTGAAACGGGCAGCGAAGATGCCATCATCACCAAGCTGCTGAATCAGTATGCTGCGGCCAGCAGCCATATCCACTGGGAGCAGAAGGACCCGGCAGTTTACCCCACCTTTGCATCCCAGTATGGGGCAGAACAGGTTTCCGGCGGAAGCCTGATCATTGATGCAGGCACCGGCAGCGATGTGCTGGATGCAGCTGATTTCTACGTCTATGATTACTCCGATTACTACAATTACAGCGTGCGGTTTGACGGGGAACAGCAGATCACATCGGCCCTTTACCGGCTGACCAGCGGCGAAGCAAGCCAGGCCTACTACACCACCGACCATGGTGAAAAAGCCCTCTCTGACAGCCTGGTGGATGCCCTCAAAGCCCAGAATATCCAGACGCAGGAGCTGAACCTGCTGAGCAGCACCATCCCGGAGGACTGCGCCCTGCTGATTGTCAACTGCCCCGCCAGCGACTTCACCGGTTCGGACGGCGCCGTGGATGAGATCAGCATGCTGAAAGATTATCTGGCAGGGGGCGGCAAGATCCTGCTGACCACCGATGCCTATTACAGCACCCCCAATCTGGATGCAGTGATGGCAGAATTCGGCCTGTCCCGTGTGGAAGGCCTGGTAGTGGAAGGAGACGCCAACCATAGCCTGTACGGGTACAATTATTACCTGCTGCCCAACTACGCCACCGTCTCTGAGAGCACCGCTCTGGATGGCCTCAACACCAATAACTATATTTTGATGCAGATGGCCCAGGGCATTCAAATCACGGCAAACGATGCAGTCACCGCAGAACCCTTGTTGCTGACTTCTTCGTCGGCCTACAGCAAGGTGGCCGGCTACAATATGACCACCACCGAGAAAGAAACCGGGGATATCGACGGCCCCTTCAATCTGGCGGTTTGGGCCCGAAATGATGATACCGATGCCCAGGTGATTTGGATTGGCTGCTCCAATATGGACGATGAAGCCCTGTACAACAGCGTGCCGGGCAACTGCGATTTCCTGGTGGGATGTGCGGCCTCTCTGACAGGCCAGTCCAGCGGCATTGTGATCGACTCCAAGGCGCTGGAGGCGGATCAGCTGACCATTCCTTCCGGCACAGCAGTCGTGGTGGGTCTGGTGTTCCTGCTGGCGGTACCGGTGGGGCTGCTGGTAGCTGGTGCAGCTGTCACCATCCGCCGCCGCAGAAGATGAGGGAGGTGTCCGGATGAAAGCGAAACAGCGGACGCTGGTTGTCCTTTTGATCCTGGTCATTCTGGCGGGCGGAGCCCTGGCCCTGCTGACCTGTTCCGACCAAAAAGCCGAGCAGGCTGCCAGCGAGGCAGAGGAGGGGAGCATCCAGCTGTCCTCCTTTGCGGTGGATGATTTGACCCGGATCCAGTATACCTACCAGGGGGAGACGGTCTCCCTGCTGTATGACGGTGATACCTGGACCCTGGAGGATGATCCGGAATACCATCTGGACCAGAACAAGTGTGATACCATGGCGACGGCTTTGGCCGATCTGCGGGCCAAACGGCAGCTGGAAGCCCAGGGGGATCAGGATTATGGGATGGATGTCCCGATCGTTACCGTTACGGTGACGGCAGGCGCACAAACCAATACCTTCACCTTCGGAGATACCAACTCCATTACCGGCGATATCTACCTGCAGAAGGAAGGGGACAGCGCTGTTTATACAGCGTCCTCCTCCAAGGTGGGCTGCTTTGAATACGGCAAAGCCGATTTGTTTGGTGCTTTCAACCCGGCGGGGATTACCTCCAGTAGTCTGGAGACCATTGACTACACCTATTTCGGTGGTGAGACGCCCGTCTCGGTGAGCCTTAAGACTGTGTCGGTGGTGGCCGATGATGCCAGCAATGATTCCTCCAGTACGGCAGACAGCGACAGCAGCAGCTATTCCACGGCCTGGCGCCTGGCTGATGACCCGGATGTCCAGCTGGATGAGGAAAAAACAAATGCGATTTTGTCTGCTCTGGGCGGCTATGTCTCGGGCCAAATTACAGATGCCGACCTGGCGGCATACGGTTTTGACCAGCCGCTGGTGACGGTGGACGCCTCGGATGGGAATACCGCCTGGCATCTGACCTATGCCTGCGGAACCGACGGTTATTATCTGATGGTGCAGGGGGACAGCTCGATCTATACGGTGGATGCGACAGTCCCTGAAGCGTTCAGCCATACAGTGGAAGAACTGAAGGCGGCTTCGTAAACGCCAGGTAAAATTTAAGAAATTTTCAAAGCCCGGGTTGCATGGTGAACCGGACCAGATTGTGCGGACAGTACAAAAATCCCCCTAAAGTAGAATTATTGGGATTTAGCAGGAGTGGCGCAGCGTCAAGGGCGCCACTCCTGTTTTGGTTTGGATTCGTTCGTGGTTATAAAACTGGATATAGCGGTCAATCATTTCGTTGGCCTCGGAGAATGTAGCCGGTTTGCGGCGGTAGATGCACTCTGTTTTGAGGATAGAGAAGAAATTTTCAGCCATCGCGTTGTCATACGGATTT
>CAJFNF010000018.1 GCA_904394215.1 uncultured Faecalibacterium sp.
TGGCTCCGCTCTCGCTTCGCCAGGCCAGTCTTTGATTCGCTTGTTCTACCCCTTGCAGGCCTCTTTTTTGTACTGTCCGCACAATATGGGGCGGTTCACTCCTTCGGGAGGGCGGCCCGCCTTTTTTGGGCACAAAGAGGCCGCCACGCCCTGGGATCAGGCGCGGCGGCTTGCAGAGGATTCCGGTGTATGCAACAGAGAGGGGGACAACAAATCAGGCCTGGGGAACCATGCGGACCAGGGCGGCGCCGTCGGCCATGAAGAAGTCCACATAAGCCCACTTGCCGCTGCCGTTGATCTCCAGCTTGGTTTCGGTGCCGTCCAGGTTCACCTGGTACAGGTCATAGCCCTCGACGCTGGGGCGGGGCAGCATCACATTGACCTCCAGGTCCTTGATGACGGAACCGGTGGACTGCAGGCAGGCTGCCGTCATGATCCGCTGGCCGGCCACCTCGCCCTGGTAGACTTTGACGCCGGCAAAGTTGGCCACCGCCTGGTCTACCTGGGTCAGGCCGCTCTCGCCGTTGACCCTGCCGCACTCAGCGCAGATGGTATAGGACCCGGCATTGGAGAACTGAGCTACAATCTCAGCTTTCCCGGTGCCGCCGCAGCTGCTGCCCTGGTGGGACTGGATGGCGATGGCCGGCGCACCGGCGGCAAAGCTGGACAGGACGCCGCCTGCCAGCATGCAGGCAGACAGGGTGAACATGGCAAAGGATTTCATCAGGTTTTTCATGGTATTCGCACCTTTCTCCCCCGCAGGGGTTTGGATTTGTGGAAAAAAGTTGCAGGGCGGAACGCACAGGCGGCCGCATCACCACCTTTCCAGCAGAGGACTCTGCCGTTTTGTTCCCTGTTGTGTTCGATCTTAGAATACCATATCTTCTTTGAGTTAACCTTGATCTAACATGGAGGTTTCCTTGTGATTTCCTTGCAAAATGCTTCTGTTTTGCCCGATCCAAAAAGCGCAGCCGGCAGGGAGAACCCGCCGGCTGCGCAAAGGGGGATTTCTTATTCGTGTCCGTGTCCGTGGTGATGGCCGTAGCCCCGGCCCGAGGTACTGGAGGAGGCGGCCTCACTGCCGCTTTCCAGCCGGGCCAGTAGGTCCCGGATTTCCCGCATGGTCATGGAACCCACCTGTTCCGGGGTGATGGAGGGGTCCAGGGCGTACAGTTCCAGGTAGGCCCGGTACTTGCCGCAGGAGAGCCCCAGGTCGTGGGCCCCCTCCAGTTCCTCCGGCAGGGCGGTGTGGCAGCGGGCATTCTGATGGCCGGCGGTGCAGCTTTCCAGGGCCGTAAGCATCCGGCTGGACTGCTGGTTTTCGGGGCTCACCACCGTGATGTCCATGGCCCCGCCCCCGGCCAGCAGCGCTGCAATCTGGGGGTCGGCCAGGATGGCCTCCACCGCCTCGGTGTAGGTGTCGAACCGGATGTCCAGGGTTTGGGCCAGGGCCTGGCCGTCCTCGTTCCAGCCTTCCACCCCGATGACCCGGTCAAAGCGGTTGACCGCCAGCTCGATGGAGGGGTTGATGTCGATGCTGATCCGGGCGGTGGGGAAAAAGTAGAGCCAGTAACTTCCGGCCAGCAGCACCAGCAGGCAGGCTGCCGCCGCCAGAACCTGGGGCAGCCTGCGGACCGGGGCCAGCCGGGGCCGGGTTTGGGCGGCCACAAAGGCCCGGGTCCGGGCTTTCAGGGCCGGGTCCGCGTGAACCTGGCCGAAGGCCTGCCGAATGTTATCCTTCATCGCCGTCACCTCCCAGGGTATCCCGGAGCATCTGGCGGGAGCGGTTCAGCAGGGTGTAAACCGTGTTGACGTTCTTGCCCAGAATCCGGCCGATTTCAGGGGCAGTGTACCCCTCGTAGTAGTGCAGATAGACCACGTTCCGGTATTTTTGGGGAAGGGCCAGGACTGCTTCCAGCACCGCCCGGGTGTCGGGGGGCAGGGGCGCCGGCTGCTCCAGCACTTCCTCCATGGACACCGTCCGGCTGCGGAAAAAGCTGCGCAGCAGGTCTTTGCAGGCGTTGATGGTCACCCGGATCAGCCAGGCCTTTTCGTGTTCTTCACTTTCAAAGGCCACCGTGCTGGTGGCATATTTCAGAAAGACGGTCTGAAAGATGTCCTCGGTGTCTGCCTGATTTTTCAAGTAGATCATGCACAGCCGCTGGACCGTATCCGCATACCGGTCGATGGCCCGGCTGACCTCCTGCTCACTCCGCATGCAACCCCCGCCTGTCCTGTTATCTGCAATGTCTCCCGTGGCCATAGCCATGGCCGCCGCTGTGACAGCCGCCGCCATAGCAGGTGCCGGCGGTGTAGTGGTCACAGACCCCGTCGCCGTCTGCATCCACCCAGCCGGTGCCCCGGCAGGTCAGGCCGCAGCGGTCGCAAACACCGTCGCCGTTGGCATCCAAAAACTGGCAGCTGCCGGCGGCATGGTCACAGATGCCGTCGCCGTTGGCGTCGGTGCACCAGCGGCCCTGCCAGGTGTCGGATGCAAAGGCCGTGGTGGCCCCAAAACTCAGCAGCATCACAGCGGCTGCGGCGGCGGTCAGCAGTTTCTTGTGTTTCATCATGGCAAAAACCTCCTGTTTCCCTTGTGGGTGTTGTTGGGATCCTTTCACCCGGAATACGAACGGGAGGGAAGAATCTATTCAGATTTTCAAAAAAATTTTGAAAAACCCAAAAGAAAGCCGCCGCGCCGGAAAACTTCATCGGTGCAGCGGCCAAAACCTGTTTTTACTGGTTGTAGTGCTTGAACTGTTCCACAATGTCTTCCTGGGGTGCGGGGGTCAGCAGGGACACCACCACAATGACCACACAGGCGCACAGGAAGGCGGGCAGCAACTCATAGATGGCCCAGGCGCCGCCCATGGGTGCCACCAGGAACTTCCAGACAAAGACCATGATGCCGCCCACCAGCATGCCGGCCAGGGCGCCCCACTTGTTGGAGCGCTTCCAGAACAGGGCCATCAGCATGGTGGGGCCGAAGGTGGCGCCAAAGCCTGCCCAGGCGAAGGAAACCACCCGGAACACCGAGCTGTTGGGGTCCCGTGCCAGGAAGGCGGCCACCAGGGAGATCAGGACCATGACGCTGCGGGCCACGATCATCCCCTTTTTGCCCTTCAGGTCCAGCTTGAGGAAGTCGCAGCCGATGTCCTGGGACACCGAGGAAGAGGCTGCCAGCAGCTGGGAGTCGGCGGTGGACATGGTGGCGGCCAGGATGCCCGCCAGGATGACGCCGGCCAGCAGGGCGGCGATGACGCCGTGCTGGCTGATGAGCTGGGCGGTGCGGACCACGATGGTCTCGGAGTCGGCCAGGGATTCCAGGGCGCCGGCATGGGTCATGCCGTTGCCCACCACACCGATCAGGATGGCCACACCCATCGAGATGACCACCCAGGAGGAGGCCACCCGGCGGGAGAGGGTGAGCTTGCGCTCGTCCTCAATGGCCATAAACCGCAGCAGGATGTGGGGCATGCCAAAGTAGCCCAGGCCCCAGGCCAGCAGGGAGCAGATGGTCAGCAGGGTATAAGGATTGGAACCGCCGGTGGCGGGATCGTAGATATGAGACAGGGACAGGTAGCCGGCCATGGACTGGGCGTTGTCCATCACGGCGGACAGGCCGCCGGCCTTGGTGACGCCGAAGCCCAGCACCACCACCAGGGCGATGGTCATGATGATGGACTGGATCAGGTCGGTGAAGGAGGCGGCCAGGAAACCGCCCATGACGGTATAGGCCACAATGACAGCGGCCGAAACCAGCATGGCGGCCACATAATTCACCCCGAACAGGGTGGAGAACAGCTTGCCGCAGGCCGCAAAACCCGAGGCAGTGTAGGGGATGAAGAAAATGATGATGATCAGAGCGGCCAGGGCCGACAGCAGATAGCTCTGATCCCCCCACCGCTTGGAGAAGAATTGGGGTACCGTGATGGCCCCCAGCTTGTAAGAGTAGCGGCGGATCCGCCGGGCCACAATCAGCCAGTTGAGGTAGGTGCCGATCGCCAGGCCGATGGCGGTCCAGCTGGCCTCGGCCAGGCCGGTGAGATACGCCACGCCGGGCAGGCCCATCAGCAGCCAGGAGGACATATCGCTGGCCTCAGCGCTCATGGCGGTGACCAGCGGCCCCAGCTTCCGGCCGCCCAGATAGAAATCGTCCACCGAGTTGTTTTTCTTGGAATAGACCACGCCAACCCAGAGCATGCCGCCCAGGTAAATGACGATGGCCAGCAGGATCAATACCTGTGCCATACATGAAACCCCTTTCTTTCCCACACCCGCCGGCAACCCCTTTTTGGGGTTTGTGTGCCCGGCGGAAATAACGTGAACCCATTATAACACGGGAAAGAAAAGAAGAAAATGCAGAACGATGTATAGAACAAAGTCTGTACAAAATTCTGTATTTTAAAAGTTTTAATCGTTGAAACGATGAAATAAGCTGTACTTATTTTGTTTTTATGATTTGTACATTTCGCCGAATTATTTGGGCCGGGCCCGGAAACTGCCGAAAAACAGGGGCATCATGGTCCGCCCGTACTGCTGGAGGGAGTAGTCCCCCTCCGACAGGCACCAGTCATAAATCAGGGCCCGCTCGCACAAGGCGTACACCCGGACCATCTCGCTGACCGGCAGATCCTCCCGCAGTTCCCCCCGCTGCTGGCCCTCCAGCACAATCTGCCGCAGCAGCTTGTAGTAGATGCGGTTGTGGTCCAGCAGGTGCTTGTCCCCGCGGGTCACCAGCTGGGAGGAATACAGCCGGGCCAGCAGGTCCAGGGAGATGGAGTTCTCGATCATGGTAAACAGCTCCCGGTTCAGGTACATCAGCTGGTCGAACCGGTCCATGTTGGGGTCCAGGGTGGAGGACAGCTCTTCGTACTTCCGGTCGAACAGATAGGACAGGGAGGACAGCAGGGCGTCCTTGCCCTCAAAATAGTGGTAGAAGGACCCCCGGGAGGAGCCGGAAGCGGCAATGATCTCCTCCACCGTGGTGTCGTCGTAGCCCTGCCGGTAGAACAGGTCCCAGGCTGCCTCGATGATTTTTCCTTTGGTGTTGTGGGTGTTTTTTCTGGCCATGGCCCCGCCTTTCCCGCCGGACGGCGCCGGCGCTGTGTTCTGTCCCCATTCTAGCGGATCCGCCCCGGCAAATCAAGCGGGACAAACCGAGGGACAGATACAAAAAATCCGAACTTCTTTCTTTCGAAAAAAGTTCGGATTCTTTGGTGCGGATAAGAGGACTTGAACCTCCACCGAGTTGCCCCGATTAGAACCTGAATCTAACGCGTCTGCCAATTCCGCCATATCCGCTTATTCACTTTATTATAGCGCAAAAGGCAGGGGTTGTCAACAGGGTTTTGGAATTTTTTTGACAAAATTTTGAGGCAAACGGCCAAAGGCCCGTTTACCAGCGGGAACCCAGGTCGGTGAAGGCCATCAGGATGCAGTCGATGCCGAAGGCCATCAGCAAAAATCCCACCATGTAGCCCAGGGTGAACAGGGCCAGGAAGGGCTGGAGCAGCATCAGCACCCCCAGTACCAGGCCCAGGATGTTCACCACCAGGGAGAAGGTGTAGTAAAAACTGCCGGCCATCATTCGGATGATGCCCAGATGGGTCAGCCGGGAGACGCAGTGGGCTATGAACCACAGGGGGAACAGGAGCGAGACAATCCACTCGGCGACGCCGGGGTAGGCCAGCAGGGTGATGCCGGTCATGATGCTGAGGATGCCGGCCAGCAGGGAGATCCCGGGCCCAAAGCCGATGAACCGCTCCTCTTTGATGTAGATGACAATGTCACAGATGCCGGTGATGACGGCGGCAATGCCGTAGATCACCCCGATGCCCGAGAAGATGCTGCCGGGCCGCAGACAGGTGAACACACCCAGCAGGATCAGGCAGATCCCCATCACAAACTGGCTCCAGCCAAAACCGGAACGACCTCTCATGACTGTGCGCCTCCTTCCGCCAGAAGCTGCATGAATTCTTCGCCGGTGATGGTTTCTTTTTCGTACAGGTACTGAGCCAGACGGTCCAGGGCGTCCCGGTTGTCCTCCAGGATTTTCCGGGCTTTGGCGTGCTGTGCCTTGACCAGGGCAATGACCTTCTGGTCGATGGCCTGCTGGGTCTCGGCCGAGCAGGCCAGAGAGGTGTCCCCGCCCAGGTACTGGTTGGTCACCGTCTCAAAGGCCACCATGTCAAAGTCGTCGTTCATGCCGTACCGGGTGATCATGGCCCGAGCCAGCTTGGTGGCCTGCTCAATGTCGTTGGAAGCGCCGGTGGTGATCTGGCCAAATACCACTTCCTCGGCGGCCCGGCCGCCGGTGAGGGTGGCGATCTTGTTTTCCAGCTCCTCCTTGGTCAGCAGGTTCTTGTCGTTCTGCTCCACCTGCATGGTGTAGCCCAGGGCGCCCGAAGTGCGGGGGATGATGGTGATCTTCTGGACCGGCGCCGAGTGGGACTGCTTGGCCGCCACCAGGGCATGGCCGATCTCGTGGTAGGCCACCACCTTTTTCTCCTGGTCGGACAGGATGGCGTGCTTCTTCTGGTAGCCGGCGATGACCACCTCGATGCTCTCTTCCAGGTCGGCCTCGCAGACGGTTGTCCGGCCGGCCCGCACCGCCCGCAGGGCGGCCTCGTTGATGATGTTGGCCAGCTCGGCGCCCGAGGTGCCGGCGGCCATCCGGGCGATGGTGTGGAAGTCCACATCGGGGGCGGTGCGGATCTTCCGGGCGTGGACCTTCAGGATGGCCTCACGGCCCGCCAGGTCCGGCAGCTCCACCGGCACCCGCCGGTCAAACCGGCCGGGACGGGTCAGGGCGGGGTCCAGGGATTCGGGGCGGTTGGTGGCCGCCAGAATGATGACGCCGTTGTTCCCCTCGAAGCCGTCCATCTCGGTGAGCAGCTGGTTCAGGGTCTGCTCCCGCTCGTCGTTGGTGCTGAGCTGGCCGTCCCGCTTTTTGCCGATGGCGTCGATCTCGTCGATAAACACAATGCAGGGAGCCTTCTCCTTGGCCTGCTTGAACAGGTCGCGGACCTTGGAAGCGCCCATGCCCACGAACATCTCCACAAACTCAGAGCCCGAGATGGAGAAGAAGGGCACCCCGGCCTCGCCGGCCACAGCCTTGGCCAGCATGGTCTTGCCGGTGCCCGGAGGGCCTACCAGCAGGACGCCCTTGGGCATGGAGGCGCCCACGTCGGTGTATTTCTTGGGGTTGTGGAGGTAGTCCACAATCTCGGCCAGGTTTTCCTTGGCCTCGTCCTCGCCGGCCACATCATCAAAGCGGATGCCGTCGGAGGACTGGACATAGACCCGGGCGTTGCTCTTGCCCATCCCGAAGGACATGGCGTTCTTGCCGCCCATCTGCTCCATCATTTTCTTGCTCATGTACTGGCCAAGGCCGATGAAGATGGCCAGAGGCAGCACAAAGGAGATCAGGAAACTGAGGATGGGGGAGCCTTCGTCTCCCACGTCGCTGGAAAAGACAGCCCCGGCGTCATGGAGCCGCTGGGCCAGGGTGGGGTCGTACATGGCCCCGGTCTGATACAGCTTGGAGTTGTCCTTGTTGGTAAAGGTGATTTCGGTGTCGGTGATCTCTACCTGGCCGATGTCCTGGTCATCAATCATATCCATGAAGGTGCCGTAATCCACCTCGTCAATCTGGGGCCGCCCCAGGAAGGAGGGGGCGATCAGGTTGAACAGGAACAGGATGACCAGCACCAGGCCATAGTAGTAGATCAGAGGTTTTTTGGGACTTTTGACTTCTTTCATAAGCAGGTCTCTCCTCTGGATGATTGTACGAAAGCGAACTTTTTGGAACAGTATTAGTGTAGCCCCCGGATACGGCATCCGGATGGATAAAGTGTTAAAAAAATGAAAACAAAAACGCCCCTGGATCGCACAATCCAGAGGCGCGGAGATTAATTTGCAGCGGCGGGGCTGTCGTGGTCCACCCCTTCAAACTGGCTGTTGTAGAGTTTGGCGTAGAAGCCGTTCCGGGCCAGCAGGGAATCGTGGGTGCCCTGCTCGATGATCTTGCCGTCCCGCATCACCAGGATCACGTCGGCCTCCCGGATGGTGGACAGCCGGTGGGCTACGATGAAGCTGGTGCGGCCCTCCATCATCCGTGCGAAGGCCTTCTGGATCCGGACCTCGGTGCGGGTGTCGATGGAGCTGGTGGCCTCGTCCAGGATCAGCATAGGGGGCAGACAGAGCATCACACGGGCGATGCACAGCAGCTGCTTCTGGCCCTGGCTGATGTTGCCGCCGTTCTCGGCCAGGACGGTGTCGTAGCCCTGGGGCAGCCGGCAGATGAAGCTGTGGGCGTGGGCCGCCTTGGCGGCGGCGATGATCTCTTCATCGGTGGCATCGGGCTTGCCGTAGGCGATGTTCTCCCGGACGGTGCCGGCCCGGAGCCAGGTATCCTGGAGCACCATGCCGTAGCTGCCCCGCAGGGAGGCACGGGTGGCCTGGCGGATGTCGGTGCCCGCCACCGAGATGCTGCCGCCGTCCACATCATAGAACCGCATCAGCAGGTTGATCAGGGTGGTTTTGCCGCAGCCGGTGGGGCCTACAATGGCGATCCGCTGGCCGGGCTGGACGTCCAGGTTGAAGTGCTCGATCAGGGGGCGGTCAGGCAGGTAGCGGAAGGACACATCCTCCAGCTTGACCCGGCCGTCGGGGTGGAGGGTGACAGCCCCGGGGGCTTCGGTGATCTGGTCCTCAGCGTCCAGCAGGGCAAAGACCCGGGCCGCACAGGCCAGGGCGTTCTGCAGCTCGGTGACCACGCCCGAAATCTCGTTGAAGGGCTTGGCGTACTGGTTGGCGTAGCTCAGGAAGACGCTGAGCTGGCCGATGGTGATGCCGCCGGCAGCGGCGTAGAAGGCGCCCACCAGGCCCACGCCGGCATAGACGATGTTGTTGACAAAGCGGGTGGCAGGGTTGGTGAGGCTGGAGAAGAAGGTGGCCTTCAGGCTCACGTCTCCCAGCCGCTGGTTCACCTCGTCAAAGGCGGCCAGGCTCTCGTCCTCGTGGCCAAAGGCCTGGACCACCTTCTGGCCCTCGATCATCTCGTTGACTAGGGCGGTCTGCTCGCCCCGGACGGCGCTCTGCTGGTGGAAGTAGCCATAGGAGTGGTTGGCGATGAAGCCGGCCACCACCAGGCTCAGGGGGGTGATCAGCACCACCACCAGGGAGATCAGCACGTTCTCCCGGAACATGAACAGCAGGGTGCCCAGGATGGTCAAAAGCCCGGTGAACAGCTGGGTGAAGCCCATCAGCAGGCCGTCGGCAAAGGTGTCCACGTCCGCCACCATCCGGCTGACGATGTCGCCGGAGGGGTGGCTGTCCAGATAGGACAGGGGCAGGGACTGGATCTTGTGGATGGCGTCATTCCGCAGGTCCCGGGTCACCGAGAAGGTGATCCGGTTGTTGCAGACGCTCAGCAGCCACTGGGCCAGGGCGGCCAGGGCCATCACGATGAGGATTTCCACAATGATGGTCCACACCCCGGACCGGTCCACCTGGCCGGGGCCGATCATCAGGTCGATGGCGTCGCCGCACAGCAGCGGAATATACAGCTGGGCCGCCACGCTGACAGCGGCCACCACCAGGCTGACCCCCACGAAAAAGCCGTAGGGGCGGATATAGGTGAGAACCCGGCGGAGGGCCTCCCGGCTTTCCTCCGAGGACAGGGGATTCTTGGCTTTCTGTTTGCTCATGCCTGGGCGCCTCCTTTCGCAAGCTCGGAAGGCTTCTTGAACTGGCTCTCGTAGATTTCCTGGTAGACGGGGCAGCGCTCCAGCAGCTCCCTGTGGGTGCCGCAGCCCACCATGTGGCCGTCATCCAGCACCAGGATCCGGTCGGCGTGCTGGATGCTGGCAGCCCGCTGGCTGACGATGAACACCGTCATGGAGCCGGGCAGGGCTGCGATGGCCTTCCGGAGGGCGGCGTCTGTGGCAAAGTCCAGGGCGCTGGCGCTGTCGTCCAGGATCAGGATTTCGGGCTTGGCCACCAGGGCCCGGGCGATGGTCAGACGCTGGCGCTGGCCGCCCGAGAAGTTCCGGCCGCCCTGCTCCACCGGCTCGTCCAGCCCCAGGGGCTTGGAGCGGACAAATTCGGCCGCCTGGGCCGTTTCCAGGGCCGCCCACAAGTCCTCGTCAGAGGCATTGCGGTTGCCCCACAGCAGGTTGGAGCGGATGGTGCCGGTGAACAGCTGGGCCTTCTGCATGACGGTGCCCACCCGGCTGCGGAGCATCTCCCGGGGCCAGGCTGCAGCGGGCCGGCCGAACAGCTCCACGGCGCCGTCGGTGGCGTCGTAGAAGCGGGGGATCAGGTTGACCAGGCTGGATTTGCCTGCGCCGGTGCCGCCGATGACGCCGATGGTTTCCCCCCGGCGGGCAGTGAAGGTGATGCCGGTGAGGCTGGGGGCGCCGGCCCCTGCGTAGGTCAGGCCCACGTGGTCAAATTTAACGGCGTCCTCCGCCCCGGCGGCGGGGACCTGGCCGGTAACTGCCTGGGGGAAGGCCATGCCGGGTTTGGTGTTCAGCACCGCCTGGACACGGCCGGCACTGGCCAGGGCCTTGCTGATCTGGACGATCAGGTTGGCCAGTTTAACCAGCTCCACCAGGATCTGGTTCATATAGTTCACCAGGGCGATCAGGTCGCCCGAGGCCATCCGGCCCACATTGATCTCGATGGCGCCGGTGTACAGCAGGGCCACGATGGCCAGGTTGATGATCACATAGGTCAGGGGGTTGGTGAGGGCGGACAGATGACCCACCTTCAGCTGTAGGGTGGTCAGGTCCCCGTTGGTCTGCTCAAAGCGGGCGGTTTCGCTGGCCTCCTTGCCGAAGGCCCGCACCACCCGGACGCCGGTGAGGTTTTCCCGGGTGAGGCCCAGCACCTTGTCCAGCCGGCCCTGTACCTTCTTATAGAGGGGGTTGGTGACCGCCATGATGGTGAACACCACCACCGACAAAGCCGGGATGGTCACCACAAAGATCAGCGCCGCCTGGACGTTGACGGTAAAGGCGCAGATCATGGCGCCCACCACCACAAAGGGGCTCCGGAGGAACAGCCGCAGGAACATGTTTAGGCCGCTCTGGACCAGGTTGATGTCGCTGGTCATCCGGGTGATGAGGGTGCTGGTGCCGATGGTGTCCATCTCGGAAAAGCCCAGGGACTGGATGTGGGCAAAGAGGGCGTGGCGGAGGGCGGTGGCATAGCCCACCGCCGCCTTGGCAGAAAAATACTGGGCCGTGACGCTGCAGGCCAGGCCCACCAGGGCCAGCACGAGCAGCAGCCCGCACCGCATCAGGATGTAGCGGGCGTCGTGGGCCGCGATGCCCACGTTGACAATGTCGGCCATCACCAGAGGGACCAGCAGGTCAAAAAAGGCCTCCAGCATCTTGAACAGGGGGGCGATGACGCTCTCCTTTTTGTAGCCGTTCAGATAGACAAGCATCTGTTTCAAATGAAAAACGCTCCTTTCCCGGCGCTTTGTGGCAGTGAACTTGATTCATTCGGCCCCCATTATACCGCGCGGCAGCCCGAATTACCAGACGCGGCGGTTCATTTTCGGCAAAACTTCCGGCTCGGGCGGCCCGCCTGTGGGGACAGGTTGTCGAAACTGGAAAATCCTGCTATACTTAAAGCAAATGCAAAGAAGGACAGGCAGGAGGAATTCCATGGCAAGCGGGAAAAAACGGATCCGGTACCGCCCGGTGAAAAAGCAGAAAAAGGAGTCCGCAGTGCTGCGGTACGGCCCGGTGTACACCGGCTGCCCGGCGGTGGAGCTGGCCATCCAGCGGCTGTACCAGGCTGACGACAGCCAGCGGGAAAACCGGTTCTGGGCCCTGATCAAGGGGCTGAACTATGCCCTGGAGGTCCAGACCCAGGTGCTGGTGCCGGTGCAGCTGTCCCCCGGGGGCCAGCGGGGCCAGTTCAGCTGGGCCCAGGACCCCATCCCGCCCGAAAAATCCCAGGGGCTGGCCTACTGGGTTCTCACCACCCCCAAGGGGCAGAAGATGCTGCCGGTCTTTACCAAGCCCGAGGAGGCCGACGGCAACCCCGCCACCCTGGGGCTGCCCATGGCCCAGCTGCCCCTGCAGCAGGTGATGGAGGAGACCCTGGGCCGGGAGGACCTCACCGGCCTGGTGGTAAACCCCTGGGGCCGGTCTGCCGCCCTGGACAAGAGCATCCTGCGGGGGCTGCTGTACGCCCGGGGGGTGGATGACACCCCCGGCGAGGCCGAGACCCGCCAGGGCCGGCTGCTGGCCTATCAGGGCAGATGGGAAGAGGCAGAGCCCCTGTTTGCAGCGGCTGCCGTCGTAAACTTCCCTGAAGGGATCCGGCGGCTGGCCGACTGCTACGACAGGGGCCATGGGGTCCCCCGGAACCGGCGGAAGGCCATCAGCCTCTGGAAAAAGGCGGCGGCCCAGGGGGATGTGCTGTCCCAGATTGCCCTGGGGGACCAGTACGGCGCCGGCACCGCCCGCACCCCCGGAGACCCGGGCAGGGCCCTGATGGCCTACCGGAAGGCCCGGTCCATGGCCGAGATGGAGATGGACATCACCAACTGGCCGGTGGTCTGCCTGCGGATTGCCCAGACCGAGGCCCGTGGCACCGACCCGGACCAGATGGCCCGGCTGCTGGCCGAGGCCATCCATGGCCTGTCCATCCTGTCGGGAGAGGAACAGGACGAGGCGGTGGAGCGGGAGCTTCACACCGCCATCCACGAGATGCGCAACTACATCCGGGACACCTACGCCGGGACAGCAGGGCTGCAGGAGATGATGCAGCAGCTGGAGGCGCAGGTGATGAACATAGAATCTTTACATTTAAGCTGAAAAACAGCCACAATCCTGCGCTACAATAGGGAAACAAGAGGGGACGGCAGCTTCGTCCCGGGACTGCAAGGAAAAGAGGATTCACATATGGGCAAAGTGATCGGGATTGATCTGGGCACCACCAACTCCTGCGTGGCGGTGGTGGAAGGCGGCAAGCCGGTGGTCATCACCAATGCCGAAGGGGAGCGCACCACCCCTTCGGTGGTAGCGTTTACCAAAGACGGGGAGCGTCTGGTGGGCGGGGCGGCCAAGCGCCAGCTGGCCACCAACGCGGGCCGGACCATTTCCAGCATCAAACGGCGTATGGGCACCGATTACCGGGTGCGGATCGACGGTAAGGACCTGACCCCCCAGGAGATCAGCGCCATGATCCTGTCCAAGCTCCGGCGGGATGCCGAGAGCTACCTGGGGGAAAAGGTCACCGAGGCTGTGATCACCGTGCCCGCCTACTTTGACGACAGCCAGCGCAAGGCCACCCAGGACGCCGGCCGGATTGCAGGCCTCCATGTGCTGCGGATCATCAACGAGCCCACCGCCGCCGCTGTGGCCTACGGCCTGGACAACGAGGCGCCCCAGAAGATCCTGGTGTACGACCTGGGCGGCGGTACCTTTGATGTGTCCATCATCGAGATCGAGGACGGCACCTTCACGGTGCTGGCCACCGGCGGCGACACCCGCCTGGGCGGCGACGACTTCGACGCCCGGATTGTGGACTGGCTGGTGCAGGAGTTCAAGCGGAGCGACCGGATCGACCTGACCAAAGATCCGGCCGCCATGGGCCGCCTGAAGGAAGAGGCAGAGAAGGCCAAGAAGGAGCTGTCCAGCGCCCCCTCGGCCCAGATCAACCTGCCCTTTATCGCAGTGGGCAAGGATGGCCCCCATCACCTGGATGCCACCCTCACGAGGCCCCAGTTTGAGATGATGACCAGCGACCTGCTGGCCCGCACCATCGAGCCGGTGAACAACGCCCTGCGGGATGCAGGCCTGTCCCCCAGTGAGCTGGGGCGGGTGCTGCTGGTGGGCGGCAGTACCCGGATGCCGGCGGTGGCCCGCCAGGTGAAGGAGCTGCTGGGCAAGGAGCCCAGCCACACCCTGAACCCCGACGAGTGCGTGGCCATGGGCGCCGCCATCCAGGGCGGCCTGCTCCAGGGCGGCGGCAAGCTGGCCGGCGCCACCGGCGCAGCAGCCCAGGGGCTGGTGCTGATGGACGTCACCCCCCTGACCCTGTCCATCGAGACCCTGGGGGGCATCGCCACCCCCCTGATCACCCGCAACAGTATGATCCCCACCCGCAAGAGCCAGATCTTCACCACCGCCCGGCCCATGCAGACCTCGGTGGAAATCAACGTCCTCCAGGGCGAGCGCCGCTTCGCCCGGGACAACAAGTCCCTGGGCAAGTTCAAACTGGGGGGCATCCGGGCCGGCTTCTCCTCCAAGCCCCAGATTGAGGTCACCTTTGACATCGACGTCAACGGCGTGGTGAAGGTGTCCGCCAAGGATTTGGGCACCGGCCGGGAGCAGAACATCACCATCACCGGTTCCACCAACCTGTCCGAGAGCGAGATCCAGCGGGCCATGGCAGACGCTGCCGCCTACGAGGCGGAGGACAGCCGCCGGAACGGACGGCTGGAACTCCACAACCAGGCTGAGATCCTGGCCTATAAAGTGGACGAGGCCCTCGCCAAGTGCAAGAAGGAGATCGACAAGGAGGAAAAGAACCGGATCAAGGCCGACCTGGCTGCCCTGCGCAAGAGCATCCGGAAGGATCACCCTGAGAAGATGAACGACGCCGAGGAGTCCGCCCTCCGCCAGGCCAAGGAAAATCTGGAGGCCAGCGCCAGCCACCTGATGGTCCTCTACACCCAGCAGACCGGCAGCGATACCACCGAAAACACCACCCTGTAACGATTCTCAACTATTTCCCGGCGGCCTGTGGAATACATGGGCCGCCGGTTTTTTGCTGCAAAACCCGGGGCCATCTTTGGGCGGTCCGCCGGTTGATGGCAGGGCGGCCGGGTGTTATACTGTAAAAAACGTCTGTGCAAAAAAGGGGGAAGCAGGTATGGCAATGGCGTTCGCGATTATCATCAACCTTCTGATGGTGGCGGTCACCGTGGTGTGTATGCTGGTGGTGGTGCTACTCTGCATCAAGTTCCTGGGAAAAAAATAAAAGCCAAAAGAAAAACCGGCAGGCAGTGCCCAGGGCACCGTCTGCCGGTTTTGTGTTGCTTACAGCATCTTGGACAGGAAAGCCTTCAGCCGGGGGTTCTTGGGGTTGGTGAACAGCTCCTCGGGGGGCTCATCCTCCTGGATGACACCCTCGTCGATGAAGATCACACGGTTGGACACCTCCCGGGCAAAGCCCATCTCGTGGGTGACCACCAGCATGGTGATGCCGGTGTGGGCCAGCTCCTTCATAAGGGCCAGCACCTCGCCCACCATCTCGGGGTCCAGGGCCGAGGTGGGCTCGTCAAACAGGATTACATCGGGGTCCATGGCCAGGGCCCGGGCGATGGCAATCCGCTGCTGCTGGCCGCCCGACAGGCTGTTGGGGTAGACGTCGGCCTTGTCCGACAAGCCCACCCGGGCCAGCAGCTCATCGGCCTTGCGTGCAGCTTCCTCCTTGCTCTTGAGCTTGAGCAGGGTGGGGGCCATGCAGAGGTTTTCCTTCACCGTCATGTGGGGGAACAGGTTGAAGTGCTGGAACACCATCCCCATTTTCTGGCGGATCTTGTCGATGTGGGCTTCGTTGACCTCGGTGCCCTCGAACTTGATGGAGCCGCCGGTGGGCTTTTCCAGATGGTTCAGGCACCGCAGGAAGGTGGATTTGCCGCAGCCCGAAGGGCCGATCAGGCAGACCACATCGCCCCGGTAGATGTCGATGTCAATCCCTTTCAGGACGTCCAGCTTGGGGGTCAGGCCCTTGTAGCCGCGCTTTTTCTCGCCGCCGTAGGTCTTTTTCAGGCCGCGTACTTCGATGATCTTTTCGGTCGATTTACCGGTCACTGCGGGCCAGCCTCCCTTCCATGTGGTTGAGCAGCTTCTCCAGGAACAGCACCATCACCAGGTAGATCAGAGCCACCGAGATGTAGGGGAAGAAGGTGCTGTATGTGCGGCTGCGGACGATGTCGCCGGCCTTGGTCAGGTCCTGCAATGCGATATAGCCGCTGATGGAGGTCTCCTTCAGCAGGACGATGACCTCGTTGCCCAGGGCGGGCAGAACGTTTTTGACGGCCTGGGGCAGAATGATTTTCCAGGTGGCCTGGGTGTAGTTGAGGCCCAGGCTGCGGGCGGCCTCCATCTGTCCCGGAGGCAGGCTCATGATGCCGCTGCGGAAGATCTCGGCCACATAGGCGCCGCTGTTGATACCAAAGGCCAGGATGGCCACCGGCACCTTGCCGATGTTCACCGAGCCGAAGATGACAAAGTACATGATCAGCAGCTGGATCATGGTGGGGGTGCCGCGGATGACGGTCAGATACAGCTTGCACACGCCGTTCAGGATGCGCAGGTGGCCGGTCTGGTCATGGGTGGTACGGATGTACGCGATGATAAAGCCCAGCACCACGCCCAGGGCCGCTGCCGCAAAGGCAACGATCAGGGTGGTTTTCAGGCCGTTCAGGAAGAGCAGGTAGCGCTGCTCCTCGATGAAGGTGGAGACGAACTCGCTGGAAAGTTCCTCCCATAGGTTTTGGAAAAATGCCATGAACTTCCCTCCTTGGCGGGGCGGACAGGGGGTGAATATGCATATTTTTTGAATTTTTATGCATATATACATAAAGAGAAGGGACAGAGCCGGGATTCGCACCTGTGCTCTGTCCTCTGCATCTCTTATAAAACCACAAAAACCGCAGTTTGTAAAGAGTTTTTCTCTTTTTATTCAGCGGCCTCGCTGCTGGCGGCTTCGCTGCCGGACTCCTCGCCCTTCAGCACGATGATGGACTGTGCAGCGGTGCAGTAGGTATCGGTGAAGTCGATCTCCTGCTGGCGCTCGGGGGTGACGGTCATGCCGGCCATGCCGAAGTCGGCCTTGCCGCTGTTGACAGCCGCGATGATGGAGTCGAACTCCATATCCTCGATGTGCAGGTCATAGCCCAGCTTGTCGCACAGAGCCTTGGCAAACTCGGCGTCGATGCCCACGATCTCACCGTTCTCGATGTACTCATAGGGATCAAAGGTGGCGTTGGTGGCCATCACCAGGGTGCCGTTGGGGTACTCGGTGCCTTCGGGGGAGATATAGCCCTCAGCGCCCTCCACCTTGGCGATGTACTTGTCCAGGATGGCGTCCAGGGTGCCGTCCTCTTTCAGCTCGGCGATGGCGCCGTTCAGCTGCTCGGTCAGGTCAGCGTTGTCCTTGCTGACAGCGATGGCGTAGCTCTCCTCAGCGAAGGCGGTGTCCAGGGTGGTCAGCTTGTCGGGGTTGGCCTCCACGAACTTCTTGGCCACCTGGTCGTCGATGCAGACAGCGTCGATCTTGTTGGTCAGCAGGGCCTGCACGGCGTCGGCGGCCTTGTTGTACTGCTCCACGCCGGCGATGCCCAGCTTGTCGTCGCCCTCGCCCACTTCCTCGCTCATCAGCAGGTCGCCGGTGGTGCCCAGCTGGACGCCCACGGTCTTGCCGGCCAGATCATCCAGAGACTGGATGGCCTGGGTGGAAGCGGAAGCAGCAGAGTCAGCAGTGGAAGCGGCAGAGCTGGCAGCGGAAGCAGCGGTGGAAGAGCTGGTGCTGGAGCAGGCGGTCAGGGCCAGAGCAGCGGAAATACCAGCAGCCACCAGGAAGCTGCGGCGAGAAATCTTCTTCATATTCGTAACACTCCTCTTGATTGATAAACCAGATTATGTGAAAGGGCGGGCAGCCCGCCCGGCATCGCAAACAGACGATGCGCCGTTGAGTCGGGAACCATCCCGATGACAACCAGTAGTATAGTTTTTACAAATTCAAATGTCAAGACTTGTGCATAAGTGAGAGGCAAATTGAAACCAATTTGAGATAACTTATGCGGAAACCGACAGATTTTGGCGCATATATACAATATTTGCCCAACATTTGGCAGCAAAATGCCCCTGCCAAAGGCAGGGGCAGAGGGATGCAAATTTACAGGATGCGGGCGATGTCCCCGGCGCTGCGCTTGGGCACGCAGTAGTCCCGGTTGCCGTCCAGATAGTACTTGACGCCGGTGGCCTCGGTCATGGGGACAACCCGGGAGCTGTGGGCGGGGTAGCCCATGGCCACCATGGTGTGGAGCTTTTCGTTCTCCTTCAGGCCCAGCAGCTGGGTCAGCTTGTTCCGGTCGATGGCGCCCATGATGCAGCTGCCCACCCCCTTGGCCCAGGCGGCCAGGGTCAGGTTGGCCAGGGCGATGCCGGTGTCGGTGTCCAGGTCCCCGGGGATGGAGGTGTCCTGCACCACCGCCACAAAAAGGGTGGGCTGTTCTTCGGGCTTGGGGGTGCCCTGTTCCGGGGGCAGATAGGCGGCCCACTTTACCAGGGGCTGGATCTGGGCCACCACTTCGGGGCTGGAAGCAATGACCAGCCGGACAGCCTGCCGGTTGGCCCCGCAGGAGGACAGCCGCACGGCCTCGATGATATCATCAATGACGTCGGCGGGCACCGGCTTCTGGGTGAAGCGGCGGTAGGTGCGGCGGGTGGTGAGAAGTTCCATGAGATCCATTGCAGCAGTCTCCTTTCAGGGATTTGGGGTGGATAAGAGGTCGGACAGGCTGCGGACGGTCAGGCCGCCGCAGCCGGTCACTGTTTCAGCGTGGAGCAAAGAGGAGAGGACGCTCTCTTCCACACATTCCGCCACCGCCCGGAACAGCAGGTCGATTTTGGTGTCGGCCACCGCCCGCAGGGGCAGCAGGGCAGTCTGGGGGTAATGGGGGATGTGGTTCCCGGTGGAAAAGGTAATGACGATTTCCCCGCTGCCATTGCCGCAGTAGGAGCCGGTGCGGCTGAGGCCCACAATGGCCCGGTGGGCAATCCGTTCCAGCTGGTGGTGGGTCAGGGGAATGTCGGTGGCCAGGATGGTGATGATGGATCCCTTGTCCTCGTGGGGCGGCACCTGGGCGGCCCGGGCCAGACGCTGGGCCACCGGCACCCCGGCGATAATCAGGTCATCGAATTTGGCGTGGTTGGACAGCACCAGGGCGCCCATGTGGTAGGTTTGGCCGTCCAGTTCCAGGGCCCGGGAGGAAGAGCCGATGCCGCCTTTCAGGCCATGGCAACGCATCCCCCGGCCGGCCCCTACGGCTCCCTCGGCAAAGTCGGCCCGGCAGTCGGCCAGGGCGGCAAAGACGTTTTCCTCGGTGACGTGGAGGCCCCGGATGTCGTTGAGGCCGCTGTCGTTGCACTCGCACACCACCGGGTTGACGCTGCCGGTGGTGTCGCAGATGTCGGGGCAGCGGTCCAGCATGTACTTCACCAGAGCGGTGGCAGCGGTGCCCACGCTAAGGGTGTTGGTGAACAGGATGGGGGTCTCCAGGGTGCCCAGCTCGTCGATCTGCACCAGGCCGATGGTCTTGCCGAAGCCGTTGATCACGTGGGAGGCGGCCAGTACCTTGTCGTGGAAGGTGTCCCCGGGATGGGGCAGCAGGGCGGTGACGCCGGTCTGGACGTCCCCGTCAGCCAGGGTACAGTGGCCCACTGTCACCCCCGGCACATCGCTGATCTTGTTCAGGGGGCCGTGGGGCAGGCTGCCCACCCGGAACCCCCAGCGGGATTCAATGCCCATATACAAAACCTCCTTGTTATGGGAACAGGGCCCAGCCGTGAGACTGGGCCCTATATAAAGGATATCAGACACTGTCCAAATTGTCCAGATCGTAGGGCGTGTTCTGATAGACGTAATAGTTCAGCCAGTTGGAATAGAGCAGATGGGCGTGGGCCCGCCACCGGAAGATGGGGGGCTTGGAGGGGTCATCGTCGGGGTAGTAGTTCTTGGGCACCGAAATGGGCAGCCCTTTGGCCACGTCCCGGCGGTACTCGGCGTCCAGGGTCAGCTGGTCATACTCGGGGTGGCCGGTGACAAAGATCTGCCGGCCGTTCTCGGTGCTCAGCAGGAAGGGCCCCGCCTCGTCGCTGGCGGCCAGCACCCGCAGGGCGGGACAGTTGTTCACGTCCTCCACCGAGATGCCGGTGTGGCGGCTGTGGGGGGCGTAGAACACCTCGTCGAAGCCCCGGACCAGGGGGTTGGCAGGCCGCAGCACCCGGTGGGGGAAGATGCCGAACATCTTCTGGGGCAGCAGCTCCTTGCGGACGCCGTAGTGGTAGTACAGGCCGGCCTGGGCGCCCCAGCAGACGTGGAGGGTGGAGTAGACGTTGGTCTTGGAGTACTCCATGATCTCGCACAGCTCGGGCCAGTAGTCCACTTCCTCAAAGGGGATGGTCTCCACCGGCGCGCCGGTGATGATCATGCCGTCAAAGCGGCGGTTGCGCACCTCGTCAAAGGTCTTGTAAAAGGCCTCCAGATGGGCCGCCGAAACGTGGGTGGCGGCGTGGGTGGCAGTCTGGAGCAGGGTCATGTGGACCTGTAGGGGACTGTTGGCCAGCAGCCGGGCGATCTGGGTTTCGGTGGCGATCTTGGTGGGCATCAGGTTGAGGATGGCGATTTCCAGGGGCCGGATGTGCTGGGAGAGGGCCCGCTCCCGGTGCATGACAAAGATATTTTCAGCGTACAGCGCATCATAGGCTGGCAGCGTCTTGGGGATAATCAGCGGCATGGGTCGGGCCTCCTTGGATGGAACTCGGTGTGGGACATCAGACCTGGTCCAGAGCCTGGGCGATGTCGGCGATCAGGTCCTCGCTGGACTCCAGGCCGCAGCTCATGCGAACCAGCTCGGCGGGGACGCCGGCGGCCTTCAGCTGCTCGTCGTTCATCTGACGGTGGGTGCTGGAAGCGGGGTTCAGGCAGCAGGTCCGGGCGTCAGCCACATGGGTCTCAATGGCGGCCAGCCGCAGGGACTTCATGAAGGTGCTGGCAGCTTCCCGGCCGCCGGCCAGGCCGAAGGACACCACGCCGCAGCTGCCGTTGGGCATATACTTCTGGGCCAGTGCATGGTAGGGGCTGGATTCCAGGCCGCAGTAGTCCACATAGGCCACCTTGGGGTGCTTCTCCAGGAACTGGGCCACAGCCAGGGCGTTGGCGCAGTGACGGGCCATCCGCACATGGAGGCTCTCCAGGCCCAGGTTCAGAATGAAGGCGGACTGGGGGGACTGGCAGCAGCCGAAGTCCCGCATCAGCTGGGCGGTAGCCTTGGTGATGAAGGCGCCCTCCTTGCCGAACCGCTCGGCATAGGTGATGCCGTGGTAGCTCTCGTCGGGGGTGCACAGGCCGGGGAACTTGTCGGCGTGGGCCATCCAGTCAAAGTTGCCGCTGTCCACGATGGCGCCGCCGATGCAGGCGCCGTGGCCGTCCATGTATTTGGTGGTGGAGTGGGTGACAATGTCGGCGCCCCACTTGATGGGCTGGCAGTTGACGGGGGTGGGGAAGGTGTTGTCCACGATCAGGGGCACGCCGTGGCTGTGGGCAGCCTTGGCGAACTTCTCAATGTCCAGCACGGTCAGGGCGGGGTTGGCGATGGTCTCGCCAAAGACGGCCTTGGTGTTGGGGCGGAAGGCGGCATTCAGCTCTTCCTCCGAGCAGGTGGGCTCCACAAAGGTGACCTCCACGCCCATCTTGGCCATGGTGACCGAGATCAGGTTGAAGGTGCCGCCGTAGATGGTGGAGGAGGAGACGATGTGGTCCCCGCACTGGCAAATGTTGAAGAGGGCGAAGAAGTTGGCTGCCTGGCCGCTGGAAGTCAGCATGGCTGCGGTGCCCCCCTCCAGAGCCGCAATCTTGCGGGCGACGGCGTCGCAGGTGGGGTTCTGGAGACGGGAGTAGAAGTAGCCCTCGGCCTCGAGGTCGAACAGCTTGCCCATATCCTCGCTGGTGTTGTACTTAAAGGTAGTGGACTGGACAATGGGAATCTGGCGGGGCTCGCCGTTGCCCGGCGTGTAGCCGCCCTGAACACAGATGGTATCGCGGTTCATGGCAGAAAACTCCTTTCACAAATGGATGAAATGAATTTTTATTTGCGCAGGCGCTTGTCGCTGCGGTTGCACAGGGCAGTGCCCACAGTCTGGAACAGCTGCACCAGGACGATCAGCAGGATGACAGCGATCAGCATGATGTCGGCCTGGTAGCGGTAGTAGCCGTAGGAGATGGCCACCTTGCCCAGACCGCCGCCGCCAATGGCGCCGGACATGGCCGAATAGCCCAGGATGGTGGTGAGGGCGGTGGTCATGCTGGAAATCAGGCTGGGCAGGCTCTCGGGGATCATCACCTTGGTGATGATCTGGAAGGGGGTGGCGCCCATGCTCTGGGCGGCCTCAATGACGCCGGCGTCCAGTTCCCGGAGGCTGGTCTCCACCAGGCGGGCCACAAAGGGGAAGGAGGCCACCACCAGCGGAACGATGGTGGCGTTGGTGCCCACAGTGGTGCCCACAATCAGGCGGGACAGGGGGAACACGCAGATCATCAGGATCAGGAAGGGGACGCTGCGCAGGATGTTGATGATGATGTTCAGAGCATGCATCAGCCAGCCGGGCAGGGGCAGAACCCCGTCCTTGTCGCCGGCCACCAGCAGGACGCCCAGGGGCAGGCCCAGCACCAGGGCAAACACAGTGGAGAGAACGGTGATATAGAAGGTCTCCCACACGGCAAACACAAAATCAAAAGCGGTCACAGGCCGGTCACCTCCTCTACGGTCACGCCGGGCTGGGCCTTGATGTAGGCCACGGCCTGGCGGGCCTGGTCCACATCACGGGGCAGCCGGAGCATCATGCTGCCGAAGCACTGGTCGTTGAGATCACGGGTGTCGGCGCTGAGGATGCTGACCAGGATGCCGGTCTCGGCGGCCAGGCTGGCCACCAGGGGCTTGGTGGTGGAGGAACCGTTGAAGGTCAGGCGGATGATGTGGTCATCCGGCGCAAAGGAGGCCACCTCCCGGGAGCTCTTGCCGCCGCCGGGGGCCACCAGACGGCGGGCCGCTGCGGTCTTGGGCCGGGCAAAGATCTCCTGCACCGCGCCTTCTTCCACCACACGGCCGCCGTCCAGAATGGCGACGCGGTCGCAGATGGCTTCCACCACACTCATCTGGTGGGTGATGACCACCACCGTGATCCCCAGCTTCTGGTTGATCTCCCGGATCAGGGAGAGGATGGAGCGGGTGGTGTCGGGGTCCAGGGCGCTGGTGGCCTCGTCGCACAGCAGGACCTTGGGGTTGGTGGCCAGGGCGCGGGCGATGGCCACACGCTGGCGCTGGCCGCCCGACAGCTGGGCCGGGTAGGCCTCGGCCTTGTCGGGCAGGCCCACCGTCTGCAGCAGTTCCCGGGCCCGCTTTTCGGCGTCGGCCTTCTTGACGCCGGCCAGTTCCATGGGGAAGCAGACATTCTTCAGACAGTTGCGCTGCATCAGCAGGTTGAACTGCTGGAAAATCATGGTGATCTCCCGGCGGCGGGCCCGCAGCTGGGCAGGGGACAGGGTCTCCATGGCGGTGCCGTCGATGACCACCGAGCCGGAGGTGGGACGCTCCAGCAGGTTGATGCACCGCACCAGGGTGCTCTTGCCGGCGCCCGACATGCCGATGATGCCGTAGATCATCCCGTCGGGAATGGTTAAGTTGATGTCCTGCAGGGCCTCGACGACGCCGTCCTTCATCTGGAAGGTTTTGGACACATGCTTGATCTCAATCACAGTGGATGCTCCTTTTGCGCGAATCAGGCCTGGATGGCGTCAAGGCTGGTCTGCTTGCCGCCGTAGATGCCCATGGGCTCCACGTGGATGCCGGCCACCGTCACCAGGTGGGTGCCGTTCTGCTCATTGAAGTCGTCCAGGTAGGGCTGATGCTGGAAGTAGTTGGTGTCGGTGGTGCCGTCCTCCACCACGTTGTTGGGGATGATGTAGTCGTCGTACTCCTGGATGTCCAGGGTGATGCCCTTGGCCTCCAGAATGGGGACGCAGACCTCCAGCACCTCACAGTGGGGTGCGGGGGTGGCGGCGCAGCTGACGGTCTGGCCGTTCAGGGCGTCGTAGTCAATGGTGGAATCGTAGCCGTCGGTGGGGTTCTCCACAACCGACACCACAGCGCCGCCGTACTGCTCCACCATGAAGTCCTTGACCTGCTGGCTCTGCAGGGCGGCAGCCAGGGCCTTGATCAGGGGCTTGTCCTCGTTGCCTTCCTTGCAGACCAGGACGTTGACGTAAGCGGAAGAGCCATCCTCCATGGCCAGGGCGTCGGTCATGGGATCCAGGCCGGCGGGGATGGCGTAGTTGGAGTTGATGACGGCGTAGTCCTCATCCTGCAGGACGTTGGGGATCTGGGCGGCCTCCACCTCGTCGATGACGATGTTGTGGGGGTTCTCGGCGATGTCGTTCTTGGTGGCGGTGATGCCGGCGCCCTCTTTCAGGGTGAAGAAGCCGTTCTTCTCCAGCAGCTGCAGGGCGCGGGCCTCATTGGTGGTGTCGTTGGGCACAGCCACGTGGATCTGGGCTGCGCTGCCGGTGCCGTTGGAGCAGGCGGCCAGTGCGGCGGCTGCGGCAGCAGCACCGGTGACTTTCAGGAAATTGCGGCGCGAAATCTTCGTCATAATCATAACCCTCTTTTACTTGCTTTGTGTGTTGTTTCCCTCGTGTGTTACGGAAAATAAAAACTCCCGTCCCCACAGGCTCCTAAAACCTGCAAGGACGGGAGCAGAATGCTTCCGTGGTACCACCTTGTTTTACCGGTCCCTTGCGGGGCGCGGCCTCGATGCTGCGGCAGAGAACCCTCTGCGTACAGCCGGACGCTGTAACGGGCGCACCCGTCGCAGGCTTGGCGCTCTTGCCCCTCGCCCGCGCAGCTCCGAGACCATTTTCAGCCCCCTGTTCCCCGCCTGCTTCCACCGTCCAGGCTCTCTGGAAGGGGTCAATGCGAGGGCTTACTCTTCTCTTCACAGCCAATTTGATGATATCGTTCTTATTGTATCCACCCGGCGGGATTTTGTCAACAGGCAAAGTGAATTTTTTGACTTGTGAACCGGCGGTCTTCGTGGTAAAGTATAGGGTGATCGCGGGGCCCGTGCCCCTGTACAGGAGGAACCTATGGCAGAGGAAAGAAACCGGCTTTATCCCGACAGCGAGGAGCGCCGGCGCATTATGGATTTCATCATGGCAGCAGGGCAGACTCTGCTGGAAAACGGGGCGGAGGTGTTCCGGGCAGAGCAGACCATGCAGATCATGGCCAACAGCCTCCACCTGCGGGAGTTCCATGTCTATGTGCTGACCAACGGCATTTTTGCCAGCGCCGGCACCGCTGAGATCAGCGAGGTGCGGAACGTCCCCGAGCGCACCATCCATCTGGGCCGGGTAGCGGCAGTGAATGAGCTGTCCCGGCAGCTGGCAGCGGGCAAGGTGAACCTGGAAGAGGCCGAGCAGCGCCTGGTGGCCGCCCGGCGGATCCCCTTCCCGGGGCTGGCGGCCCAGATCCTCAGCGGCGCTGTGGGCTCGGCGGCTTTTGCCATGATGTTCGGCGGCAATGTGCTGGAAGCCATGGCCGCCGCAGCTGCCGGTGCCGTTGTGAACCTCTACCTGTGGCTGTGCAGCCGCCTGCCGGTGCTGTTCCAGAAGCTGACCGGCGCGGCCCTCATTACAGTGGTCTGCATTCTGGTGTGCGGGATGCTGGATGCCAGCGTCAACCACGCTGTCATCGGCGCCCTGATGATCCTGACCCCCGGCGTGGCCTTTACCATGTCCATCCGGGACTTTGTGAAAGGGGACTATCTGTCGGGCACCATCCGGATGATTGATGCAGTGCTGGTGGCGGCCTGCCTGGCCTGCGGCACCGGCCTTGTGCTGCGGGCCTATACCTTGCTGACGGGGGTGACGGTGGCATGACAGGAGCACAAGTTTTGGAATTGCTGCGGCAGCTGCTGCTGGGCGGCATCGGCACCCTCTGTTTCGGGATGCTGTTCGGGATCCCCCGCAAATGCTATCTGGCCTGCGCGGCCACCGGCGCTGTGGGCTGGGTGACCTATGAGCTGGCGGTGATGCTGGGCATCGGCGCCGTCACCGCCAACCTGCTGGCGGCCATCCCCCTGACCTTGCTGGCCCGGATTTTTGCCGTCACACTGAAGGCGCCGGTGACGGTGTTCCTGCTGTCCGGCATCTTCCCTCTGGTGCCCGGCGCCGGCATCTACTACACCGCCTACTACTTTATCCAGAACGACAACCTGCAGATGGCCGCCAGCGCCGCCGACACCGTCAAGATCGCGGCGGCCCTGGCCATCGGCATTTCGGTGGTGCTGGGCCTGCCCTTCCCCCGGCCCAAAAACAACCGGACCACGCCTGACAAAAACTAAAAATAGTTTGACGATTTCTGCATGAAAGAAGCCGGCAGTCTCGGGACTGCCGGCTTCTGGCGTTTTATCTTCTCTTTTTGGGGGCGGATTTTTTCCGCACCGAGTAGCCGAAGGTGCCCAGCCGCCGGCCCAGCGCCCGGTATTCCCCGTGGCTGTAGGCAATCAGCCCTGCCTTGTCCAGCCGGAGCTTGCCCTCGCTGTCCAGCAGGCTTTCGTCCACGCAGCAGCCCACCACTTCCGCCAGGAACAGCTCATGGCTGCCCAGGGGGATGGTCTGGGTGACCTTGCACTCCAGGTTCACCGGGCTTTCCTCCAGGATGGGGCAGCCGGGCAGGGCCGACCCTGCCCCGGCGTGGAGTCCCAGGGCTGCAAACTTGTCCACATCCCGGCCGCTCTTGACGCCGCACCAATCCACCGCCCGCACCAGGGCCTCGGTGGGCAGGTTGATGGCAAACTGCCCACTCTCTTTGATGAGGCCGTAGCTGTAGCGCTCAGGCCGGACACTGATGGACACCATGGCGGGCTTGGTGCAGATGGTGCCGGCCCAGCCGATGGTGATCAGGTTGGGCTTTTCCAGGCTCCCGCAGGAAACCAGGACCGGGGGCACCGGGTTCAGGAGGGCGGACCCTCGCCAGTTCTGTTTGGTCATCCGTGATACTTCCTTTCATAAGGGGCCCAGGTCCGCTCACTGATGATATAGCGGGGCCGGGCTTTGGTTTCCATATAGATTTTGCCGATATATTCGCCGATGACCCCCAGGCACACCAGCTGGATGCCCCCCACCAGGCAGACAATGCAGATGGTACTGGCCCAGCCGGCCACCGTGCTGCCCATGAAGGCCAGCACCACCGCCCAGACCACCCCAATGAAGCTCACCAGACTGAACAGCATCCCGATCCCGGTGATCAGCCGGATGGGCTTGTTGGACAGGCTGGTGATGCCGTCAAAGGCCAGGCTCAGCATCTTGGACAGGGGGTAATGGCTCTCGCCGGCCAGCCGTTCGTGGCGCTCATAGGCCACGGTGGCGCTGGGAAAGCCCACCAGGGGCACCATTCCCCGCAGGAAGATGTTCACCTCGTGGTAGTCGGCGAAGCTCTCCAGCACCCGGGAACTGATGAGGCGGTAGTCGGCGTGGTTGAAGACAATGTCTGCCCCCAGCAGGTTCATCAGATGATAGAACCCCTCGGCGGTGAACCGCTTGAAAAAGGTGTCGGTGTCCCGGCGGCTCCGGACGCCGTAGACCACCTCGGCCCCGTCCAGGTACTTGCGGACCATCTCGTCCATAGCGTTGATGTCGTCCTGGCCGTCGCAGTCGATGGAGATGGTGACGTCGCACTTGTCCTTGGCCTCCATCAGGCCGGCCAGCACGGCGTTCTGATGGCCCCGGTTGCGGCTCTGGCTGATGCCGATGAAGTGCTCGTCCTGTTTGGCGAACTGGCAGATCAGCTCCCAGGTGCGGTCCCTGGACCCGTCGTTCACAAAGCAGACCCGGCTGCGGCTGCTGATCAGTCCCGCCGCCGACAGATCCAGGATTTTCTTCAGGAACTGGGGCGCTGTGATGGGCAGGACTGCTTCCTCATTGTAACAGGGGATGATGATCCAGAGGATGGGTTTTCCGTTCATGGCTGCATGGCTCCTTTACGGTTTATTGGGAGAGCTTGCGGAGGGCGCCGGGATCCCGCAGCTTAAAGCTGCTGCGGTAGGTGTCCAGCAGGCCCTCCCGCTGCATCCGGCCCAGCTCCCGGCTGAGGGCACTGCGGTCGCAGTTGAGATAACTGGCCAGCTGGGCCCGGGTGAAGGGGATCCGGAAGGTGAGCTGCCCCGCCCGTTCGGCCTCGCTCAGCAGATAGGAGGATACCTTGGCCCGCAGGGTCCGCAGCAAAAGCAGATCCACCCGCCGGGCCAGCAGGAAATATTTGTCGCTGATGGTGCGCACTAGGTTCTGCAGCACCTGCTGCTGGGCGGCGGAGCCGTCGGGGCACAAAAGCCGCTGGTAGGGGATCAGCATCACTTCGCAGGGGGTGCAGGCGGTGACGGTCACAGGGCTGCACAGGCTGGAACCGCCCAGCACGTCCCCAAAGACGCCTCCGGGGCCCATCTGGGTGATGGGCAGGGGGCTGCCGTTGGGGGCCAGGCGCACCGCCTCGATCCGGCCCGACAGGATAATCCCGACGTTGTGGCTGGGGCTGCCGGCCTGCACCAGCACAACGCCCCGGCTGTAGCTGCGGCGGACGGCGCCCATCCGGGCCAGCAGCCCCGCCAGGTCTTCCTGGCTCAGGCCGCTGAACAGGGAAGTGGATCGCAAGAGGGTTAAATCGTTCTGCATGGTTCTGTCCAGACTGCGGGCAGGCTGCGGGGAGCAGCTGCGGGAAAATCAGATTGACAAACAGTTGTCAAACCTGCCGTTCTGTTGCTTATGCAACGGTAATTTCTCCTTCATTATAGTAGAATGATCCCTGCAAAGCAAATGGTTTTGTACAATTTTTCAAAATTGTAAAAAATTTGGGAGAAGAAGGAACGATATCATGAAGAAATTGGTTTCCCTGCTGCTTTCGGCAGCCCTGATGCTGTCCCTGGCAGCCTGCGGCGGCTCCTCTGCAGGCAGCACCGCAGCATCCAGCCAGGCCGCTTCCAGTGAGGCCGCCTCCAGCCAGGCAGCCTCTGCGGAAAGCACCGCTGAACCTCTGTCCACCACCGACCCGGTCCGGATCGCCGGCCTGAAGGGCCCCACCACCATGGGCCTGGTGAACCTGCTGCCCATGGAGGAGGACGGCTCCGCCTCTCTGGACTATGACCTGCAGCTCTACGGCACCGCCGACGAGATTGTCCCCCTGCTGACCAAGGGCGAGCTGGACATGGCTGCCATCCCCGCCAACCTGGCCGCCACCCTGTACCAGAAGACCCAGGGCGGCATCCAGGTGATGGCCGTCAACACCCTGGGCGTCCTGTACGTGGTGGAAAAGGGTGACACCGTCCACTCGGTGGCCGACCTCAAGGGCCGGACCATCCTGTCCACCGGCAAGGGCACCACCCCCGAGTACGTCCTACGCTACATCCTGCAGCAGAACGGCATTGACCCTGACAAGGATGTGACCATCGAGTTCTACAGCGAGGCCACCGAAGTCACCGCCCAGATGGCCGTGGCCCAGGATGCCATCGCCGTGCTGCCCCAGCCCTATGTGACCTCCGCCTCCATGCAGGATGACACCCTGCGGGTGGCTCTGGACCTGACCGAGGAGTGGGACAAGGTCTGTGACACCCAGCTGATCACCGGCGTGACGGTGGTCCGCACCGAGTATGCCCAGGAGCACCCCGACGTGGTGGAAGCTTTCCTGAAGGACTACACCGCCAGCGTGGATGCCGCCAACAATGACCTGGACGGCACCGCGGCCCTCTGCGAGGAGCAGGGCGTGGTGGCCAAGGCAGCCATCGCCAAGGCAGCCCTGCCCAACTGCAACATCGTCTGTGTCACCGGCGATGAGATGCAGGCCGACGTGGCCGGCTATCTGCAGGTGCTGTACGATGCAGACCCCGCTGCAGTGGGCGGCGCCATGCCCGACGACGCCTTCTACTGGATGGGCGCCTGAGCTGCACCAAACCGCTGAAATTGAAAAGCAAAAAGGGGCGCCTCTTGCGGGGCGTCCCTTTTTGCTTTATACTTTTGAACAGAAGATACAAGGAGGTGTGCCGTGGAACCCAAAAAGAAATCCTGGCCCGGCCGTCTGGCGGCAGCAGCCTTTTGGCTGGTGCTGTGGCAGTGGGCCGCCATGGCGGTGGGACAGGAAGTGTTTCTGGTGTCGCCGGTGCAGGCGGCAGCAACCCTGGTCCGGCTGCTGCCCACCGGGAACTTCTGGGCCCGGGTGGCCTTTTCCAGCGGGCGGATCCTGCTGGGGTTCGGCCTGGGGGCTGTGTGCAGCGTGGCCCTGGCGGTGGGGGCCCGGCTGTCCCGGACGGTGGAACTGCTGCTGGACCCGGTGATGCAGCTGGTGAAGGCCACCCCGGTGGCCAGCTTTGTGATCCTGGCCCTGGTATGGGTCCGGGGCAGAGAGCTGAGCATCCTGATCAGCTTCCTGATGGCGGTGCCGGTGCTGTACAGCGCCGTCCGCACCGGCATCCAGGGCACCGACGTCCAGCTGCTGGAGATGGCCAAAGTATTCCGCCTGCCGGTGGGCCGGCGGCTGCGGGCCATCTGGCTGCCGGCGGTGCTGCCGGCCTTCCGGGAGGGCTGCCGCACTGCTCTGGGCCTGTGCTGGAAGAGCGGGGTGGCCGCCGAAGTCATCGGCCTGCCCGACGGCAGCATCGGCGACGCCCTCTACCGGGCCAAGATCACCCTGTCCACCGGAGACTTGTTCGCCTGGACCTTTGTGATCATCTGCCTGTCCGCCCTCTTTGAAAAACTGTTCCTGGCCCTGCTGGGGCTGGCGGTGCGGCATGTCTGCGGGGAGGAGGAACCATGATCCTGCAAGTGGAACATCTCACCAAGGCCTTTGGGGAACACCTGCTGTTCCGGGACCTGACCTTTTCCACAGAAGGACCGGCGGTGCTGTGGGCCCCCAGCGGCTGGGGCAAAACCACCCTGCTGCGGATCCTGCTGGGGCTGGAACAGCCCGACAGCGGCACCGTCACCGGCGTAGGCCGGGCGGCGGCGGTGTTCCAGGAGGACCGGCTCTGCCTGCAGCTCTCCGCTGTGGAAAACGTGCTTCTTATATTACCTGATGGAAAGACTCGCCGCCCCCAGGTGGAGGCGGATTTCGCCCGGCTGGGGATGACCGGCGAGGCGCTGACCTTGCCCGCCGCCCGGCTGTCAGGGGGGCAGAAGCGCCGGGCCGCCCTGCTGCGGGCGGTCTGGGCCAGGGCGGACACCCGCCTGCTGGACGAGCCCTTCACCGGCCTGGACCCGGTGTCCATGGAGCAGGCGGCGGCCCTGCTGAACCGCCGTTGTGCCGGGGCGCCGGCCCTGCTGGCCACCCATGACCGGGCGGCCATCCAGGCCCTGGGCTGGCCGGTGATCCGGCTGGACCAGCTCCAGAACACGGCAGATTAAATCAGCTCTTCCAGGATGCTGTTCTGGACGATCATCCCCAGGGGGGTGAGGGTCAGGCGGTCGGGGGTCAGGGTCAGGTACCCGGCCCCGGCGCACTGGTCCAGAAACGCCCGCTGATGGGGGGTGAAGGCGGCCCCGCCCCGGCGGCGGTATTCGGCCAGATCCAGGCCTGAGGTGAGCCGCAGCTGCAAAATCAGATAGTCCTCGGCGCCGCAGCCGCCGTCGGCCACCGGTTTGGACCCGCTGATAAATGCGGCGGTGTCCGGGGGATAATAAAACCGCCGCCCCCCCATGCAGCTGTGGGCGGCAGGGCCGATGCCCAGATAATCCCCGCAATCCCAGTAGTTGCGGTTGTGCCTGCCCTCAAAGCCGGGCCGGGCAAAACTGGAGATTTCATACTGCCGGTAGCCTTCCTGCGCCAGCCGGTCCACCGCATAGAGGTAAAAGTCGGCGGCCTGGTCGGGGCCGGGCAGGCCCTCGGGCGGGTGGTGGCCGAAGGCCGAACCCGGCTCAATCTTCAGCAGGTAAGCCGAGATGTGCTGGGCGCCCCCGTCCCGGATCAGGGCCAGGGTGGCGTCAAACTCGGCCTTCGAGTAATGGGGGAGGGCCAGCATAATGTCCCCGCTGATGTTCTCGAACCCGGCCCGGCGGGCCTCCGCAAAGGCGGCCCGGGCCTGGGCGGCATTGTGGGGCCGGCCCAGGGTCCGGAGCTGGGCGTCGCTGGCCGACTGGACCCCCAGGGAAAGCCGGTTGACCCCGGCGGCCCTGAAACCCCGCAGCAGGTCCTCGGTGACCGTTTCGGGGTTGGCCTCCAGGGTGATTTCCGCCCCGGCCGGGGGGGCGGCAGCCTGGATCAGGCGGGCGGCCTGGGCCGGGGTCAGGAGGCTGGGGGTGCCGCCGCCGAAGTAGACGGTGTCCGGGGGGCCCGGCAGGGCATAGGACTTCAGTTCCCGCACCGCAGCGTCAATGTAGGCGTCGGGGACGCCCCGCTGGCCGCCGGCGGTATAAAAATCACAGTACCGGCAGCGGGAAAAGCAGTAGGGAATATGATAGTACAAACCAAAAGACAAAATCAGTCACAGCCTTTTCATGAAACGTTCATTTCTCTATAGTATACTGTAACCATCAGAACGGGGCAAGAGGCCATGAGGCGCCGTTCTTGGGAAAAAGGAGTGTCTTGTATGAATTATTACAATAACGATTACGACCGCGGCTACACCGAAGCGACGATGTCCGCAGCTGATTATATGGCCCGGACCTACCGCTGGATGGCTGGCGGCCTGGCAGTGACGTTTGCAATGGCTCTGATCACCATTGCCACCCCGCTGCTGTATGTAGTGAATGCACTGTATCTGGTTTTGACCATCGCTGAGCTGGCCCTGGTGTTTACCCTGAGCGCCCGGCTGCAGCGGATGTCGGTAGGGGCTGCCCGGGGCGTGTTCCTGGCTTACTCGGCCCTGAACGGCATGGTTTTGAGTTATTATTTCCTGATGTTCTCGGTGAACACCCTGGTGATGGCCTTCCTGAGCACCGCTGTTTACTTTGGCCTGATGGCGGTCTACGGCCACACCACCAACCGCGATCTCAGCAGCTGGGGTCCCAAGCTGATGATGGGCCTGATGGCCATGCTGATCACCGGCCTGGTGGGCAGCCTGTTTGGCTTTGGCGTAGGCGCTTCGCTGCTGTACAGCGGCATCGGCCTGGTGGTCTTTATGCTGCTGACCGCCTACGACACCCAGAAGCTGCATCAGATGTACGCTTACTACGCTGCCGACAGCGAGCTGGCCGAGAAGGCCAGCGTCTACGGGGCCCTGACCCTGTACCTGGACTTCATCAACATCTTCCTGTTCGTCCTGCGTCTGCTGGGCATGGGCAGCAACCGCAACCGCAACTAACTTACTTTTCTGGACTTACTTTTCTGGAAGAAAAGTAAGCAAAAGACTTTTCACTGGGTACCGGGTCACTCTGGCCGCACTCACGTTACGCCGGGAGGGCGGCAAACGCCCTGCATCTCAGTCGACGTTTGGCCTGTGGCCCGGTTACCTGGAAAGCAACAGGTGCCAAATTTGCAATCCCAGGCCGCGCCCCGGAGGGGCTCGCGGCACAAACAATCCCCCAAGACAAGAAACTCCCCCGCCCGGAAGGCCGTCAAGGCCCGAAGGGCGGGGGAGCTTGTTTTTTGTTTGGAAAGGGGTCGACAAAATCACCGCTGGATCCGGCCTGAGCCGTCGCCGCCGGCCAGATTTTCCACCTCATCTGCCGAGACCATGTTGAAGTCCCCCTCGATGGTGTGCTTCAGGGCCGAAGCGGCCGCGGCGAACTCCACAGCATCCTGGGTGCTCTTGCCTTTCAGCAGGGCGTAGATCAGGCCGCCGCCGAAGGCGTCGCCGCCTCCCACCCGGTCGATGATCCGCAGCTCGTACTTTTTGGAGAAGCAGTACTGGTCAGAGGCAACGTCGTACAGCATGGCGCTCCAGCCGTTGTCCGAAGCGCTGTGGCTTTCCCGCAGGGTGATGGCCACCTTTTCAAAGGGAAACCGGTCGGCCAGCTGCCGGGCGACGCTCTTGTAGCCTTCCAGGTTCAGCCGGCCGCCATAGATGTCGGTGGACGGTGCCTCGATGCCAAAGACGTCCTTTGCATCCTCTTCGTTGGCGATGCAGACGTCCACATACTGGCACAGATCGGTCATGGCAGCCCGGGCCTGTTCCCGAGTCCACAGTTTGCCCCGGTAGTTCAGGTCGCAGCTGATCTTGACCCCTGCCTTCCTGGCGGCCTGGCAGGCCTGGCGGCAGATCTCCACCAGGTTTTCCCCCAGGGCCGGGGTGATGCCGGTAAAGTGGAACCAGTCCACCCCCTGGAAAATTCTGTCCCAGTCAAAGTCGGAGGGCCGGGCCAGCTGGATGGCGCTGTTGGCCCGGTCATAGATGCAGACCGAGCCCCGCTGGGAAGCGCCCTTCTCGTTGTAGTAGATGCCGATGCGGTCGCCGCCCCGGACGATCAGGCTGGTGTCCACACCGTAACGGCGCAGGCTGTTGACGGCGCACTGGCCGATGGCGTGGGCGGGGAGCCTGGTGACGAAGGCAGCGTCCAGGCCGTAGTTGGCCAGGGAGACGGCGACGTTTGCCTCGCCGCCGCCGAAGGTGAACTCCAGGGTGTTGGCCTGGATAAAGCGCTCATAGTGGAAGGGCTGCAGACGGGCCATCAGCTCGCCAAAGGTGACAACTTTCATGGGATCTTCTCCTTCCGTCTTTTCTTAATCCCGGAGCAGATGGATGGCAAAGCCGCCAATCTCGTCGGCCAGGTAGCAGAAAGTGGTGTGGCCGTTCTGAACCTTTTTGGAATCCGGATCAAACCGGACGCCCCGGCGGCTCAGATGGTAGATGGCGCGGTCCACATTGGTGCAGCCGATGGCGATGTGGCCGTTCCGGCCGCGGCCGGGCTGCTTCATGATCTCAAATTCCCGTTTGCCCACAAAAATGCTGGCATTGCCCGGCGTCACTTTCATATTCAGAAGGCCGGCCAGCAGGCTGGCAGTGGCGGCGGCTTCCTCCTCATTCTTGCTGTTGATCCCGATGTGGGCCAGGTGAAGGCCCAGCATGGTGTCGACAGAAGCTTTGCATGCGGCGGTGATTTGGGCCCAGTCCCCGGCCTTGATGGCGTCGCACCTGCACATCCAGGTGCCGCCTACGGCAATCACCTGATCGCAGTCCAGATAGTTCCTGAGGTTGGTGATGTTGATGCCGCCGGTGCAGATCCACCGGGCGCCCTTGAGGGCTGCCCCGATGTCCCGCAGCATGGCGACGCCGCCGTTGGCCTCAGCGGGAAAGAATTTGATGGCCTCGCAGCCCAGGTTCATGGCCTGCTGCATCTCTCCCGCAGTAGAGGTGCCGGGCATGGCGATGCCGCCCTTTTCAATCACATGCCTGGTGATGACGGGGTCAAACCCGGGGGATACTACAAAGGAAGCGCCGGCATCCATGGCCCGGTCGGCCTGGTCGACGGTCAAGACGGTGCCGGCGCCCAGCAGCATGTCGGGCATCTCTTTGTGAATCAGCCGGATGCACGCCTCCGCACAGGGCGTGCGGAAAGTGACCTCAGCCGCAGACAGGCCGCCTTCCGACAGGGCCCTGCACAGGGGCAGGGCTTCGTCCACGCTGTTGAAAGCGATGACGGGTACAATACCAATTTCGTAGATTTTTTCCGCAATGGGGTTCATGAAATCCTTCTCCTTTACCTTCGAGGTTTGCGCAGTATGCCCCAAACCCCGGGTATAGAGCGCCAAGATGCTCAGATGATATGTTACAAGTATAAATCAACCAGCTTTTCTTGGTAATACTCACAAAGCACAATGTTTCTACAAGTATGTTATGTACATTGCATAAAATCTACGAGCGGGCAGGGTCAATCGGCGGTAAGTCCCAGACGGTCAAACAGTTCGGCCACGCCGTCGTGGTCGCAGTCCTGCTCCGAAAGGATGTCTGCCAGGGACTGGATGGAGGGCATGCCGTTGGACATGACGGCGGCTACACCGGCGGCCTCCAGCATCCGCCGGTCGTTCTCGCTGTCGCCGATGGCCAGCACACTCTCCCGGGGAATGCCAAAATGCCGGGCCAGGGCCAGCAGGGCGGAGCCCTTGTTGACGCCGGCGGCGGTGGCCTCCACATTGTCGGGGGAACCCTGGGTCACCTCCACGCCGGGGATGGCTGCCAGCAGGGGGAGCACTGCCTCCGCCTGCTCCCGGGAGCCGAAGAACATGCAAAACTTCTCGATCTCACCGGCGTGGGCCTCGAAATAGGGATGCAGGTCGGGGAGGATGGTAAACCGGCCGTCGTCCTGCTGCTTGGCCTCGGTGGAGAGCAGCCGGGCTATCCGGGCCCGGGACCAGGCCATGCCGGCGGGGGTCTTGAAGGTCCGGCCATCCGAGAAATAGTCCAGCTCGCCCTCAAACTGTTCCAGCAGCTGATAGACAGCCCGGGCTGTGTCGGCGGACATCGTTTTTTTGTACAGACAAACCGGCTGGCCCACCGGCTCGGGGCCGGGGGTGCCGTACCGGCTGCGGACGGCGGCCAGCGGATGATCCCCCATATCCCAGACGGATGCACCGTTGGAAGTGATGGCATACCGGATGCCGGGGATGGAGGCTACCACCCGGGGCAGGGTAGAGAGGCCCCGCCCGGTGGCGGGCAGGACCACCACCCCGCGCTGGATGGCCTGCTCCAGGGCGGCGACGGTGCGGGGGGTTACCTGGCTTTGATGGTTCAGCAGGGTGCCGTCCAGATCCAGGGCGGCCATTCGGATCAAATGTTGCTTCATAGACGTTCTGTTTTGCCCTCCAATACAAACTTCTCGATGGCTTGCGCTGCGCCGTCCTCGGTGTTGGAGGCGGTCACATAGTCGGCTGCTTCCTTCACTTCGGGGAAGGCGTTGCCCATGGCCACCCCCAGGCCGGCGGCCCGGATCATGGCGGTGTCGTTGCCGCCATCCCCCAGGGCCATCAGGGAGGAAGCGGGCAGATGCAGATGGTCTGCCAGGGCCAGCAGCCCGGCGCCCTTGTCCACCCCGGCGGCGTTGATTTCCATATTGAGGGGAAGGCTGGACACCACCGTCAGCCCCAGGGCCTTCACCTCGGCCCAGGCCTTCTGGCGCTGGGACTCATCCAGGAAGAAGATGGTCAGCTTTTCCAGGCCCCGGTCCTGGCGGGCAATGAAGGCCCGCAGGTCGGGGAGGATTTCCCGGGTGTTCAGCACATAGGCCCGCAGGTTGTCGGGCACAAAGCGATAGGTGGCGGCCCGGTTGGCCTCGGTGGTGTAGCCCCGGCCGTCCTGGAACAGGTCGGCCACGCAGTCATACCGGGCCAGGATGTCATAGGCTGCCAGGGCCTTGTCCCGGGGGATATACAGCTCCCGGACGGCCTGGCCGGAGGCCAGATCCATCACCCGGGCGCCGTTGGCTGTGATGGCATAATGGACCCCCGCCATGGCCCGCAGTTCTGCGGGAATGCCGGACACCGTCCGGCCGGTGGCGGGGACAATCTCAACCCCGCGGGCTGCAGCGGCCTGCAGGGCCGCCCGGGTGCGGGGGGTTATTTCCTTTTGGTCGTTCAGCAGAGTGCCGTCCAGATCGACCGCAATCAGGCGAATGGGTGAAGTATACATACGCTGCCTCCAGCTGTCACATGCGCAATGCCGGCCCTTTATGCCCGGGGCCGGTCCCTCTCAGGAGCGGGGCACAATCCCCGGTCCGACCTTATTCTACTGTACTTTTCCCATTTGCGCAAGGGCGGGGGATGTGTTACAATAGCAAAGGTTTGCGCAGCAGGGCTGTTTTTGGCCCGCTGCAAAAAGACTGTCAAATCCAGGAAAAGGCAGACGGTAAGGAGAATACAATGCTGAAAATCGTAAGGCTTCGGCCCCATCTCTGGTTCCAGCTGTACTGGGTGATTTATCTGATCTGGTTTTTCACCCTGGACTGGACCATCAAAAATCCCAAATACATCATCCACAGTCCGCTGGACGATCTGATCCCCTTCTGCGAGTGGTTCATTTTTCCCTATTGCAGCTGGTTCTTGTTGCTGGCGGCGGTGACTGCCCTGCTGTGGTGGTATGACACCCCGGCCTATGACAAGCTCTGCCTGATGATGTTCTCGGGGATGACCCTCTGCCTCATCCTTTATATGGTGCTGCCCAACGGTGTGGATCTGCGGCCCACCGCCGATCAGGTGGGGCGGCAGAATATCGCTATGGATCTCATGCAGCTGATCTGGAAGGCGGACGCTTCCAACAACGTCTGCCCCTCCATCCACTGCCAGAGCTCGGGATGCATGGCCCTGGCCTTTGCCAAGAGCCGGCTGGCCCGGAAACTGCCCTGGCTGAAGGTGCTGGCCTACGGCTGGGCCGCCCTGATCTGCATCTCCACCACCTTCACCAAGCAGCACTCGGTCATCGATGTGGCGTGCGGCCTGGCGTTGGTGGCCCTGTGGTACTGGCCCCTGTATGGCCGCCGCAGCCCCCTGGCTGCCCGGCTCAAGGGCTGAGGAACGGGTCTGCCTGCGGTTTGCGTGCAAAATTATTTTGATAAAATTTGAACAAATGGCGCATTGACGGAACTGCGGCGGGCGTCTACAATGGTAGTAAGCAAAAGATGACCCGTTGATATAAACGGCAGGAAAGGAGGTGCGCGCCTTATGGCAGCATCCAGCGCCCGCGAAGCGGCCTATCAGACGCTTTGGGGCCGAATCGTCACCATGGAGCTGAAACCGGGAGACCCGCTGAACGACCGCGAGCTGGCGGAAGAGATGGGGATCAGCCGGACTCCGGTGCGGGAAGCACTCATCATGCTGAATATCGCGCACATGGTTACCATCAAACCCCAGAGCGGCACCTACGTGGCGCCCATTGATCTGAAACTGATGCGGCTGGAACAGTTCACCCGGTTCACCCTGGAAAAAGAAATGCTGTTCCACGTTCACAAGCACTGCAGGGCGGAGCACATCGCGGCCTACCGGGCCAACATTGAGGAATATATCGCTGCGGCGTCCGGGCCCGACAGCCCCCTCAAAACCAGCCACATGATGGAGATCGACAACAAATTCCACCGGCTGGCCTTTGAGTTCTGCGGGATGGAGGAAAATTTCGACTACATGCTGGCTTCCTTCAAGCACATCGAGCGGCTGCGGCTGTTCGGCCTGATGATGGGAGAGACAGCCTCGGTGCCGGTGCAGCACGGCAAGATTGTGGATGCCCTGGAGTCGGGGAACTCGGAGGCACTGGAACAGGCCCTGCGGGAACACCTGCAGCAGTACAAGGCTTTGGTCCAGGAGGCCCGCAAGATCCATCCCGACTACTTTATGGAGGGATAAAAGGCACAGCGCGCCGGTTTTACAGAAAAACAGAAAAGCCGTGGGAGGCCAGATGGCTTCCCGCGGCTTTTTTATTGCGGTTTGGCGGGGTGGAGATAGGCCCGGGTCTGGCCCGCCACTTCCCCGGACAGCCCCACCAGGGCCGCCAGGTTGGGCAGCATCATCAGGCCGTTGAAGGTGTCGGACAGGGTCCAGGCGGCGCCAAACTCCACCGTGGCCCCGACGGCGATCAGGGCCAGAAAGGCCAGCCGGTAGGCGAACACCGACGAGGTGCCGAAAAGGTATTCCCAGCAGATGGCGCCGTACTGGCTCCACCCCAGCATGGAGGACCAAGCGAACAGCAGCACAGAGGCTGCAATCCACACCGGGCCCAGGGGCCCGAAGGTGGATGAAAAGGCCTCTCCGGCCAGATCCGGGGCAGGGGAGGCGGTGAGCATCCGGCCGGTGTCCAGGTCCACCAGCCCGACGGTGAGGATGGCCAGGGCGGTGACGGTGCAGATTAAAAAGGTGGAGACAAAGACCTGGAAAATCCCCCACATGCCCTGCTGCACCGGCTCCCGGGTGGAGGCGGAGCCGCTGGCAATGGCGGAAGAGCCCAGCCCCGCCTCGCTGGAAAAGCTGCCCCGCATAAAGCCCCATCGCACCGCAGCGGCGGCGCCGTAGCCCACAGCGCCCCCGCCGGCGGCCTGGAGCCCAAAGGCTCCCTTCCAGATGGCGATGAGGGCTGCCGGCAGGGCAGGCAGATGGGTCAGGATGACGGCCAGGGCCCCGGCCAGATAAAACACCGCCATCAGGGGCACCAGCTTTTCGGCGGCAGAGGCCACGCCCTGCATCCCCCGCCAGAGGATCAGCCCGGTGGCGGCAGCCAGCAGGGCCCCGGTCAGCAGCGGGGGCAGGCGGAGGACGGTGTGGAGGGTGGCGGCAATGGCGTTGGACTGGCTCAGGTTGCCGATGCCAAAGGAGGCCAGAATGCACAGCAGGGCAAACAGCCCCGCCAGCACCCGGCCCAGGGTCCGGCAGCCGGGCCGGGCACCCAGCCCGGCAGACAGATAGTACATGGGCCCGCCCCGCCACTGGCCGCTGTGGAGCTGGCGGTACTGCAGCCCCAGCAGGTTTTCAGCGTAGGAGGTCATCATCCCGAAAAAGGCCATCACCCACATCCAGAAGATGGCTCCCGGCCCGCCGCTGGCCAGGGCCACCCCCACCCCAACCACGCTGCCGGTGCCGATGGTAGCCCCCAGGGCGGTGCAGAGGCTCTGGAAGGGGCTGATGCTGCCCGCCCCCTCCCGGGCCAGGTCGGGGCTGCGGGCCAGCAGGGCCCCCAGGGTCTTCCCCAGCCACAGCCGCAGGTGGGTCAGCTGGAACCAGCCTGTCCGGACCGTCAGCCACAGCCCGGCCCCTGCCAGCAGGCCCACTCCCACCGGGCCCCATACGGCTTGATTCAACGCGGCGAGCATTCCCGGTCACCTCCCTCAAATGCAAAAAAGAGGAGCCATACCCCTATGGTACAGCTCCTCTTTAAGATATGAAGCGAACGGGCAGAAGATGCCGCTCAAACCTTTTTGGCCGGATGGAGATTGTCGCGGCGGGGCAGCAGGCCGGCCCGGTCCAGGGCAGGCTTGACGGCCAGGTACAGCAGCACGGCGCAGACGGTGGACACCAGGCTGTTGGCCAGGGTGACGCCGCCGGCCACAGCGGCCAGCGCCTGGGCAGCCGTATAGTCCTGGCCGAAGATGTACACGTTGCGGAAATAGCCCAGCAGGGGGTCGGTGATCACATTGACCAGCAGGCCCGAGGCAGCCGACACCGTCACCCGCACCAGATAGGACAGGCGGCGGGCGGAATCGGCGGTGTCGATCCGGCACAGCCGGTGGGCCACCAGGCCGCAGACCACGCCGATGATGAATTTCAGCACAAAGGTGGTGACAGCGTAGCCCGGGTCGCCGGCCAGGATATCGGCCAGCGACAGGCCGATGGCACCGGCCAGGCCGCCCGAGACGCCGTCCATCAGCAGGGCGGCCAGGGCGGTGAAGGTGTTGCCCAGATGGAACGAGGATCCGCCATAGAAGGGGACCCGGAAGAACAGGTAAGCGGCAAAGCTCAGAGCCGCCATGACGCCGGTGAGCGCCAGCTCATGGGGGGTGAAGGTGCGCTTGTACAGCGCACTGGCAAACAGAATGACAATGACCACGACGGCCAGCAGCAGCCACATTGCAGTGGATGACATGTTGATCCCTCCAAAAAAGTTTTTTCATCCCGGGCCTTGACAACCGGGGGCCCTGCAGGTATGCTCCTATTATAGCCAAAACTGGCTCCATGAAAATACCCAGAATAGAACTTTTTTATGGGTTCAGTTGTGAACCGAAGGAGGGCGTATGCTGCATTTGACCACTGCCCTGGACCCGGCCTCCCAGGTGCCGCTGTACGAACAGCTGTACCGGAGCCTGGTGGCAGAGATCCGGTCGGGGGCGCTGCCGGCGGGGACCCGGATGCCGGGCAAGCGGAGTTTGGCGGAGGAATTGTCGGTGTCGGTGAATACGGTGGACGGGGCCTATCAGATGCTGGCGGCCGAGGGGTATCTGGCCAGCCGGCCCCGCAGCGGGTTTTATGTACAGGAATACCCGGCCCTGGCTGGCCGTCCGCCGGAGCAGGAGGGGGACCGGCCCGGGGCAGGCAAAGTGCAGCCGGCGGCCCCGGCCAGCCCGCCGGTTCTGTATGACCTGTCCACCAGCGGCGTGGACACCGGGCTGTTTCCCTTCCGCACCTGGGCGCGGCTCCAAAAAGAGCTGCTCTATACTTCCCCCGATCTGCTGGCCCGGGGCGATCCCCGGGGGGACGCGGAGCTGCGGCAGGCCCTGACCCGCTACCTGGAGGAATACCGGGGCGTGCGGTGCACCCCCGACCAGATTGTGGTGGGTGCGGGCATCGAATATCTGCTGAGCCTGCTGGCCCCCCTGCTGAAGGGGCCGGCGGCGGTGGAGAATCCCGGCTATCCCCGGGCCCGGCAGGTGCTGGAAAACAGCGGCCATGTCTGCCGGTTTCTGCCGGTGGATGCGGGGGGGCTGTCGGTGGAGGCCCTGGCGGCCTCGGATGCGGCAGTCTGTTATGTAACCCCCAGCCATCAGTTCCCCACCGGCGTCACCATGCCGGCGCCCCGCCGGGCGGAGCTGCTGGGCTGGGCGGCCCAGCGCCCCGGCCAGCGGTATATCATTGAGGACGACTATGACTCGGAGTTCCGTTTTGACACCCGGCCCCTGCCCAGCCTGCAGGGGATGGCGGGGGCCGACGGCCCGGTGATTTATCTGTCCACCGTGGCCCGCAGCCTGGCCCCCGGCATCCGCATTGCCTATATGGTGCTGCCCCAGCACCTGATCCCGGCCTGGGAGCGGCGGTACACCCTCTATTCCGGCACCGTCAGCCGGTTTGAGCAGCAGACCCTGGCCCGGTTCATCGGCGAAGGATATTTTACCCGCCATCTGGCCCGCAGCCGGGTGGCCTACAAGGCCCGCCGCACCGCACTGGCCCAGGCTTTGACCCAGGCCTTTGGGTCCGAGATCAAGCTGTACGGGCTCCACACCGGCCTGCACCTGCTGGTGCAGTTCACCGGCAAGGTGCCTCCCGATGGGGTGCTGGCCGCTGCGGCCCGGCAGGCCGGCATCCGGCTGGCAGCCCTCAGCAGCTATTACATGGCGGATTCCGCATCCTGCCCGCCTGGTACGCTGGTGCTGGGATACGGGGCGCTGGAGGACGGGCTCTGCCCGTCGCTGGCGGATACATTGAAGAAGGCCTGCACGGCGGCTTCGGATTCCTGGTCCAGGGTGTAAAGGCCGTCGGCCCGGCTGAACTGGCCGGGCAGGGCGCCGCTGGACACAACGGCGCCCCCGTTGGCCAGCAGTTCCAGGGTGTCTTCCAGGGTCAGCAGGTCCCCGGCGGTGAGGTCGGTCAGCAGGGAACCGCTGGCCTGGCGCAGGGCCTCGGGCAGGGTGGCGGGGAGAAGGTCCAGGTTCTGCCGGAAGAAGGCATCCCACACAGCGGCCCGGGCCCCAGCCACCGTATAGGGGGCCAGGCTCTGGCCGATTTCCTCCAGGAAATCGTGGGCCGCGGCGGCGCTCCAGTCACCCACCCCCTCCTGGCCAAAGCGTTCCAGCTCGCTGGCGGTGAGGGCCCCCGAGAAGCCCACCCGCAGATTGCCGTAAGCATCGCACAGGCTGATCAGGGTGTCGGGGGTGGCAGCCAGATACCGGGTATCCTCCGGCAGGTCCATCACGTCGCCCAGCCCCTGCAGGCACCGGGCAGGCCCGGCAGCCTGGTAACAGTCGGCCAGGGAGGCCTCCCTGGCGCTGAAGGGCACCGACAGCTGGCTGGGTATGGCCAGCAGATGGATACAGTTCTGGTCGGCGTTGAGATACAGCAGCACAAAGGCAGGGGAGTCCCCCGCCACACAGGTCAATAAGGTCAGGTGGTTTTCTTCCCGGGGCATCAGCACCGGCACGCCGCTCTGGCTCTCGGATGCCCGGACCCGCTGCTCGGCCTGATATTGGGCGTAGAAAAGGGTGGCTGCCACCAGGGGCAGCAGGACCAGCAGGGTGACCCACAGGGCGGTCCAGAAACTTTTCCAGCCTTTGGTTTCCATCAAGGTATTCCTCCTTGGATCAAACATACACAGGCCCGCCCGGCACCGCCGGCAGGCCGCGTATAAAGTATATGCCGCCCGGGCAGACTGTATGCAGTCCAACCCACAAGGAGGTTTCAGAATATGAGTGATTGGAAAGACCGTTCCGCCCCTGAACCCGAGGACTCCATGCGCCTGCCCGAGCCGGAGGACTTCTGGCTGGAGCTGGGCCCCGCCAGCGCCTACTATGGCATGGATGCCTACGACACGGTCCTGCGGGAAGGGGATGCATCTCCCGATGCCAAGCGCCTGGGCTGGACCGGCGCCGAGCCGGGCAAAGGCAGCCTGGATGACGTCCCGCCCCAGGACCGGTAACCATAGATGGGATGGCCTTCGCCCTGCCGGCGGAGGCTTTTTTAAAAAATCTCCAAAAAACCCTTGACAATTCTCCCGGGTGTGCTATAATAACTCACGTCCTCAGCCGCTGCGGCAGGGACAAAACAAAATAAGCGGATATGGCGGAATTGGCAGACGCGTTAGATTCAGGTTCTAATCGGGGCAACTCGGTGGAGGTTCAAGTCCTCTTATCCGCACCAAACCAATATAATCCGAACCAGTTCTTCCCTGTGGGGGACGGGTTCGGATTATTTGTTTATTTCGAGAGATATGAAAATACATATTTCCC
>CAJFNF010000019.1 GCA_904394215.1 uncultured Faecalibacterium sp.
CAGGAGTGGCTCCGCTAACGCTCCGCCACTCCTGCTGAATCCTAATATCCTACACTTGGGGCTTTTTTGTACTGTCCGCACAATTTGGATCAGTTCATGAGCCGGGGGCTTTGTGCTGCACGGGTACGGCCCGCATCCGCGCAGCAAAAGGGGCCCCATCCTGAGAAATGGAGTACCTTTTCCGTCTGCTGCGACGGCACCCTTCCAGCCGGACTGTTTGCCAGGGAATACCGCAATGCTCCTCACACGGGCCCAGCAGAAAGATGCTGCTTTATTATAGCAAACTCTTCCCATTTGTTCATCCGATCTGTCTTATTTTGCAGTTTTAATGTAACAGAATGTCGATTGTTTAAACCCGCAACAACCAGGCGATGCCGGCAGCGGTGCGGGCGGCAGTGTCCCGGAAGTGGTTGCCCGGGTTGAGCTGGAAGGTGGTGGGGATGCCCTTCTCCCGGTAAAAGGCCTCCACCGCCCGGGTGTCCTCCTCCACCGTGCGGAGGGCCGGGTTCCGGGTTTTGCTCTCCTTGCTGCCCAGAGAGAAATAAAAACAGTCGGGGGCGGGCTGGGGCAGATGCCCCAGCAGGTAGTCCCGGGCCCCCGGGTACCACAGGGAACCCGACATGCTGGCCCCCCGCCGGAACACATCGGTCTGGCACAGGGCCCACACCGCAAACAGCCCCGCCATGGAATACCCCGCCAGGCCCTCCCAGCAGGGATCTCCCGGCAGCACCGCCCGGACGGCGGGCCGCAGGGTGCCGGTCATCCAGCGGAGATAGTCCCCGGCCCCGCCGGCAAAGGGTTCTTCTTCCCGGCGGATGGCCGGCGCCGGCCAGGGGGACAGGTCCCTGTCCCAGTCCAGGCCGCTGACCGCCGCCAGGGAACAGTCGGGGCAGCCCAGCCGGTCCATTTCGGCCCGGACCTGGGCCCCTTCCTCCCCGAAAGTGTTGAGGTACACCAGCGGCGCCCCCGGCCCCCGGCCGGGCCACACCGACACCGTCTTTCCGTCCCGTTCAAAGGTGGTCATGGCTTCCGCCTTCCTTTCCTGTTTGAGTCCTTACTCCTCCACTGTGAACACATCCTCGATGGAAACATGGAACACTTTTGCAATGTTCCAGGCCAGCACCAGGGATGGATTGTACCTGCCTTTTTCCAGGTTTCCGATCGTTTCCCTGCGGACCCCCACCAGTCTTGCCAGGTCCTCCTGTTTCATCCCATACTTGGCCCGGTATTCCTTCATCCTATTCTTGATCATGTTCCAGCCCCCATTTTTCCCGGAATCCATAATAGGCGGTGGAAAGGGCATAAACCGCCACCGATACCGCCCATCCTGCCCCCAGGCCAGTGATCAGCGCCTGTTTTTCATCGGTCAGCCCCCCGAAGAAACAGACCAGCGCTACCAGAGCCATCGAGACCATCCCCAGATAAAAGGCCCGGGAAGCGGAGCGATTCATGGATTCCTCCAGCATTTCATCCGATTCCATAAAGAAATATTCGAAATCCACCGCGAACGCAAAAAATGCCAGAAAAGATTTTGCCTCGGTGAAAACTCCGATCAGGCCCAACAGCGAAAGCAGGCCCAGGGACCCATACAAATTGCGTCTCATTTTCATACAGACCATCCTTCCTTTTTGTGGTATATTTCTATCTTTGTGTTATAAATATATCATATTTTCAAGAGACGGTCAAGGCCTTTTCCGGTGAATCTTGCCCCCCGGGCCGGGCCGGAGTATAATGGCCCTGAAAGCAACAAGGAGGAATCGCCATGACAGCTGCACAGCGCGCACAGGCAGAAGCATACGCCGCATCCTGCCGGCAGGAGCAGGCGGATCTGCTGCGGACCCTGGGCCGGATCCCGGCCCCCACCCACCAGGAGGACCGCCGGGCCGCCTTCTGCCGGGACTGGCTGCAGGCCCAGGGGGCCCGGGAAGTATGGGTGGACGGGGCCAAAAACGTGATCTGCCCCCTGGGCCCCGCCGGGTGCAGCTCCTATGTGGTGTTTGCAGCCCACACCGATATTGTGTTCCCCGACCAGGAGCCCCTGCCCCTGCGGGAGGCAGAGGGCAAACTGTTTGCCCCCGGCATCGGGGACGACACCGCCAACCTGGTGAACCTGCTGCTGGCGGCCCGGTACCTGATCCGGCACCAGGACGCCCTGCGCCAGGGGATTTTGATTGTGGCCAACGCCTGTGAGGAGGGGCTGGGGAACCTGGAGGGCACCAAAGCCCTGTTCGCCGCTTACCAGGGGAAGATCCGGGCCTTTTATTCCTTCGACCTGTACATGCCCCTGTGCTGCGACACAGCGGTGGGGTCCTGGCGGTACAAAATCACCTGCCGGGCCCCGGGGGGCCACTCCTATTCCGACTTCGGCCGCCCCAGCGCCATCCGGCTGCTGTGCGGCCTGGTGAACGACCTGTACCAGATCGTCCCCCCGGCCGGGGCCACCTACAACGTGGGCCGCATCGAGGGCGGCACCACCGTCAACTCCATCGCCCAGGAGGCCTCCATCCTCTACGAGTTCCGCTCCACCTCCCAGGACAGCCTGGCCCGGATGGAGCAGCTGTTCCGCCAGGCCCTTTCCCGGTGGGAAAACCAGGGCGGCACCTTTGAAGTCCAGCTGCTGGGGGTCCGCCCCGGCAACGGCCCGGTGGACCCCGGGGCCCTGGCCCGGTTCACCGCCCGGAACTGCGAAATCGTCCAGGCCTTTACCGGCCAGGCCCCCGACCGCAGCCCCAACTCCACCGACAGCAACATCCCGCTGTCCCTGGGGATCCCCGCCAACACCATCGGCACGGTGGGGGGCGCCCTGCCCCACACCCGGGAGGAATGGGTCAGCCTGGACAGCCTGCCCCGGGGGCTGGCCCTGGCGCTGGCCCTGATGCTGGACAATGCCCTCTGAAGATGCTGCAAGCGCCCGGACATTCCTGCCCGGGCGCTGTTTTGTCAGTGCAGATATGTTTCGATGGTGTAGCGGCCCCGGCCGGCGGTCTTGCTGCCGTACTGGATGGCCTGCTGGGGGCACTCGTTGAGGCACCGCAGGCACTGGTAGCATTCTTTGCCCCACACCGGCCTGCCGTCGGTGATGGTGATGGTGCCGGCGGGGCAGTTCCGGGCGCACTGGCCGCAGCCGTTGCACCGGTCATCGGCGTGGAAGGGCTTGGTGCTCCGGGCAAACCGGTTGAAGCCGGTGTTGATCAGGCTGGACTTCAGCCCCGCCATGGCCCCTTCCTTGACCTGGTACACCTTTTTCCGGGCCTGGATTTCGTCGGCCATCCGGTCCATCCGCCAGGAGGCGTCGGCCAGCTTGCGGCGGATCTCGCTGTCCCCCTCCACATCCTCGGCCAGGATGTAGTTGCTGGGCATCACCAGGCTGTAGCTGCTGTCCAGCGGGAACAGCTGGGACAGGTGCTTCAGGGCCAGCCCCGCCTCCGAGCCGCAGGTGCCCACCCCAAAGGTGAAGGCGCCGGTCTGGGGCAGTTTGGCGGCGAAGTCCGCCACCACTTCCGGCAGGCCCCAGGCATACACCGGGAACACAATCCCCACCCGGCTCTCCCCTTTCAGATCGGGGACGGCGTCCAGGCGGGTCAGGTCACAGGCCTTGTCCCCCATCCGGCTGGCCAGCGTCTGGGCCACCCAACGGGAATTTCCGGTTCCGGAAAAATAAAAGATCATACCGATTCACCCTCTCTTTCGCAAACAAAACCAACCTGTTCCGCCGGGCTGCCGGCGGGCAGGGTAAAGGTAAAACAAAACCACCGGTCCCTGCAGCTGATGGTGTATTCCCCGCCGCTGCGGTCCAGGACGCTGCAGACATTGGCCATTCCCATGCCGTGGCCCTGGCCCGTCTTGGTGGTGGCGGGCAGCGACCCTTTGGGCACCTCCACATCCCGCGCCACCCGGTTGCGGACCGATACAATATATTCCCCCTCCAGCCGGCGGATCCGCAGCTGGATCTGGGGCGGGTCGGCCGCGGCGGCCGCCTCCACCGCATTGTCCAGCAGGTTGCACATCACCGTCACCAGATCGGTGTCGGACAGCGGAAACTGCCGCAGGTCGCACAGGTCAAACTGCAGGATGGCCCCCTTTTGGGCGGCCTTGCGGTATTCCCGGGTCAGCAGGGCATCCAGCAGGGGGTGGTTGGTGTTCACCACGGCGGTGCCTGCCGCCACCTTCTGGGAAATGCCGGCCAGATAGGCCTTGGCCCCCTGGATATCCCCCCGGTTGAGGTAAAAGCCCACCGCGTCCATGTGGTTGGCGAAGTCGTGGGTCAGCCGTCGCTGGGTCCGGTAGGACTCCATCAGGGCGTCCGACCGCTCCTGCTCCATCTTGATCTGGCCCTGGATCCGGCTGGCCTGGAGGGTCTGGGCGCTGAACATGTTCAGCAGGGCAAAATAGGCCGCCACCGACAGGGTCATGCCGGTGCAGATCAGCAGCATCATGGGGGCATATTCCAGCTCCTGGCCATAGACGGCCAGGACGCAGTTCATGGCGGCGGCCACGCACAGGAAGGCGTTGGCCGCCAGCCGCTGGCGGAAATCCATGGGAACAAAGCTCCGCTTGAGCAGCTGGATCACCAGCCACACCACCGCATTGGTGATCACCCCGTACAGGATAGCCCCGTAGGGGATCCTCCAGGCCTCCGACAGGGGGATGTGCCAGACGGTGGCAATCAGGGCCCCCACCAGGTTCTCATAGCCCAGGATGGACACCCCGCAGATCACCAGGGTGCGGATCTTGTGGGGGATGGTGCCCCCGAACAGGAAGGATGCCGCCAGGAACCGCAGGCCGTTGAAGGCAATGGCCCACACCGAGAAGGGCTGGTAATCCCCCCACAGGGCCTGGGTGAGGATCCACATCCCCTCAGCCAGGGCCACCGACGCCCAACGGGGCAGCCTGCCCCGGCCCAGCATGGCATTTTCGATCTGGAGCACCGCGATAAACTCCCCTGCACAGGGCAGGTGGACCACCCACTGTTCACCCATCGCCAAACCGCCCCCGCCATTCCAGATAGGTGCTGCGGATCTCGCCGTACAGGGCCCGGCTGACGCTCAGCTCCACCCCGTTGGCCATCTGCACCTTGTAGCCCAGGATTTTGTGGACATAGCGCATGTTGACCACCGCGCTGCGCCCCACCCGCAGAAAGCCGCTGGCCAGCATGTCCGCCGGCAGGTCGGCCAGTTTGCCGTAGTAGACGCACAGGGGCTTGTGGGGGACCTGGCCGAACACCTGGACCCGCCGCCCCTCGCTCTCCAGGGAGTAGATGTCGTCATAGGGCACCCGCACCGTCTCCCGGCTCACCTCCACCACCAGCGCCTTGTGCCGGGTGAACAGCTCGTTGTAGATGTCGTTGAGGCACACCGGCAGCATCTGCCGCAGGCTGTCCTTCAGGATGTACCGGAAGGCGCTGACGGTATACCCCTGGGGCGCAAATTCCAGATAGGCCGAGATGTACACCAGCATGACGCCGGGGTTTTTCTGTTTCAGGATGCGGCCCAGGGCAATGCCGCTGGCGCCGTCCAGATCCACATCCAGGAAGGCCAGCTGGTACTGTTCCAGTTCCGGCAGGGCCTCCGCCTCTGCCGCGCTGGTGCACACCCGGATTTCCGCTTCGATCCCCTCCGCCGCAAAGAAGGGGGCCGCCATCTTTTCGATCCTCTCCGCAAATAGAGGGTCGTCATCGCAAATCAATAGTTTCATGATTCCATTCCTCCGTTGCCCGTCCGGTTTTGCTTTTCGGGTCAGATTTCTGTCTTTTAAACATACACAATTGTTTAAACGTTGTCAAGCATCGATTCCCGGCCGCTGCCGGTTCCGGCGCCCCTCTGGCATCCCGGGCCAAACCGTGCTACAATAAGGTGGAATCCACCCGCCGGGCCCCGGTCCCGGCCTTTCAGAAAGGAAGCATTCGTATGAGAATTGCAGTCACCTACCAGGACGGCAGCGTCTTTCCCCACTTCGGCCACACCGCCCAGTTCAAGCTGTACGACGTGGAAAACGGCCAGGTCACCGGCAGCCAGGTGGTCAGCACCAACGGCCAGGGCCACGGCGCCCTGGCGGCCCTGCTGGGCCAGCTCCACGCCGACACCCTGATCTGCGGCGGCATCGGCGGCGGCGCCCAGGCCGCCCTGGCAGCGGCCGGCATCCGCCTTTACGGCGGGGTGTCGGGCTCTGCCGACGCCGCCGTCCAGGCCCTGCTGGACGGCACCCTGGCCTACGACCCCGCCGCCCACTGCGACCACCACGGCCATGAAGGCCACAGCTGCGGGGAACACAGCTGCGGCCACCACACCTGCGGCCAGTAACCTTCCCCACAAACCAGCCCCCGGCCTGAAAACAGGCCGGGGGCTTTTTGGTTGGGGCCGGGTCCCGGTTTACTGGAACCAGAAGCCCTTGTAATCATATTTAAAGGTGCGGTATCCCTGCATAGTGCAGTCATAGCTGTACTGGCGGATCAGGCTGCCGTCGGCGTCGTATTCCCCGAACACCATGGCAATGCCGCTGTTCACCGTCCAGTGGCCGGTCTCGGTGTTGAGGGTGGCGTTGGAGACGATGCTGGAATAGGGTACCGGGAAGGACTCCACCAGCTCCACCGTACCGGCGTTGGTGTCGATGCGGTAGACGTATGTATAGCTCTTGTCCTCGCTGCCGCCGTAGAGGTCGGTGCACACCCCCTCAGGCAGGTCCGGCTCATAGCCGTCCCGGGAGGAGATGGCCCAATAGTTGTTGTTGAACATCCGCAGATAGCAGATGCCCGCCTCTTCGCCGGGGGCGTATTCCACACAGTGCTGGCCGTACTGCCAGGTGAAGTCGTTCACCTGCTCCAGGCAGTACTGCTCATATTCGGTCCCCTCCCAGAACGCCGGGTCGCCGCACATCCAGTCGATGGCCGGGCTGCTGTGGACGTCCTTCACACAGAGGATGGTGGAGGTCTCCCGGGAAGAGAGGATCAGGCTGTCCGACTCGGCCAGGTACTGGACGGTGTTCAGGTGGATCCAGTCCTGCTCGCCCACCTGCCAGAAGAAGGGATCGGTGCCCTTGATGGGCCGGGTCTGGCTGTGGTAATCCCCCATCAGGTCCTTGCAGTCCAGCAGTTCGGTGACCTCGCCGGTGTCCAGGTTGATTTCCAGCACCAGGTCTTCCACGTCCACGGCGCCGGCCTTTTCGGCCAGGGCCACCACCGTGTTCTCCCCGCCGTAGTTGATGTCGTGGTGGAGCTCATAGTCCCCCAGAGGATAGACCTGCTCCACCTGGCCCAGGCCGTTGATCCGGGCCAGCTTGTTGGCCGACACGCAGGTGAGGATGTCATTGCCATAGGTGAGGATCCGGTCCATGCCGAACCCTTCCAGCACCATTTCATACCGCATCACGCCGCTGTTGTCGTAGAGGAAGCCATAGCCCAGATAACCGTTGGTGCGCATCATGGTGAATAGGCCCTCGTCCTGGGTCTCGGTGCTGGTGCCGTCGGTCACTTCCAGCCTGGTGTCGTAGCCGGAGTAGGTCTCAGGCATCTCGATGGTAAACCGCACCCGCTGGCGGATATTCCCCCAGCTGCCCCGCATGGTCAGGGTGACCACATTGGTCTCCCCCGGCACCAGGCCGATGAGCTGGAACTCGTGGTCGGTGGTGTAGGCTTCCCCCGAGCTGTCCGCCGCCGTGGCGGTAAAGTCGGGGATGTCCGCATCCTCCACATGGACGGTGTATTCCACCCGGGTGGCCCCGTTGGTTTTAAAGGACAGGTACAGCCCGTTGGACCCGGTGCCGAAGGGGTTCAGCACGGCCAGCGGGGCGTCTGCCGACCAGCTCCGGCCCTGCCGTCCCTTGTCCAGCATGGCGCGGATCCGCTGCTGGACGCCGGTGTCGTAATAGGTAAACCCATCTTCCTCGATTTCCTCCGGCACCAGCTGCAGCACCGTGATGCTGGCCTCCACCGGGGCCTGGCGGATTTCAATCCGCTGTTCCTCGTCCACCCCGATCAGGTCTCCCACGTCCACTTCCCAGCCGTCCCGGACCTCGGTTTCCTGGCTGGTAAACCACTTGCCCACTGCCGGCACCACCACAGGCACCAGGGCGGCGATCACCAGGATCACCACCGCCGCTATGGCCAGCGGAATCCAAATACGTCGTTTTCGTTTTGACTTGGTTTTCATCTGTGCACGATCCTTTCTGGATAGCTGCCTCACATGATTTCTTTCCAAAACCCGCCGCACTGTGTTTTTTTGCCTCCGGCGGACCAGATTAAGTATAGCACGCCAAACCTGGATGGAAATGGAAAATCTATGTTTTTTCTGTTGCATTTGTCACAAAAACAAACTGCCTGGGTGAAATGGGCCTGCACCTGCCTCCCCGGCCTCCCGGTCCGGGCTTCTGATTCCGCCGGTTCCCCGCCGCGCTGCATAAACCGGCCCGGTCCCAGGGCCCGGCCGGCAGGGGCCCCGGCCGCGCAGCCGGTTTATTTGAGCCTGTTTTTCAGATCCGTCCCGGCATACCCCGGCGGGCAGGTTTTTTCTTTTTATCCCGGATAAAAAATAAAACTTATCCCTGAAAAATGTGAAAATTCTTTTTTTGACACAAAATGATTGCACTGATATATCCTTCATGCTATACTCATGGTACAGGAACCATTTTTCATATTTTTTCAGGGAGGAACTGACCATGCCAAGACCTAAAGGAAGCAAAAACAAAGTGAAAAATCTGAAGGGCCATTCCGCCGCAGATTATGCGGCAGCCCTGGCAGAAAAGAATGCCGAAAAGGATCAGCTGAACGGGGAGATTTCCGCCATTATGGCCCAGATTACAGAGCTGAAGGAACAGCTGAAATCCAAGAAAGCCGCTGTGAAATCCACCGATAAAGCGATTGAAAAACTGCAGGAAAAACTCTCTGCCGAGCAGGCCAAAGAGGCCCAGCAGGCCCACAAAGCCGAGATTGATTCCGCCGTCCAGAAACTGATCACCAACGGCGTCAGTGTGGAAGAAATCCTGGAAAAACTCCAGTAAGTTTATTTTTGATCTCAGGTTGACAGCCGCTGCCGGAAGGGTTTCATGCCCGCCGGCAGCGGTATATTTCTACCATAAAAAGGCCCGTATTTTTTCGACTGGCGAAAAAATACGGGCTTTTTTGTTACAGGCGCGCGGTGCGGAAAGAAGGGACACATCCCGCGCCCGGGAAACCATAGCGGTATGTTACTGCAGCTGGCTCCACTGGCTCTTGATGAACAGGCCGGTGATGACGGGCACCAGGGCCGAGCCGATCAGGGACATCAGGATGCTCATGGCGCCCAGCTGGGCGAAGTTCTGGCTGGCGCCCACCACAAAGGAGCCCACAGCGCACACGCACATGATCACAAAGCCGGCCTTGCGCTGGCCGAACAGCAGCATGCACAGGCCGATGATGGAAATCACAGCGATGCCCACCGACAGCCAGCGGCCCTCGGACAGGTTCAGGCCGGTGGTGCACACGCACATCACCAGGGCAATCCACAGCCAAATTTTCGAAGCTTTGCTCATAGGGTAAATCCTCCTGTTGTTTCAATCACACATAAAACGGAATCGGGACAGCGGGTTTACGGCTGTCTTTTGGGGAACCCGCCGGAAGCCATGGCTTCTGCGGCCTCCCGGGGGAGCGGCCTGCTGTTCCGGGCAACCTTCTGCAGCAGGGCAAACAAAGTCTGGCGCTCCTCTTCGTTCAGCACGGCCAGGCGCTGGCTGTCCCAGTCAAAAAAGACCTGGTGACTGACGGCAAAGGCCTCCTGGCCCTTGTCGGTCAGATGCAGCTGATAGCGCCGGCCCACCTTTTCCTTGGTGAGGAAGCCGCTGTCCACCAGTTTGGTGATGCAGCGCTGGGAATGTCCCCAGTCCAGATGCAGGTTCTGGGTCAAGTCCGAGGGGGTGGCGCCCGGATGTTTGCCCACATAGATCAAGAAAAACAACAGTCCGAAATGCAGTCCCATCTTTTCCAGCTTCTCACTGGTATATGCGGTGAAATCCCGGTATAGAACGGACGAATAATAGGCGAGGGTGTTAAACATGGGTTCGCTCCTTTCCTTTACTTGACGAGATCAAGTATACAGGATTTATTTGACTTTGTCAAGTAAAAATCCAAAAAAATATTTTTCGCCCTTCCGCAAAAAATCCCCCGGGGCTCTGGCTCCCCGGAGGATCTTCCCCTTTCCTATCTCAAAAAGCAGGGCCGGTGCGCCGGGGCGTTATGCCTCCTCGTCCGGCTCAGGCTGGGTGACGGGGGGCAGAGGCTGGATGCTGTCGCAGCCGGCGCAGATATCCTGGCTGGAAGCGCCGTTGCAGCTGATGTAGCTGTCCCCCACCGTCGCCACTGCGCCGAAGGCCACCGGCACAGCCACACAGATGTTCTGGCTGATGGTGAAGAAGCAGGACCCGTTCTTCACCCCGTCGCAGGTCTCGCGGCCGGGGGTGACGATGGGGTCGCCGCAGCACTTGGTGACGGTGGCGCCCGCCTCGGCGAAGGGGGTCACCGTCACCGGCACGCAGACCGACGCCGACTGGTACCCCACCGCCGGGCAGGTCTGTACCTCGCCGGCCTCTGCCGCCCGGACATTGTTGTTGTTTTGATTGCACATAGGAAACAGCTCCTCTCAAAAAAGGTTTGCTGCATTCTATACAGCGGGGCGGGCAAATGTTCCCTGCTTTTCCTGCAAAAGCAAAACCGCCCTCCCTGTTTCCAGGGAAGGCGGTTTTCAGATGGAGCTGCTAGGCAGATTCGAACTGCCGACCTCATCCTTACCAAGGATGCGCTCTACCAACTGAGCTATAGCAGCGCAACTGCGAGGTGTATTATAGCATACTCCGCCCGGCTTTGCAAGAGGGAATATCAAGTTTTTTCAAAATTTATTTTCCTCCTCCCGGGGGCGCTGTTCCCGCCCGGCTTGGGGCACAGCAAAAGGGCGCACCCTTTCGGATGCGCCCTTTCGGCCGGATCGCCGGGCTCAGCCCTTCCGCATGGAGTCGAACATATCTTTGATCTCGTCGATGCTATACCCCAGCGACCGCATGTTCCGTGCAAAGGTCAGGTAGTCCATCCCGCTGCTGGAAGCTGCCGTCCCCGAAGAGCCGGTGCTGCCCGAGCTCTTGCTGGAGCTGGAACTGCCCGAGCTCTTGCTGGAGCTGCCTGAGGAAGCGGAGCGGGCCGCAGCCTTTGCGCTGGCCGCGGCGGCCTCCTGCTGGGCCTGGGTCCGCTTGAGGTCCCATTCGCCCTGGGCGATGGCCAGCTTCTGGCTGGTGACCTGGTTGTCGAACCGCTGCTGTTCCAGGGCATCCTGGTACTGCTGGGCGGCCACCTGGTACTCGTACTGCTGCTGGTCCAGGCTGTCCTGCCGCAGCTGCTCCTGCATCTGCTGGTCCCAGGCGGTGTCGGCCCGGTCGGCCTCGTAGTCCCGGCGGTCGGCATACATGCCGTAGCCCGCCTGGGCCAGGGTGCTGAACAGGGAGCCCAGGCCGGTGGTGCCGCTGATGGCCAGCTGGACCGCATTGCCCACCATGCCCAGCACGCTCATGATGTTGTTGAAGCCCTGCTGGCGCCGGGCCGCCGCCGCCTCCTCCTGCTGGGTGTAATAGCCGTAGAGGGTGTCCAGGTTGGACAGGTAGTCGGTGTACTGGGCATAGTCCTGGGCATAGGCGTTCTGGTAGGCGTCCTGCTTCTGCCCCAGCTGGGTGTAGTAGTCGTCCAGCTGGCGGTAGTACAGATCCTGGGCGTTCTGTTCCTGGGTATTCAGGGCGTCGATCTGGTTCATCAGCAGGTCGCCCTCGCTGGTGTAACTGTCCAGGGCCAGGTTGTACAGGGTGGGGATCACGCTGTTCAGCCCGTTCATCTGCTGCTGGTAGGCCTGCTGGGCCGCGCTGGTGGCATAGCTGGAGCCATAGCCGCCGGTGAGGGATGCCGCCTGGGCGGCGGCGTCGGTGCTGGCGTCGTGGGCGTTCTGGCGGTAGGCCTGGGCGTACTGCTTGTACAGCGGGTCCGAGGCATAGTCATAGGAAAATTCTTCCCGGGACATGGCCTGGTTCAGCAGGCTGTTGATCTGTCCCTGATACTGGCTCTGGTAGGCATCGGGCCGGCTGTCCTGCCAGGCCTCCAGGTCGCTGGCCGCGCTGCTCACCGCGGCGCTGGGCTTGTACTGGGCCGAAGCCAGTGCCTGCTGCACCGCCGCCTTGCTCCCAAGGCCCTCGGTGCTGTAGGCGTCTTTTTTACGGTTGGTCGCCATCAGGCTCCCCCTTTCTCACTGTCCGTTCCCCTGGAGCTGGCTGCGGAGCCCCTCCGAGAGGTTGTCGGTGTCAATGTTGGTCAATACGTACTGCAGTTGTTCCTGCATCTGGTAGAGGTAGTTGCGGATCACCCGCGCATCCTCCGGGTTCATGCTGCTGCTCAGCCGGGGCAGGCCCAGCTTGCTCAGCCCTGCAATGCTTGCCATAGGCAATGCTCCTTTCGTTACAGGCCGCCCTTGGCGTTGGCGAAGGTGCGGCTGATGCTGCGCAGGGTCACCTGGCCGGTGCCGTTGATCCGGAACCGGATGGTGTCGTGGCGCCGGGGCACCAGGGGAATGCACAGCTTTTCCTTTTCATCCCGGGCCAGGGCCGAGGCCAGCTTTTCCCAGGGGCCGCCGTCGCAGCTGGCCCACACTTCCAGCCAGGTGCCGGGCTGGGCGTCCAGCCGCAGCACCACCCTGGAGAGGTATTTGTCCTCGGTCTGGTCCAGGCCGATGTCCCCTGTCACCAGCTGGAAGGGGATTTCAGCCTCTGCCCGGCCGGTTTCCCCGGCCAGGACGGCGTCCTCGTCCCGGGCCGGCCCTGCCGCCCAGAGGGCGGTGCCGTCCCAGAGATAGAGCTGCCGGCCGCTGGACAGCATTTCCAGCTGTTCCCCGCTGCCGGGGTCCTCCTGGTTCCACAGGCCCCGCTCGGTGTCGTACACCAGCAGCCGGCCCTTTCCGCCGGCCCACAGGCACAGGTAGTACCGGCCGTCCAGCCAGCCCCCCACCGCCCGCTGGGCTTCGGCCAGGCCGCCGGCGTCCAGCACGCTGGACACCTTCACCGGCAGGCTGCCGTCCCAGGCCATCACCCCTTCGGGGGAGAGGTAATACAGCGTCTCGTTGAGGACGCAGAGGCTGTCGGCGGCGTATTTGGCCACCCCGCGGCACCGCAGGGAGCTGAGCTGGAAGTCCGAGGGCTTGGTGCCGCACAGCTTGTGGAGGCTGTTTTCCTTGAAGAACAGCACGTAGCCCATGCAGGTGGCGGCGCCGGTAAAGTTGCCGTCGCTGCCCACCGTCACCGCATAGCTGTCGGCAGCGGTGTTCCGGTAGGAGAACCAGTTGGTGGGATCCCCCAGCTTGCAGGCGTAGATCTGGTTGTCCCCGCTGGCGCAGCCCCACACCCGGTTGTCGCACTCGGTGAGGAAATCCATGTCGGGCACCCGCCGGGTGCACTGAAGGGCCTTGTCCACCGTGTAGGACTGGGTAGTGTTGCCGTCCAGGCTGGTCCAGACCGCCTGCCGGCCGGTCTGGACCAGCCGCCCGTAAAAGTGCTCGCCGCCGGGGGTCACCTGGACCATCAGCCAGTCCTCGCTGACCTTGTAGAGGATCTTCTCCCCGTCCAGGTCTTCGCAGACGTCGGCGGCGGCAGCGGCGCTGCCCTCCACCGTCACGGTGTCCCACTCTGCAAAGTCCTTGCCGATGCCCTCGGCGTTGATCCGGCAGTAGTCCAACGTCACCGAGGTCCACCGCTCCAGGGAGCTGCTGTAGATTTTCAGCACCCCGTCGGCGTTCCAGGGGCTGGAGGCGCTCTCCACCTTCAGGAACACCTGGCCGTCCTCGGGATTTTCCGGCTCGGTGCCGCCCCAGCTGGTGACGGTGTAGGTTTTGCCGTCGGCGTCGCAGGGCATCATCTCCACGGCGTCGCCCCCGCCGCCCCAGGAAGCCCCCAGGGCGGTCAGGGTGTGATCGGCGGTGTCAAAAGCTTGTTTGTCGGGGAAGATCAGCACCTGGGTACCGATGCCCACCAGGGTTTTCCGCCCCGGTTCCAGCACCCCGCTGAGGGTCACCGGCTCTTCCCCGCTGTCGGGGGTGTAGGTCAGGTCCCCCTGCCGGATCAGCAGAAAGCCGTTCAGGTGGTACATCCCGTCCACGCCGGTGAGCTCCTGCAGCTTGCGGCGGGGCATCCGGGTGGACAAGGCCGGGAAATCCCGGCTGGAAAAGTTTTCTCCCGCCGCATACTCCGCCTCGGTGCATCCGAAGGTCTCGTTCAGCCCGCCAAAGACGCGGGTCTGTTTGCTGCTGTTTTTCAGCCCAGGCAGTTCAGGAAGATACATGGAACCCCTCCTTTACCACCGCATCCGCCGGGGGGCGGATTTGAATCTGCGCCGCAGCCAGACTGCGAACTCCCCCAGCGTCGCGTTGCACCGGGCCATCTCGCCGCCGTAGCGGTCGTTTTCCCCCAGGGCCGCGTCCATCATGGCGCACAGATAGTGGGGGTATACCCCGTCAAAGGGGAAGGGCACCAGCAATTCTGCCCCGTCGGCCAGCTGGCCGTCCCAGAGCAGATCTGCCCCCACGCCGCCGAAGCCCTTGGCGCCGGCGGCCTCCACCAGCCGGACCCGGATCTCGCCGTCCTGCCGGCGCAGCCAGTTTTTCATGGTTTCTTCGTCCATCTCGCAGCCCGGGCGCAGTGCCCTGGCCTGACGGATCGCCTCGCCTGCCGTCATCTGCAAGCCTCCTTTCTTGGAAAAAAGCCCGGCACACCGGACCGAGGGCTGTGCCGGGCTGATTCAATTACTTCCCTGCTGCGTCCTCTGCCGCTGCAATGCGGGCAGCGGTCAGATCATCCTGGCGCTGGCTGTGTTCCAGCACCTCGGCCACAGCCTTGGGCACTTCCACATCCACGCCCCGGCGGATCTTGTAGTTGACGCCGTTGACGCTGACAAACAGGTCGCCCTTGTAGCGGCCGTTGTCCTTGAACAGGCGGATGCGTACCTTGTCTTCACTCATGGGCCTTGTCTCCTTTCCTCATCAGTTGGCGGCTGCCGAAGCAGAATAGCTGGACAGGCTCTCGATGCGGACCATGTACTGTTCCACCAGCCGCTCGGCTGCCCGCATGCCCTTCCAGCCCACCGAAGCGCGCTGGTTCAGGGGGTCGTCGCCGTAGCCCAGCTGCTTGACGATGTGCTCCAGGCCGCCGCCTTCCAGCTCGGTGACGCCGTAGGCATGGGCGCCCAGCACCAGGGTGCCGAACACCGCATAATGGCCGCTGCCGCCGTCGGAGGGGCAGGTGTCATCCTTCCAGATCTTGGCCTCGCTGGTCTCGATGAAGCGGATGTTGCCCAGCTTGCCGATCTCGCCGCGGTACATGGCCTCGGGGTCAGCGTACTTGTGGACCTCGATCCACTCCTTGCTGGTCTTGAGGTCATAGGCTGCATAGGGATGGATGATGGCCACATAGCTGTCCCCCAGGGTATCGGCGTTCATGGCGCCCAGCTGGGCAGCCGCCTGGAAGAACAGTTTGGGGGTCAGCTTGCACTCCAGGGTCAGGTTGGCCCGGCTGGTGACGGGGGTCTCGTTGCCCTCTGCGTCCACCTTGGGGGCGTAGATCACGTTGGTGCCGCCGGCCAGAACATCCCGGGTCAGGGTATCCAGGGTGCGGCCGGCCTGGCTGGCCAGGATCCGGGTGGCCTGGACCACGTTGTTGTCAATGGCGGTCATCTGCAGCACGTCGGTCAGCGGGGTCCAGCCGCCGTACTGGTGCAGGTCGCTCTTGATGGTGGAGACGGTGAGGGTCTGGCCGTCGGGGGTAACGCCCTCGGTCAGAGGGGTGGTTGCCTTGGGCAGGCTGTCGTACTTGCGGAACTCGATGGTTTTGCCGCCGCCCACAGGCATGGGGTAGTAGTCGGCGAACTGGTCGTGGACCAGCCGGGGCTCTGCCTGGTCGATCAGACGCTTCTCATAGAAGGTCTTCATCTCGGCGGTCATGCCGGAAGCTGCGGTGGTGTTCTGCAGCTGGCTGGCGGGGTCGGCAAAGAACTGCAGGTCAAAGGGGAAATGATTCTGATTGTTGTTCATAGATCGTTCCTTTCTTTATGGTGCCATGCCGGCCGAAGCCGGCGCGTATCCTGAATCTTACAGCCGGATCCTGGCCCCGTGGAGGGCCTCCCGCTCGATGGCCTCCCGCTGGGCGCGGCTCATCCGGCTCACATCGGGGGCGGTGGTCATGGCGCCCTGGCTGTGGATGCCGTTTTCAGCGGGGCGTGCCCCCCGCTCCTGGACCCGGTTGATGACACCCTGTTCCACGGTGCGGGCGGTGCCCTCCATCAGCTTGTCGTAGAAGGCCGCATGATAGGCCTCCTGCATCCGCATCCCGGGCATCCGCATCATCCGGCGCATGGCGGGGTTTTTCAGGGCCTCCTTCAGGGAGAACTTGGGGTCGCCCTTGCGCATTTCGGCCTCTTCCCGGGCCCACTGGTTGTGCAGGCGCAGGATGAACCGTCCCACCTCGCCGATGCCCAGCATGGGCTCCCGGCGGGGCTGGGTGTTCTGTTCCAGTGTTTCCCGGGGCGGGGCCGGAGGCATCTCTTCTTTGGATTTGTCCCGCTTTTTGGCCGAGGGCAGGGTGCCTTCCGCCCTGGCCTGGCGCTCCTGTTCCCGGCTGAGGGAAGGGCCCTTGCGGGCCTTTTTGCCCTTTTGGGCAAACAGCTGCAGGTCGATCATCCCCTCTTCGCCGCGGCTGCTGGTATCCGCAAACCGCAGGTTGTCGGGGTAGCGCTCGGCCAGCAGGGCCAGGCCGGTTTTGACCAGCTCAAAGCTGCCGTTGATCCGCTGGTCCTCCCGGGGGTCGGCCCCGGGATGGGCGGTGATCACCACCCGGGGCCCTTCGGGGCCATCGGATGCGGTGCACTCTGCCTGGTCCATCTCGGCTGCCATCCAGATCAGCGCCTGGGTCAGGATGCTGGCCCCGGCGCAGACGATGTCCTGCCCGGCGGGAGCATAGCCGGCATGGCCCTTGACTTCCAGCCGCCGGGTCACCCCGGCGGGGCCGTCCAGCTCGCTGCACATTGCGTGGATCATCCTTTGTTTACCTCCTTGTATTGGTGTTCATGGCCCTGCGGGCCGCGGTGTCAGGGCTGGGGGCCTGGGGCACCCTGGTTTTCTGGCCCGCCGTCTGCCGGCCGGCTGCCTTCTGCCCCGCCGCCTTCTGGCGGCTGAAGGTCCGGGCGGCCTGCACGGTCTGGGTCAGACGGGCCAGCTGCTGCTGGGCCAGCTGAAGCTGCTTGGCCAGGGTGCCGTTCTGCTGGACCCGCTGGCGGACCTTTTCGATCCCCTCAAAGTCCATCATTTCCAGGGCAGCCAGGGCGGCGTCGGCGTTGGCAGGGTTAAAGAATCCCAGCTGATAGCATTCCTTGGCGGTCTCGTTCTGGCTCAGGCGGCTGAAGGTGGACTTTTTGGCCGCAGAGATGGTGATGTCAAACACCGGCTCCCGGCTGCCCAGCTCCACGCCGCCCACGCTGGCCACAGGCACCGGCCGCAGGGCGGCGCCGCTGAACTGGACAAAGACGTTCTGGCCCTGCTGGCCGGTGATCCGGAACACCCGGTCCTCGTCGTAGAACTGGCGCATCAGGTCGATGACCAGATAGCACTCCTTGGCGAAGGCCCGGTAGGAGCTCTTGAGCATGTCCCGGGACAGCTTGCTGCCCGCCTCCTGGAGGGCTGCGATGGCCGAAGCCGCCGTGACGCCGCCCGAGGTGCCGCCCTGGCTCATATCCCGGTTGCCGCTGATCTCCTTCAGCTCGTCCACCCGGCTGTTGCGGTAGGTGATGGAGCTGCCCTGGAGCCCGGCGGTCTGGATCTGGTGGAAGCTGTCGCTGTTGAGCCGGCCGGTGACATGGACGATGTCCCGGCTCAGGTCGGCCAGTTCCTCCTCGTTGACCCCGGCGCCGTCGCTGAGGACGTACCGCTGTTTGGAGGCCAGCAGGACGTTTTCGTCCATGGCCTGGTTCATCTTGTCGATGGAGTTCTGGCAGTCCTTCATCACGTCGATCAGGCCGAAGCCGGCGGGGCTGTCCTCTTCCTGGAACAGCACGTCAAAGACGAAGGGGTATTTGCCGTGGTCATAGAAACCCCGCTGGGCCAGCCGGGGGTCGTTCTCGCTGGCGTAGAGGACCACGCCGTTGCAGAATTTGCAGTAGTGGACCAGCTCCTTGCCGCCGGGGCCCGGCTTTTTGTAGTACCAGTCCACCACCACGCTCTTGTCGGTGGTGTCGATGCTGTCATCGTGGATGTACCGGGCCGCGTCAATGGTGCCGCCGGTGCGGCCCCGCAGCTGGGGATACCGGGCCGCCAGCTGGTCCGAATCCTCCAGACTCAGGCTGAAAAAGTGGGGGCTGTCCTGGATGTCCATCACCCCCGGCTCCCAGTAGAGCATCAGCAGGTTCATGGACCGGATGGCGATCTCCCCCATGCCGCCCCGGGCGGCGGGGTCCCAGAAGATACCCTTGACGCCGGTGCCCTGTTTCAGCTTCCGCCACCAGCTGTCGGAATAGACCTGCTCGTAGTCAGCCTGTTCCAGCACCACCGGCAGGATGCTGGACAGGGTGCGGGCGGTGGCCTCGTCGTCGGCGGCCCGGGGCAGGACGTTGGGCTCGGGGTAGTTGTCCATGGCCTCGGCGTGCTTGCTGGCGATGGAGTTGAACAGCCACCCGCTGGAAGGCTGGGGCTTGCCCTCCATCATCCGGTTTTTGTACTGTTTCCAGTGGGCCATCCGGAACCACAGCTCGTTGTCGATGAGCCGCCGGTCCAGTGCCGCCTTGCCGGATTTGTACTTGTGCAGGATGCGCTCCGCCTCCGCGGCCTGTTCAGGGCCGATGACCGGCGCAGGCTGCATCTGAATTTCCTGTTCTTGCATGGTTTCACCTCATATTCTGTAAAATGCTGCGTGTCTGCGGGGCCGCAGGTCCAGCGGGTCGTCGGGCAGCGGGGCGGGAGATGTCCGGGCCGGCGGGCTGATGGGGTTTTCCATCAGCACATACCGGCACTCGTCGTAGATGTGGTCCTCCTGGCGGGAGTCCACATCCTCCACGTTGCTCTCGTCGTACACCAGGGAGGGGATGGTGCGGATGAAATGCTTGCAGGTGCGGAACACCTGGAACATGGGCCGCCCCTCGGAATCAAAAGCCAGACGGTAGTGCATCTGCATCTTGCCGGCCAGGCGGGTGTTGTCCGCCGCCGACCAGAAGATGCCGTTGGGGGGCCGCTCCATCATGGCGGCAATGCTCTCGCCCCGGCTCTCGTCAAAGATGGCCGGGTCGGCCACCCCCCGGATGGTCCGCCCCCGGAGCACCGGGTCGTTCTGTTCTGCCTCCCGGATCTTCCGGGCCTGCTCCACCGGGTCCATCCGCAGGCCCTCATTGGGCCGGCCGGTGCATCCGTAGAGCTCCTTGATCCGGTAAATCCGCCCGTCCTCGTCCACCGCGTACCACCCCACCGAAAAAGGCCTGGAATAGCCGAAGTCGTACCCCCGCCAGATCCGCCAGTGTTTGGGGATCTCGAAGGGTTCCACCACATGGGTCCATCGCTGGTCCCGGTAGTGATCGGGGTCGTTGCGCCACTCGGTGAACACCTGCCCCGAAAAGCTGTCCCAGCTGCCGTAGAGCAGGGCCTGTTTTTCCGCCTCGGGCAGGGCGGCCAGGCTGGCCAGATAGTCGGGATCGTTGGCCAGCAGGGCCGGGTTGTCAAAGACGCTGGAGGGGATGAACACCCGGGCCCGGGTATAGGTCCGGGTGGTGCCGTCGGGCATCCGCACCTGGTACTCCTCCCGGATGGGGGTGCCGGGGGGCGCCGGTGTGATGAACCGCTCCTTGACCCAGCCGTGGCCCACCCCGCCGGGGTTGGTGGTGGCCCGCATATAGACCCGGGTGCCGGGGCCGGTGGGCCGGTTGCGGCTCATCATGTAGCTGTACTCCTCCCATTCAAAGTGGGTCAGCTCGTCAAACCCGATGAAGTCGTAGGCCTTGCCCTGGTAGTTGGTGCGGTCCTTGGTGTACTGCATCGACCCGAAGTAGATCTTGGCCCCGCTGGGGAAAATCCAGACGTGGGCGGTGGCATTGTACTGGGCCCCCGGGAACGCCCGGCGGTAGTAGTTCATGCTCTTGTCCACCAGGTCGCTGAGCTGGGGGAAGGTTTTCCGCAGGATCAGCCCCCGGTAGTGGGGAATCTCCACCTGCCGCAAAGCCTCGATCACCAAAGCGTCGCTCTTTCCTCCGCCGGCCGCCCCGCCGTACAGAGCTTCCGGCTCGCTGCGCTCCATAAAGGCCCGCTGCCGGGGCTGGGGCTGCCAGATGATGGGAGCCTGCCGGTTCATGTTGGTGCATCCTCCTTTCCCGGTGCCACCGGGGGCAGCAGCACCACGCCGTATTCGGCGCTGTCGCCGCCCCCGCTCTGCTCGCTCAGGCTCTTGGCCACGGCTGCCAGGTCCTTGAGCACCGCAGTGATCTCCTTCAGCGCCTTCATGTCGCCGCTGCCCTGGGCCTGGCGCCGGGCGTCCAGCGCCCGGGCTTCCTGCACCAGCAGCCCGCTGAGAAGATCGGTGGTCCGCTGTAAGTCTGTCAGGCTGCCGTTCTTTTTCTTTGCCATCCTTTCGCTCCTTTCCGCCGCTGTCCGGCCGCCTGTCAACATCCTATCACCGGCCTGTGGGTTTCCCCAGTGTGTCCTTCCGGCCCCGGTTTTTGGCCCCAAAACCGGCCGGTTTCTGCGGTTTGGCCCAAAAGAAAAGCCGGGCCCTGCCCAAAAGGCAGCCTCCGGCTTTCAGCATCCCGCATAGAAAAACACCGCCCAGACTGTGCAGTCTGCGCGGTGTCTCTTGTGCGCTTTGTATGTTACTTGTTGGGAGCAATCAGGTCGATGCCCTGCTGCAGGGTTTCGGCGTCGATGGCGCCGGTGGCCCGTGCCACCGCATATCCATCGGCATTGATGAAATAGGTGGTGGGCAGCGAATAGGCCCCGTAGGTGAGGGCGGCGTCCGAGTCGGTGTCATACAGCACCGGGAAGGTGAACCCCTGCTGTGCAATGAAGGCAGAAGCGCTGTCCACCGTCTCCCGGCTGCCGTCGGTCATGTTGATCATCAGAAACTGGACTTCCTCCCCCAGCTCCTGGTATTTGTCCTCGAAATCGGGCATTTCCATCTGGCAGGGCCCGCACCAGCTGGCCCAGAAATTGACCACCAGGGGCTTGCCGGTGTAGTCGTACAGCTGGACCGGGTTGCCATCCTTATCATAGACGGTGAAGTCCGGCGCCGGCACCAGTTCGGGATCCGCAGACTCTGCGGCCTCTCCGCTCTCTGCCGCCTGCCCGCTGTCCGCCTGGCTCTGGGGGGATTCCACCGTCAGCTGGTTGTGTTCCAGCCCCTGGCCCAGCCGCCCATAGAGGGTGTAGGCCCCTCCCAGCAGGAGGACAAAGGCCAGGGCCAGCACAAATACGATTCGCTTCTTGTCCATGGGAGCCTCCTCAGCTCAGCAGGGCCAGCAGACGGCCCAGGGTGCCGGTGGCCATCAGGATGCCGATGAACACCAGCAGCCCGCCCGAAATGGCGTTGATGACCCCGTAGTGGCTTTTGATCCAGTCAAAGGCCGATTTCAGATAGTCGATCAGGACGGCGCTGAGGATAAAGGGAATCCCCAGCCCCAGGGAATAGGCCAGCAGCATCAGGACGCCCTGGAGCACATGGCCCTGCTGGGATGCCAGGGCCAGCGCCGACCCCAGGAAGGCCCCCACGCAGGGGGTCCAGCCCACCGAAAAGATGACGCCGAACACTGCCGCCTGGAAAAAGCCCATGTCGCTGGTATCCACCTGATGGCGGCTGCCCCGGAACAGTTCCAGCCGGAACACCCCCAAAAAGTGGAGGCCAAAAAAGATCACCACCAGCCCCGACACCAGGTTGACGGCGGTCTGGTATTCCCGCAGGAAACCGCCCACCGTCCCGGCCAGGGCTCCCAGGGCCACAAACACCAGGGTAAAGCCGCTCACAAAGCCCAGGGCCCCGGTGAGGGTTTTCCGGACGGTGCGCTCCCCGCCCCCTGCAAAGTAGGAGATGTAGATGGGGAGCATGGGCAAAAGGCAGGGGGAAATAAAGGTGATGATCCCTTCCAGAAAGGAGATTACATACTGCATGAGCCGTCACACCCCGTTCCGAACACACCGGACAGCAGCCACCCCACCAGGCCCATATAGGCCATGGAGGTGAAGGGGCTGGAGGTGATGATGCAGCTGCCGGTGGGGCATCCCACCGCCAGATAGTAGACCAGCCCAACCAGGGCGCCACCCAGGGTAAAGAGGGCGGGTTTCATCCATTTTCCGGCTTTTTCCTTCATATCAGGCACCTCCTGCCAGATACTCCTCCGCCATGTGGACTGCCACGGCGCCGTCGGCCACAGCGGTCACCACCTGGCGCAGGGGTTTGGTCCGCACGTCCCCCACGGCGAAGACGCCGGGGATGTTGGTGCGGGTGGTCTCGTCGGCAATGATGTAGCCGCTGCGGTCCAGCTCCAGCTGGCCTTCCACCAGTTCGGTGGCAGGCTTGCGGCCGATGCTGACAAACACGGCGTCACAGGGCACTTCGGTCTCGGCGCCGGTGACGGTGTCCTTCAGCCGGACCCCGGTCAGTTCTTCTCCATGGAGGAGGGCCGACACGGTGCTGTTCCAGCGGAATTCCAGGTTTTGGGTTTTCATCAGGGGCTCGTGATAGACCTTGGTGGCCCGCAGGGTGTCCCTGCGGTGGACCAGGATCACTTTTTGGGCGATGCGGCTGAGGATCAATGCGTCTGCGGCGGCGGAGTTGCCTCCGCCCACCACCACCACGGTTTTGCCCTTGTACCGCATCCCGTCGCAGGCGGCGCAGTAGGCCACCCCGCGGCCTACCAGGGCCGCCTCATCCTGGATGCCCAGCTCCCGGGGGTTGGCCCCGGTGGCAAAGGCCACGGTCTTGGCCAGGAAGGTGCCCTCGCTGGTGTCCAGCACCTTGGGCGAAGCGTTCAGGTCCAGTTTGGTCACCTCGGCGTACTCGGTGCGGGCGCCGAATGCTTCGGCCTGCCGCTGCATCTGCTCCGCCAGGGTAAAGCCGTCGATCCCCTCCTCAAAGCCGGGATAGTTGTCGATCTGCTCGGTCAGGGCCATCTGACCGCCGGCCGACAGCTTTTCCAGCACCAGGGTGGTCAGCCCGGCCCGGGCTGCATAGAGGGCCGCGGTATAGCCTGCCGGCCCGCCGCCCACAACGATCATATCGTACACCGGACGCTCTGCCATGGTGTGCACCTCCTTGTGTTCCTTGTTACTTTGCCAGGGCTCCCTGGATGAACTGCTCGATGGCTGCCTTGGAGCCGGGGCCTACCACAGAATCCACCATCCTGCCCTCCTTGTAGAGGACCAGGGTGGGGATGGAGGTCACCTTGGCGTCCTTGGCCAGCTGGGGCACGTCGTCCACATTGACCTTGGCCACCACCAGCTCTTCCCCGTACTTGTCGGCAATCTGCTCGTAAGCGGGGCCCAGCCGGCGGCAATGGCCGCACCAGGGAGCCCAGAAGTCCACCAGCACCGGCTTTGCGTCCTTGGCCATTTCGTTGAACTGTTCCAGATTGAGATTGATGGCTGCCATGTTGGTCAGCTCCTTTCCTGTTTCTATCAAAAAGTGTGATTTTGTGTGGTTGATGGTATCAGTATACCCGAAAAAAATGCCGCGTTCTGTGACGGCATCACCAATTTCTGGATACAACAGAAAGTTTCACTTTTTTACCCTCCGTTCCGTAGAGGGCCCCGATTCTACGATCCGTTTGTGTACAGCGGCCCCTTTCTCTGGTACACTGGCATCAGAAAGGAGGGATGCCTCATCGACCAGATCAAAATCGGGCAGTTCATCGCCGGCACCCGGAAGGCCAAACATCTCACCCAGCGCCAGCTGGCGGATGCTCTGTCCATCAGCGACAAAACCGTGAGCAAATGGGAGACCGGCAAAGGCCTGCCGGACGTCTCCCTGATGCTCCCCCTGTGCCAGGCGCTGGACATCACCGTCAACGACCTTCTCACCGGCGAGAAGGTTCCCGACACAGACTATCAGGCCAAAGCGGAGGCTAATATGATGGATCTCATTCAGGAAAACCAGGAAAACAAAAAGAGGATGATTCTGTCTGTCATCTGCGGCACCATCACCATCATCGCAGTCTGTTCCCTGGTCATCATCGCGTCTTATCTGGAACTGCCCGCAGCGGTGCGGGTGCTGCTGATTCTGCTGGCCGCAGCCACAGGGGCGGCAGGGGTGGGGGCCGCTGCGGTACTGGACGCCCAGGCCGGCTATTACGTCTGCCCCGCCTGCGGCACCGCCTTTGTCCCCACCCTGGGGGAATATGTCAAGGGCTACCACACCCTGACCAGGCGGCGGCTCACCTGCCCGTCCTGCGGCAAAACCAGCATGTGCCGCCACCGGATTGTCCGCTGACCCCATAACATAAAACGGCATGGCCCGAAGCCATGCCGTTTTGTGTTGTATGGTTGGTTTTTATCCGAGGGTTTCAATGGTATCAAAGAGCCCTTCTGCCCGCTGGATGGCCTCCCTGCTGCCGAAGGCGCAGCGGACGCCCCGGGCCATCTGATCTGCCAGCTGGCCCGCCTCCTGCCGGAGCCAGGGGCCGGTGACGCCGCAGATCGCGGCGCGGTCCTCCACCGACATCTCCTGGGTGACGCCGCAGAAGTACCGGCGGTCTGCTTCCAGTGCCTGCTGGCGGGGCTTGCGGGGCGGGTCCACCTGGGCCACAGTGCCCACAATGCACTCGCTGAGGGCGCTGTCGGTGTATTCCCTCTCGGCCAGAACCGCCGGGCCCTCGCTGAACCGCTGGTAGCTGCCGCCGGCGTGGGGGTCGCGGTAGGTGTAGATCAGCTCCATGTCGGCGCGGCTCAGCATGCCGGCGCCATAGGCGCCGCCCTTTTCCCGGATGGCCTGCCACAGGTACTCGTAGCTCATCACCCGTGCCAGCACCTTCCGGGCAGGGTTGCCGTCCCCCGGCCAGGCCAGCACGTCATAGTTCACCCCGCCCTGGATCACAAAGGCCTCGTTGGCCGCCTGGGGCAGGGGTTCGCTGTAGGGACGGGCCGGCATCCGGCCCTCTGCGGCAAAGGCGCTGGCGGGCAGCAGTTCCTGCAGCCGGCTGCACACCGCCTCGCTGCCATGACAGGTGACGGTCAGGGCGCAGTGATGCAGCAGCTTGTCCCGCACTGCTTCCAGCCGGGCAGACAGGGCCGCCCAGTCCTTTTTCTCCAGCAGCCCGCAGAGATACCGATACATGCTGACGCCGCCGGTCCGCTCGCCCAGGGCGGCATCGGTGGAGAAGCTGCGGCTGGCCCGGAGGATGGCGTAGTTGTGGCCGCTCTGGATGAAGTCCTGCTCAAAATTCAGTTTGAACTGGCCCAGCACCTGCTCAAAGGCCGCCTCAGCCTGGGGGCCGGTCAGGCGGGTGTCGTACAGCAGCTCGCCCATCAGCTCCACCGCCTTGTCCAGGTTCCGCTCCAGCAGGCTGGCCCGGGCCTCAAACTTGGCAATGCAGGGTTTGCCCTCCTGCCGGCCCACCCAGTGGTCCAGGGTGAGGGTGCTTTCGCCCAGCCAGGTGTTCCGCAGGGTGGTCAGCTCCAGGGCGGTGTGGCGGCTGGTGTCCAGCTCGTCCAGCAGGTAGGTCAGCAGGGCCGCATCGCTGGCCTCTTCGGGGGTCAGGGCCCCCATATCGTAGTAGAAGTTCAGATAGAGGCTGCCGGCAGAGGGCCGGCTCACCAGGGTCAGGCCGGCCAGATCCTGGACCTTTGCCTCAGCGAAGCGGGCAGGCTCCCCCAGATCCGCCACCGTCAGGGGGTGATCCAGCTGCAGCTTGCCTTCCTGACGGGCCGAGGGCGCCTGTTCGTCTACCGGCTTTTGGGGCACCAGCACCACTTCCACCGGGTCGGGTCCCAGCAGCTCGCCCAGCAGTTTGGTGTACCAGTCGGTGCCCACCTTGCTGCGCAGGAAGTTGAAAATCCCCTCCGGCCGCATGTCTGCCATGGGGTCCCCGGTGTGGAGCCAGCCGGTGGCCGCCTCGATGGCGGCCAGCACGCCGTCGGGCAGGCTGCCCGGCCGCTCGGTGACCTGGAATTCCAGGTTGTTGATGGAGGCGGTCAGCATCTCGTCGGGGATGCCCTCGGCGCAGATTTTGGCCACCCCATCCCGGACTGCCCCGGCAAACCGGGCGGCCCGCTCCTGGTCGGTGCCCTTCAGCAGCAGTTCCAGCACCGGCTGCTGCACCGAGTTGTCAAACCCGGCCTCGATGTCGGTGCCCAGGTTCTGTTCCAGCAGGTATTTCTTCAGGGGGGACTGGTTGGTGCTCAGCAGGGCATCCAGCAGCAGGCTCACTGCGGTCTGCTTTTCCAGCTCCTCAAACCAGCCGGTATACCAGCCCAGGGCGCACTGCACCGGCACCGTCTCGGGTGTCTCGGTGGCGTAGGCCACCACCCGTTTGGTGCCGGCCTGGGGGTACTGCAGCGGGGTCCGGGGCCGGGGTGCCCCCTTGGGCATCCGGCTCAGATAGTGCTCATCCAGGAAGGCCAGCTTGTCGGCCATGTCCATCCGGCCATAGAGGGTGATGCAGCAGTTGTCGGGCCGGTAATGCCGGCGGTAGACCTTGACGTACTGCTCATAGCTCAGGCCGGGAATGGCGGCGGGGTCGCCGCCGGACACAAAGCCGTAGCCGTTGTCGGGGAACAGGGCGGCGTCCATGGCCGCATCCAGCCGGGCCTCGGGGGCCGCCAGGGCGCCCTGCATTTCATTGTATACGACGCCGCTGAAGTGGCCGTCCTCTTCCCGGTGCCAGGCCTCCTGGTCAAAGACGCTCCGCTCCTTCACCGCCAGCGGGCAGAACACCGCGTTGAGGTAGACGTCCATCAGGTTGCGGAAGTCGGCCTCGTTGGGGGTGGCGAAGGGGTAGACGGTCTTGTCGGGGAAGGTCATGGCGTTGAGGAAGGACGCCATGCTGCTCTTGACCAGCTGCAGGAAGGGGGAAGTCACCGGGTATTTCTCCGACCCGGCCAGCACCGAGTGCTCCAGAATGTGGAACACGCCGGTGTCGTCGCAGGGGAAGGTGCCGAATCCGATGCCGAAGGCCTTGTTTTCGTCCTGGTTTTCAATCAGCAGGACGGTGGCGCCGCTGACGTCGTGGGTCAGGGTGGTGGCAGTCCCGTGGAAGATGGGGCTTTCCTCCTGCCTGACGAGGGTATAGCCGGGGTACTGCCCCGGGGTGCAAGTCTTTTGTTGATCCTTCATGGTTTGGTACTCCTTATCAGAGGATAAAATTTGTCTCTATTGTAGCATTCCCCGCCGGGAAAGGCAATCAGGCCCGGGGCCTCCGCTCCCCTTTTTTCGCCCCAAAACCGACCCTGTTTTCCCCTTCTTCTTGCAAAACTTTCCCTACTGCGCTATACTTTTCTCAAAAAGATTTTTCGTCAACGGCTCAACGGAGGAATCCCATGAACATCACCGAATTCGCCGCCTACGCCGGCGTCTCCAAGGCGGCAGTCAGCCGCTATTTCAACGGCGGGTATCTCAGCGAAGAAAAGCGGGCCCGCATTGCTGCTGCGGTGGAAGCCACCGGCTACCACCCCAGCCTCCAGGCCCAGATGCTCCGCACCCGACGCACCCGGCAGGTGCTGGTGATCCTGCCCAAGCTTTCCAGCGAGAGCTGCGCCCGGATGGTGGAGGGCATTTCGGACGTGCTGGACCAAAACGGCTACCAGCTGCTGCTGGTGAACACTTCCAACGACAGCTCCCGGGAGGTAGCCGCCCTCAACCTGCTGCAGCAGAACACGGTGGACGGCGTGATCCTGATCGCCACCATCTTCACCCCCGAGCACCGGACGGTGCTGGCCAGCCTCCGGCTGCCGGTCATCATCCTGGGCCAGGAATACCCCGGCTTCTGCTCGGTGTCCCACGACGACCGGGGGGCGGCCCACGCCGCCACCACCCACATGCTGTCCAAGGGCCGCACCGCCCCCGGCTTCCTGGGGGTCACCATGCTGGACAAGGCCGCCGGCCTGGACCGCCGCCGGGGCTTTGAGGATGCCCTGCGGGAGGCAGGCGTCCCCCTGCGCCCCGGCCGCACCAGCATTGCGGCCTTCAATATGGAGTCGGGCTACGAGCAGGCCAGCACCCTGCTGGAGCGGGAGCCCTCTCTGGACTGCCTGTTCTGCGCCACCGACTCCATCGCCATCGGCGCCCTGCAGTACTGCCGCAGCCACGGCATCCGGGTCCCCGAGGACCTGATGATTACCGCCGTGGGGGACAGCGAGGCGGGCCGGGTGGCCTATGTTCCCATCACCAGCGTCCAGCTCCACTACCGGACCGCCGGCCGGATGGCCGCCGAAATGCTGCTGGAGCATCTGGCCGACCCCCACACCAAACCAGAGAACCAGGTACTGGGCTATGCCCTGCGGCCCCGGGCCTCTACCGGGGACGCTTCCCCGGAGGAAAACATTTGGGCGGAATAACCGCCCTTTTTTCTGAAACATACTGAAATTGATAACATACAAACCGGGCTTTTGTCCCTTCTGTGTATGGAAATCCGTCGAAAAATCGTCTATACTATAGACAGAAAATGAAATCGTTCTCTCTTTTAAAGAGGGTGCGAGAGGCATTGCGGTTGAAAAAGAAAGGAGAAAACGTTTTTATGGATTACAACAAGTCAGCCCAGCAGGTGCTGGACGCCATCGGCGGCGCATCCAACGTGGTGTCTGCAGCCCATTGTGCCACCCGGCTCCGCCTGGTGATTGCCGACAACAGCAAAGTGAACAAGAAGGCTCTGGAGGATGCCGAGGGGGCCAAGGGCGTCTTTGAAGCCCAGGGCCAGCTCCAGATCATCTTCGGCACCGGCACCGTCAACAAGGTGTACGACGCCTTCATCGCCCTGTCCGGCGTTCAGGGGGGCACCAAGGAGGATGTCAAGCGGGTTGCGGCCGCCAAGGCTCCCCTGCCCCAGCGGCTGATCAAGACCCTGGGCGACATCTTTGTGCCCATCATCCCGGCCATCGTGGCCTCCGGCTTCCTGATGGGCATCATGGAAGCCCTCAAGTTCATGGTCAACAACGGCTTCCTGGACATTGACACCTCCGGCTCCATCTACGTGTTCGCCGACCTGTTCTCCAACACGGCCTACACCTTCCTGCCCATCCTGATCGCCTTTGCAGCGGCCAAGGTGTTCGGCGGCAACCAGTTCCTGGGCGCCGTCATCGGCATGATCATGATCCACCCCAACCTGCAGAACGCCTGGACCGTCTCGGAGGGCGTCGAGGTGATGCAGCCGGTGTTCGGCGGCCTGTACTCGGTGCCCCTGGTGGGCTACCAGGGCCACGTGATCCCGGTCATCATCGCTGTCTGGGTCATGTGCCAGATTGAGAAGCGGCTCCACAAGGTGGTGCCCGCCATGATCGACCTGTTCGTCACCCCGCTGGTCTCGGTCTTTGTCACCGGCTATCTGACCCTGTCCATCATCGGACCCATCTTCACCACCATTGAGAACAGCATCATCGGCGGTGTCCAGGCTCTGATCACCCTGCCCTTCGGCATCGGTTCCTTTGTGATGGGCGGCCTGTACGCCATCACCGTTGTGGCCGGCATCCACCACATGTACACCATCATCGACCTGGGCCAGCTGGCCCAGTACGGTCTGACCTTCTGGCTGCCTCTGGCCAGCGCCGCCAACATGGGCCAGGGCGGTGCCGCTCTGGCTGTGGCCCTCAAGAGCAAGAACGGCAAGATCAAGTCGATGGCCCTGCCCTCTGCCCTGTCGGCCTGCATGGGCATCACCGAGCCCGCCATCTTCGGCGTCAACCTCCGCTTCTTCAAGCCCTTCATCGGCGGCCTGGTGGGCGGCGCCTGCGGCGCCCTGTACGCCAGCATTGTGGGCCTTGGCGCCACCGGCACCGGCGTCACCGGCATCTTCGGCGTCCTGCTGTGCCTGCAGATGCCCCTGCAGTATATCATCACCATCGCCATTGCCTTCGTGGTGGCCTTTGTGGTGACCTGGCTGATCTGGAAACCGGAGGAAGCAGCTGAATGAACGCATTACAGCGGGACCTGAAGCGTCTTGTCCCCTTGATTGAAAAGCTGGAGGCCCCCAAAGCGGCCTCCGACCCCCACCGCCAGCGGTTCCACATCCAGCCGCCGGTGGGCTGGCTCAACGACCCCAACGGCCTGTGCAAGGTGGGAGACACCTACCATGTCTTTTACCAGTACAGCCCCTTCAACCCCAACGGCGGCGTCAAGATGTGGGCCCACGTCACCAGCAGGGACCTGCTCCACTGGGAGCAGCAGCCGGTGATGCTCTACCCCGACGAGCCCTTTGACTGCCACGGCGCCTATTCCGGCTCGGCCCTCTATGAGGACGGCAAGCTGTGGCTGTTCTACACCGGCAACATCAAGCTGCCCGGCGACTACGACCACATCAACACCGGCCGTGAGAACAACCTCTGCCTGGCCACCAGCCAGGACTGCATCGCCATTGACACCAAGGAATGCCTGCTCCACAACCGGGACTATCCGGCGGGCCTGTCCTGCCATGTGCGGGACCCCAAAGTCTGGGCCCAGGACGGCCGGTACTACCTGGTGCTGGGCGCCCGCACCGAGGACAGCCGGGGCGAGGTTCTGGTCTTTGAGAGCGAGGACAAGCGCAGCTGGCGCCACTGCAACACCATCACCACCCCGGAGCCCATGGGCTATATGTGGGAGTGCCCCGACCTCTTTGAGCTGGAGGGCCAGTGGTACCTGATGGCATCCCCCCAGGGGTATGAATGCCAGAACGTCTACGGCTGCGGCTACTTCCCGCTGTACGGCGATTTCCGGGGCAGCTGCCGGCTGGGCGGCTTCCACCTGCTGGACTACGGTTTTGACTACTACGCGCCCCAGAGCTTCACCGACGGCGTCCGGCGGCTCCAGCTGGGCTGGATGGGGATGCCCGACGCCCCCTATACCAACCCCACCGCCGACTACGGCTGGCAGCACTGCATGACCGTCCCCCGGGAGCTGACCCTGGCCTCCGACGGTTCCCTGCTCCAGACGCCGGCCCAGGAGCTGAAAGCCCTGCGGGGGGAGGCCGTCTCGCTGGTTCCCAACGCGACTTTGTCGGTAGACCCCTGCTTTGAGCTGACCGCCGCCCCTCTGGGCAGCTTCTGCCTGACGGTGGCCGAGGGCCTGGTCCTCACCTACCACGAATCCTCCCGGACGGTGTCCCTCCAGTTTACCGATCCCTCCATCAGCGGCGGCCGGAAAGAGCGCCATCTGGTGCTGGATATCCCCTGCCGCTCCCTGCAGGTGGTGGCAGACACCTCCAGCCTGGAGATTTTCCTCAACGGGGGTTCCTTCGTCATGAGCACCCGTTACTTCCCGGCGCCGGGTCTTGTGCCGGTCCGGATCAACGGCACCAGCGCCACTCTGTGGCCCCTGGTGCTCTCCTGATCCGGCTTTCCATCGGCGCGGGATCCCTGCACCATTAAAAGGTAAATGAAGCTGCCGGCGGCGGATAGATCCAATGACCTGTCTGCCGCCGGCTTTTTTGTTTGTGAAACGGGGTTTTTACCCGAAAACTTTTTGTGAAATCCCTTGCCAATCCACCCCTATGTCAGTATACTGGAACACCGAATACGGAAAGGAGGCTGCTTATGCGGCCCAAAGTCATTGCACACAGGGGCGCCTCCCATCTGGCGCCTGAAAATACATTGTCTGCCTTCCGGCTGGCCATCAACATGGGGGTGGACGGCGTTGAGTTTGATACCCTGCTCACAGCAGACAACCAGCTGGTGGTTCATCACGAGTACATCACCGACCTCCACTGCCCGGTGCACAAAGTCATCCCCCAGTGCACCCTGGCCGAGCTGAAGACCCTGGATTTCGGCAGCTGGAAGGGGGAAAAATGGGCCGGTGAACAGATCCCCACCCTGGCCGAAGCGCTGGATGTCTGTAGCGCCGTGGACCACATCCAGGTGGAGTTCAAATCCCCCTTGGGGGCTAACGCCACCACCGACCAGGACGCCTTTGCCCAGCGGATCGTGGAAGAGGTGGAAAGTTCCGGCATCGCCGATAAAATCATTGTCACATCTTTCAACCATGGCATCCTCAGCCGGGTGAAAAAGCTGGCCCCCGACCAGCGGGTGGGGGTCTTGACCCTGAACTCTCTGGACTCCTATCTGTCGCCGCCCCCCGCCCTGCTCCAGGCCATCGGCCTGGAGACCGACGAGAACGGCCTGGCCCTGGACGGCCAGGAACAGGCCACCCAGACCCTGATGGAGCTGTCCCAGAGCACCTCCCTGGACGACGAAAACATCAGCCCGGCCCGCTGGACCATGGACCGCATCTGGGCCCTCACCTCGGATTATCCGGGCCAGAACCTCTTTGAACTGCTGCAGAGCCTGCTGTCCCAGCACGACCTGGTGTCCTACCTGTCCACCCTGGACTTTCAGCCCGAGGTTCTCAGCTGCCAGTACAACACCTGCTTCCGGGACCGGGACCTGGTCCAGCAGGTGGAGGCCATGGGGATCGAGGCGGCCCCCTGGCCGGTGGACGGGGTATATGATCTCGAGAGCATCCTGGCCATGAACCCCACCTCCATTGTCACCAACCGCCCCGAGCGGCTGCTCCAAATGCTGGACCCCTCCTTCACTCTGCCCGAGGCGGCCGCCGCCATGCTAGCGTAACAGACGTTTCCTTTGTTTTTTTCGCGGATTTGTCACCGGATGAGGCTTGACAAACCCGCTTTCTTTTTTCATAATGGTTCTGTATCAAATTGTTATGATCCGTACAGTTCAGCTGTAAAACGATTTGTTTTTTACTGTAGATGCAAAGGAGTCCTATCGGCATGGCCACTCAAAAAAAAGACCTTCCCCTATCGGTGGAAGACACCCTGTTCAAAAAGGTCCCCAAAGATCTGCCCCAGGTCATCCCGGCCCAGATCCGCCGGGTCAACAACCTGATCTCCCGCCGGGTCAACCATTACAGCCGGCTCAACGGCGTAGAGGATGTCACAGCCATGCACGGCTGGATCCTGGCATACCTGTATGAATGCCGGGATCGGGAGGTGTTTCAGCGGGACGTGGAGCGGGCCTTTTCCATCACCCGTTCCACCGTCACCAACATCCTGCAGCTGATGGAGAAAAAAGGCTACATCCGCCGGGTTGGCGTCCCCCAGGACGCCCGGCTCAAGCGGCTGGTCCTCACCGAAGAGGGCGCCAAAGCCCACCAGCAGATCATCCTCAGCTTCCGCCAGACCGACCAGTTCATCTCCAGCCTGCTGACCGAGGAAGAAAACGCCGAACTGCTGCGCCTTTTGAACAAGCTGCGGGCCGGGATGGAATAATCCCCCGCCTCTTCACTCTTAAACAAACTGTGAACAGACTTTGAAACCTTCCGAAAACCGGTTGACAACCGGTTTTCCTCTGGTTACAATGTTCGATGCAAAACAAATTTGTTCGCACTCAAACAATTCAAACTTTGGGACAGATCCCGGCCTGCCGGGTTCTGCCCCCCAGTAGGAGGAATGACCCATGTTCAAGAAGTTGGCCTCCCATCTCGGCGAGTACAAAAGCGCTGCCATCATCACGCCGCTTTTGTCCGCGCTCGAGGCCATCATGGACGTTCTGCTCCCCCTGTTGATGTCCTACATCATCGACCAGGGCATCGAAAAGGGAGACATGAACGCCGTGCTCAAGTATGGCCTGCTCACCTTCCTGGTGGCCTTGTTCGCCCTGTTCCTGGGCTTGTCGGCCGGCCGTATGGCCGCCAAGGCCTCTGCCGGCTACGCCGGGAACCTGCGCGACGCCATGTTTGAGCGGATCCAGCAGTATTCGTTTTCCAACATCGACAAATTCTCCACCGCAGGCCTGGTGACCCGTATGACCACCGACGTCACCAACATCCAGAACGCCTTCCAGATGCTGGTGCGCATGTGCGTGCGGGCCCCCGTCCATCTGGTATTTGCCCTGGCCATGGCCGTCCTCATCAACCCCAAGCTGACCCTGATTTTCCTGGTGGCCATCCTGTTCCTGTTGCTGGTGCTGAGCTGCATCATGTTCCCCACCATCAAGATTTTCGACCGTGTGTTCAAGAGCTACGACAGCCTGAACGCCTCGGTGCAGGAAAACGTGGCCGCCATCCGGGTGGTCAAGAGCTTTGTCCGGGAGCAGCACGAGGACGACAAGTACACCAAAGCCTGCCAGAACCTGTACAATCAGTTCGTCAAGGCTGAGAGCCGCCTGAGCTTCAACAACCCCTCCATGCTGATGGCGGTTTACGGCTGCAACCTGGCCCTGTCCTGGTTCGGCGCCCACTTCGTGCTGCAGGGCACCATCACCACCGGCCAGCTCAACGCCCTGTTCGGCTATGTGATGAATATCCTGATGTCCCTGATGATGCTGAGTATGGTGTTCGTCATGCTGAGCATGTCGGTGGCCTCCTGCCACCGCGTCATCGAGGTGCTGGACGAGACCTCCGACCTGCCCCCCGCCAAAAAGCCTGTGGAAACGGTGCGGGACGGCGGCGTGGAGTTCGACCACGTCTCCTTTATGTACAAGCACGGCACCGGCAGCCCCGTCCTCAATGACATCACCTTCACCATCAAGCCAGGCGAGACCCTGGGCATCATCGGCGGCACCGGCAGCGCCAAGTCCTCTCTGGTCCAGCTGATCCCCCGCCTGTACGACGTGTCCGGCGGCACCGTCCGGGTGGGCGGCGTGGATGTCCGGGACTACGACCTGGATGTGCTGCGCCACGACGTGTCGATGGTGCTCCAGAAGAACGTGCTGTTCTCGGGCACCATCCTGGATAACCTCCGCTGGGGCAACGAGAACGCCACCGAGGAGGAGTGCATTGAGGCCTGCAAGCTGGCCTGCGCCGATGAGTTCATCGAGCGCTTCCCCGACAAGTACAATACATGGATTGAGCAGGGCGGCTCCAACGTCTCGGGCGGCCAGAAACAGCGCCTGACCATCGCCCGCGCCCTGCTGCGCAACCCCAAAGTCCTGATTCTGGACGATTCCACCAGCGCGGTGGACACCGCCACCGACGCCAAGATCCGCCAGGCCTTCCGCGAGAAGCTGCCCGGCACCACCAAGATCATCATCGCCCAGCGGATTTCCTCGGTCCAGAATGCTGACCGCATCCTGGTACTGGACAACGGCCGGATTGACGGCCTGGGCACCCACGAGGAGCTGCTGGCCACCAACAAGATTTACCAGGAAGTCTACACCAGCCAGACCCAGGGCGGCGGCGACTTCGACAAACAGGGAGGTGAGGATTAATGGCACAGCAGAATGTTCGCGCCATTCACGGTCCCCGCGGCGGCATGGCCGGCCGGCCCCGTCCCAAGGTGGCCAATCCCGGCAAGCTGCTGAAACGGATTATGGGTGAGGTGTTCAAGCACTACGCGCCCCACTGCGTGGTGGTGCTGGTCTGCATCTTCCTCAGCGCCTTCGCCAACGTCCGGGCCAGCCTGTTCCTCCAGACCCTGATTGACGACTACATCACCCCCATGGTCCAGCAGCAGAGCACCGACTTCGGCCCCCTGGTGGGCGCCCTGGTCAAGATCGGCTGCATCTATCTGGTGGGCATCCTGGCCTCCTGGGCCAACGCACGGATTATGGTCAACGTGACCCAGGGCACCATGCGGAACATCCGCATCGAGCTGTTCACCCACATGGAGAGCCTGCCCATCCGCTACTTTGACACCCATCCTCACGGCGACATCATGTCGGTGTACACCAACGACGTGGACACCCTCCGCCAGATGATCAGCCAGAGCATCCCGCAGCTGATCTCCAGCGTCATCACCATCCTGTCGGTGTTCATCAGCATGTGCATCCTGGACATCCCCATGACGGTGCTGACCCTGTGCATGGTGGCCCTGATGCTGTTCTGCTCCAAGAAGATCAGCGCCCAGAGCGGCAAGTACTTCATCTCCCAGCAGCGGGACCTGGGCGCCGTCAACGGCTACATCGAGGAGATGCTGGAAGGCCAGAAGGTGGTCAAAGTCTTCACCCATGAGGACAAGACCCTGGCCGGCTTCCGGGAACTGAACGGCAAGCTGAAGGAGAGCTCCATCCGCGCCAACGGCTTCGCCAACATCATGATGCCTGTCAACGCCCAGCTGGGCAACGTCAGCTACGCCCTGTGCGCCATCCTGGGCGCCGCCCTGGCGGTCAACGGCCTGGCCGGCATGACCCTGGGCACCGTCATGGCCTTCCTGGCCCTGAACAAGAGCTTCAACATGCCCATCAGCCAGGTGTCCATGCAGGCCAACAGCGTCATCATGGCCCTGGCCGGCGCCGAGCGTATTTACGCCATGATGGACGAACAGCCCGAGGTGGACGAGGGCTACGTCACCCTGGTCAACGCCAAATATGACGCCGACAACAACCTGGTGGAGACCCCTGAGCGGACCGGCATGTGGGCCTGGAAACACCCCCACCACGACGGCACCCTCACCTACACCAAGCTGGAGGGCGACATCCGGTTCTCGGCGGTGGACTTCGGCTACACCCCCGAAAAGACAGTCCTCCACGACATCAACCTCTACGGCCTGCCCGGCGAAAAGATCGCCTTCGTGGGCTCCACCGGCGCCGGCAAGACCACCATCACCAACCTGATCAACCGGTTCTACGACATCCAGGACGGCCGGATCCGCTATGATGGCATCAACATCCGCAAGATCAAGAAGGACGACCTGCGGCGCAGCCTGGGCATCGTGCTGCAGGACACCCATCTGTTCACCGGCACCGTCATGGACAACATCCGCTACGGCCGGCTGGATGCCACCGATGAGGAGTGCATCGCCGCCGCCAAGCTGGCCAACGCCGACGGCTTTATCACCCGTCTGCCCGACGGCTACAACACCATGCTGACCGGCGACGGCGCCAACCTGTCCCAGGGCCAGCGCCAGCTGCTGGCCATTGCCCGGGCGGCCGTGGCCGACCCGCCGGTGCTGATCCTGGACGAGGCCACCAGCTCGATTGATACCCGCACCGAGGCCCTGGTGCAGGCGGGCATGGACGGCCTGATGTACGGCCGCACCACCTTTGTGATCGCTCACCGCCTGTCCACCGTCCGCAACGCCGACTGCATCATGGTCCTGGAACAGGGCCGGATCATCGAGCGGGGCAGCCACGACGAACTGATCGCCAAGAAGGGCAAGTATTACCAGCTCTATACCGGCAACCTGGCCGAGAACTAAATGCTTCCAGCGCCGGCTGCCTCCTGGCAAAACAGCCACACATTCCCCGTTCCCCCTGAAATGACCCCCAAAAGTTAGACAAAATTTAACATCAAGCAACGTGAACGGTCTGAATCCTGTATTGCACAGGGCTCAGGCCGTTTAGTTTTAGCTT